>NZ_AEJC01000551.1 GCF_000317595.1 Streptomyces ipomoeae 91-03 | reverse complement strand
CCCCCGTGTTCGGGCACGCGCGGTGCCCGATCCCACCTCCGCCCCAGGTCCGCGACGGGCGAGGGCCTCGTGAAACGGGCATGGACGGGCAGCATCGGATGCGCAACAGACCTGGTCGGCGCGGCGCACCCGCTGTAGAACTTCCCCCGAGGCCTCCAGCGGGCCCGAACGGGCAGCACTACGGCGAGGGAGAGCAGGTGTCGGCCATGAGCGCGGAAGAAAGGCAGCGCGAGATCGTCAGGGCCGCCCGCCGTACGGGCTCGGTCGACGTCGCCGAACTCGCCGTCGAACTGGGCGTGGCGAAGGAGACCGTGCGGCGTGATCTGCGCGCCCTGGAGGACCACGGGCTGGTCCGCCGTACGCACGGCGGGGCGTATCCCGTGGAGAGCGCCGGATTCGAGACGACGCTCGCCTTCCGTGCGACCAGTCATGTCCCCGAGAAGCGTCGTATCGCCGCCGCGGCGGCCGAACTGCTCGGGGACGCCGAGACGGTCTTCGTCGACGAGGGCTTCACCCCGCAGCTCATCGCCGAGGCGCTGCCCCGTGACCGGCCGCTGACCGTGGTCACCGCCTCCCTCGCCACCGCGGGCGCGCTCGCGGAGGCCGGCAACACCACCGTGCTGCTGCTCGGCGGCCGGGTGCGGCCCGGCACCCTCGCCACCGTCGACCACTGGACGACGAAGATGCTCGCCGGCTTCGTCATCGACCTGGCCTACATCGGCGCCAACGGCATCACCCGCGACCATGGGCTCACCACCCCCGACCCGGCGGTCAGCGAGGTCAAGGCCCAGGCCATCCGCGCCTCCCGGCGCACCGTCTTCGCCGGCGTCCACACCAAGTTCGGCGCGGTCAGCTTCTGCCGGTTCGCCGGGGTCGGCGAGCTGGAGGCGATCGTCACCAGCACGCTGCTGCCCACGGCGGAGGCCCACCGATATTCATTGCTGGGGCCCCAGGTCATCCGGGTCTGAGAAACAGACCTGGAGAACAGACCTGGAGAACAGACCTGGAGAACAGACCTGGAGAACAGGTCTGAAGAGCAGGTCTGAAGAACGAGTCCGAAAAACAAACCCACCGAGTCCGGAAATCCAACTCATCCCCTCCTCAAGGCATCCCCTACCCCTCCCGTGCCCCTTATCTCCCTATACGTCCAGGAGCGATCCATGCGAACCCCGAGCCGACGGAGGCCGCGCACCGTACTGATCGCGGTCGCCGCAGGGACGCTGCTCGCCCCGCTTCTCTCCGGCTGCTGGACCGGAGCGGGCGGGGCGGGATCCGGCGGCGACTCCATCAACGTGTTGATGGTCAACAACCCGCAGATGCAGGAGCTGCAGAAGCTCACGGCAGCCCACTTCACCCAAGAGACCGGCATCAAGGTGAACTTCACCGTCCTGCCGGAGAACGACGTCCGCGACAAGATCAGCCAGGACTTCGCCAACCAGGCGGGCCAGTACGACGTGGCGACGCTGAGCAACTACGAGATCCCCATCTACGCCAGGAACGGCTGGCTGGAGGAGATGGACTCGTACGTCGCCAAGGACACGGCGTTCGACCAGCAGGACATCCTCAAGCCGATGCGCCAGTCCCTGACCGGCGACGACGGCAAGCTCTACGGACAGCCGTTCTACGGCGAGTCGTCCTTCCTGATGTACCGCAAGGACGTCTTCGCCGAGCAGGGGCTCACCATGCCCGAGCACCCCACCTGGCAGCAGGTCGCCGACCTCGCCGCGAAGGCGGACGGCGCCGAGTCGGGCATGAAGGGCATCTGTCTGCGCGGACTGCCCGGCTGGGGCGAGGTGATGGCCCCGCTCACCACCGTCGTCAACACCTTCGGCGGCACCTGGTTCGACAAGGACTGGAAGGCCCGACTGAACTCACCCGAGTTCGAGAAGGCCACCAAGTTCTACGTCGACCTCGTCCGCGAACACGGCGAGTCCGGCGCCGCCCAGTCCGGGTTCGCCGAGTGCCTGAACAACATGACCCAGGGCAAGGTCGCCATGTGGTACGACGCCACCTCCGCGGCCGGTTCCCTGGAGGCGGCCGACTCCCCGGTGAAGGGAAAGATCGGCTACGTACCGGCACCGGTCGAGAAGACCGAGTCCTCCGGCTGGCTCTACACCTGGGCCTGGGGCATCCAGAAGGCCTCCCGGAACCCCGACAAGGCCTGGAAGTTCGTCTCCTGGGCCTCCGGCAAGCAGTACGAGCAGTTGGTCGGCGACCGGATCGGCTGGTCCAACGTGCCCGCCGGCAAACGGGAGTCGACGTACACGAACCCCGCGTACGTCAAAGAGGCCGCCGCCTTCCAGGAGATGACCCGGGAGGCCATCGAGGGCGCCCGGCCCACCGACCCCGGTGTGCAGCCGCGGCCCGCGCCCGGCATCCAGTTCGTCGGCATCCCCGAGTTCACCGATCTCGGCACCAAGGTCTCCCTGGAGATCAGCGCGGCCATCGCCGGACGCCAGTCCGTCGAGTCGGCCCTGAAGAAATCGCAAGCGCTCGCCGAGCAGATCTCCGAGGAGTACGAGGGCCGATGACCGCGACGACGACAGCGCCGACAACGGCGACCCCCGTACGCACGGACGGCACACCGAACGCCCGACTGCGCGCCTGGGCCACCCGCGCCCCGCTCCTGCCCGCCCTGATCTTCATGATCGCCGTGACCCAGCTCCCGTTCGTGGCCACGCTGGTGATCTCCCTCTTCGACTGGAACTCCCTCTACCCCGACGCCCGCGACTTCGCCGGTCTCGCCAACTACGGCGAGGTCCTCACCGACCCCGATCTGCGGCGCTCGGTGTGGACGACGATCCTGCTGACGGTCGCCGTGGTCCTGGCCAGCCTGGTCCTGGGGCTGGCGCTGGCCCTGCTGCTCGACCGGAGGTTCCGCGGCCGGGGCATCGTCCGCACCCTCCTCATCGCCCCCTTCCTGGTCGTCCCGGTCGCCGCCGCCCTCCTCTGGAAACACGTCCTCTACAACCCCGAATACGGCCTGTTCAACGGCCTGTCGCACTACGTCGGCGGCCCCCAGCCGGACTGGATCTCCGAGACCCCGCTGCTCGCGGTCGAGGCCTCCCTGGTGTGGCAGTGGACGCCGTTCATGATGCTGATCCTGCTGGCCGGACTGCAGTCCCGGGACCATCAGCAGATCGAGGCGGCGAGGGTGGACGGCGCGAGCGACTGGCAGATCTTCCGCCATCTGACGCTCCCGCATCTGCGCCGCTATCTGGAACTGGGCGCGCTGCTGGGCTCGATCTACATCGTCCAGAACTTCGACGCCGTCTTCACGATCACATCCGGTGGACTCGGCACGGCGAACCTCCCGTACACCGTCTACCAGACCTTCTACCAGGCCCATGAGAACGGGCTCGCCTCGGCGGCCGGCGTCCTGGTCGTCATCGGCTCGATCATCATCGCGACGTTCGCGCTCCGCGTGGTGTCGTCACTGTTCCGCGAGGAGGTGTCGCGGGGATGAGCGACACGACGGTACGCGTACGGTCCGAAGCAGAGGCCGGGTCCGGTTCCGGATCCGGAGCTCGCGCGGAAGCCGGGGCCGGTCCCCGCTCGCGCAGGGCCCGGGGCGCGGGGCTCGGGGTGGCCGCCTGGCTGGCCGGGCTGCTGTTCTTCCTCCCCATCGCCTGGATGACACTGACGTCCTTCCACTCCGAGTCGGACGCGGCGACCAACCCGCCGTCCTTCACGGCCGCGTTGACCCTGGACGGCTACCGCGAGTTCTTCGGCGTGGACGGCGGCGCCGGCCCCTGGCCCGCCCTCATCAACTCGACGGTCGCGTCCCTCGCCTCGACCCTGCTCGTGCTGCTGCTGGCCCTCCCGGCGGCGTACGCCCTGTCGATCCGCCCGGTACGGAAGTGGACGGACGTCCTGTTCTTCTTCCTCTCCACGAAGATGCTGCCGGTGGTGGCGGGCCTGCTCCCCATCTACCTCTTCGCGAAGAACGCCGGCCTCCTCGACAACATCTGGCTGCTGGTCGTCCTCTACACCTCCATGAACCTGCCGATCGCCGTCTGGATGATGCAGTCCTTCCTCGCGGAGGTCCCGGTGGCGGTGATCGAGGCCGCACAGCTCGACGGCGCGCGCCTGCCGACGGTGCTGGCGCGCGTGGTGGCCCCCATCGCGGCCCCCGGCATAGCCGCGACGGCCTTGATCTGCTTCATCTTCAGCTGGAACGAACTGCTGTTCGCCCGAGTGCTCACGGGCGTCGTCGCCGAGACGGCCCCCGTCTTCCTGACCGGCTTCATCACCAGCCAGGGCCTGTTCCTGGCGAAGGTGTGCGCCGCGTCGCTCGTCATCTCCCTGCCGGTGCTCGCCGCGGGGTTCGCCGCCCAGGACAAGCTGGTCCAGGGCCTGTCGTTGGGAGCCGTGAAATGAAGGCCGCCGTCATCGAGTCCGTGGGCAAGGCCGTCGTCGCCGAGGTCCCGGACCCGACACCGGGCCCCCGCGAGGTCGTCGTCGAGGTCGCCGCGTGCGGCCTGTGCGGCACCGATCTGCACATCCTCCAGGGCGAGTTCGCGCCGAAGCTGCCGATCGTGCCGGGGCACGAGTTCGCGGGCGAGGTGGTGGGGGTGGGGGCCGAGGTCACCGAGGTGTCCGTCGGCGACCAGGTGGCGGTGGACCCGTCGTTGTACTGCTACGAGTGCCGCTACTGCCGGACGGGCCACAACAACCTCTGCGAACGCTGGGCCGCCATCGGCGTCACCACGGCGGGTGGCGCGGCCCAGTACGCGGTCGCGCCGGTGGCCAACTGCGTACGCCTCCCCGAGCACATCCGCACGGCGGACGCGGCGCTGGTGGAGCCGCTGTCGTGCGCGGTACGGGGGTACGACGTCCTCCGCTCCCGCCTGGGCGCCCATGTGCTGATCTACGGCTCCGGGACGATGGGCCTGATGATGCTGGAGCTGGCCAAGCGGACGGGGGCGGCCGGCGTGGACGTCGTGGACGTCAACCCGTCCCGTCTGGAGACCGCCCGGCGGCTGGGTGTCTCGGCGTCCGCCGCGAACCCCGACGAGCTGGATCGCCCTCAGGGGTGGGACGTGGTCGTGGACGCGACCGGGAACGCGGCGGCCATCCAGGACGGCCTCGGCCGGGTGGCCAAGGCCGGTACGTTCCTGCAGTTCGGGGTGGCGGACTATGCGACCCGGGTCACGATCGACCCGTACCGCATCTACAACCAGGAGATCACCATCACCGGTTCCATGGCGGTGCTGCACAGCTTCGAGCGGGCGGCGGAGCTGTTCGCGAACGGGGTACTGGATCCGGAGATCTTCATCAGCGACCGGGTGCCGCTGGAGCGGTATCCGCGGGCGCTGGAGCAGTTCGCGGCGGGGGTGGGGCGCAAGATCGTGGTGGTGCCGTAGGGCTTTCTCGCCCCCGCCGCCCCTTCGACCCCGCCCGACCGCCAGGGGCCGCGCCCCTGGAGCCGCCTACTGGCTCGGGAGGATGGCGTTGTGGTGCGGGTACGGGTGGTGTGCGGTTGATCGCGCAGTTCCTCGCGCCCCTTACGGGGCCCAGGAGAACCTGGCCACGTACCCGTCCTTCACGCCGGCGATCGGCGTGCTGGGCGGTCAGCCGACGCCACGCCGGCTGTTCGGCGGAGTCGTCGCTGTTCGCCTGGACCGAGGACCGCTGATCGGCCGCGGCCATGGGTAGGGGATCTGCCCCCAGAGCCAGAGCCGTCGGTCACATGTTCCGCCGGACAGGGACCGCCAGGCATACGGCCGGCGGGAGGCATACCGCTCCCACCGCCACCAACAACAGCCGGATGTCCACCAGTTCGACCAATGCCGCGCCGATCGCCATGCCCACCGCGGTCGGGGCGAACAGCAGGGTGTGGGCGGTGGCGGTCACGCGGCCCAGCAGGTCGGGTGGCGTTTCCCGTTGGACGAGGGTGAGGGCGGCGGTCAGGGCGCAGGGCAGACCGAGGCCGATCGCGGCGCTGCACGCGAGGGCGAGCGTGTCGTCGGGGATCGCGCGGAGTGCCACGGCTGCTCCGGTCAGGGCCATGCCGTAGGCCGCGAAGGGGAGTTCGCCGAGTCGGCGCAGCAGGGGGCCCGTGGCCAGGCCTATGACGATCGAGCCGATGCCCTGGGCCACGTAGAGGACGCCGGTGTACGTGGGGGAGTGGCCCAGGGACTCGACCACCGCGTAGATCAGCGCGCCGTTGATGCCGGAGAGCAGCATGGTCGCGCCGCCGGCCAGGACGAGGGGGCGCAGGCGGGGGTGCCCGAAGAGGTGGCGGGCGCCTTCGGCTGTGCGGGTGCGCCGACTCGGGCGCGGGGACGGGGACGGTTCGGGCGCCGTCGGCGTCCCGCTCGCTCCGGCCACGGTCGGTACCGCCTCCCGTACCCGCAGCAGCCCGTACAACCCCGCCGCCATCGCGAACGTCACCGCGTCGAGCAGCGCCACGGTCGCGCCGCCGTACGCCGCGTAGAGGCCCGCCCCTGCCGGCGGGGCGACCAGTTTCATGCCCTCGTTGGCCGTCATGCGGAAGCCGTTGAAGTCACCGAGGAGTGATGTGTCGACGGCGGCGGTGACGAGCGCCGACTCGGCCGCGTCCTGGACGACGCCGATGGCGCCGTAGGTCAGGAGGACCGCGTACAGGAGCCACAGGTCGCCCGGCTCGTCCACGGCGAAGAGGGTGAGGAGGAGGGCGGCCAGGCCGAGGTCGGTGCCGATGAGGAGGGAACGGCGGCGGGGACGGTCCGCGAGGGTGCCCAGCAGTGGGCCTGCCACCATCGGGGCCCACAGCGCGAACGTACACAACGCCGCCAGCGCGTCCGACCCCGTGAGGTCCTTGACCCACACCCCCGCCACCAGCCACATCGCCGACGAGCCGAACCCCGACACCACGACCCCGGCCAGGAACAACCCCGCGTCGCGGTTCCCCAGAACACGCGTCATCATCCATGTCATGCCTGGTGATCGTGGAGCTAAGGCCCCGGGGAGGGGATCGGGCGGATGCCTTAGGAATGGGGGCGTGGGCCTCCTGGGTGGCGGCCCAGGAGGCGAGCAGGCGCAGTCGTTCTTCGGAGGGCGAGCCGGGTTCGGCTGTGTAGATGGTGAGGGTGATGCCGGGTTCGGCGGCCATGTCCAGGCCCTCGTAGGCGAGGGTGAGTTCGCCGACGGCCGAGTGGTGGAACCGTTTGGTCCCGGTGCCGTGGTGGCGGACATTGTGGGCGCCCCAGCGGGTGCGGAACTCCTCACTGCGGGTGGACAGTTCGCCGATCAGGTCGTGCACGTCCTTGTCGTGGGGTCGCGGCCGGCTTCGGTGCGAAGATGGCGACGTCTGCGAAGGTGTCCCAGTCGGGTAGAAGCGGCGGGAGGCGGGTCGAGGAAGTTGAAGCGGGCGAGTTCGCCTGGTGGGGGCGTGGCGTAGACGTCGGCGTAGAAGCGCGGCGAGCTGGTGGCGGCGAGCAGTCCATGCGGCCGTTGCGGACGAAGCGGCCCGGCGGCGATCGCGTCCAGGGTCCACCGCAGGCCGCGGTGCGGGGGCCACTGCCGGCTGGTGCGGCGTCGGGGGCGGACGAGGGTGTCGGAGCCGTCAGCGGCTCGGGCCAGATGCAGGAGGTGGGCGCGTTCGGCGTCGTCCAGCTGGAGGGCACGGGCGACGGCTTCGAGGACGGCCGGGGAGACGCCGGCGAGGTTGCCGCGTTCGAGTTTGGCGTAGTACTCGACGCTCATGTCGGCCAGGGCGGCGACCTCGATCCTGCGTAGACCCGGGACGCGGCGCCGGGAGCCGGTGGGCAGGCCGGCCCGTTCCGGGGTGATTCCGGCTCGCCGCGAGGCGAGGAACTCGCGGACCTCTTCACGGTTGTCCACAGCTCGACCGTACGTCCCGCACGCCACGGGAGCGATGTACTGGCGGTACACCCCTCACCGGTAACCGGCCGCTCCTGCGGAAGGCAGGATGCCTGGACGGGGTGAGACTTCTGGCCCGGCGGCGAGGTACGAGGTACGAGGTACGGAATCCGGGATCCGATGGGCCGATGAGTCGGGAGAAGGGTCAGGCATCAAGTCGGGCCTGCCTGACTTGATGGTCGGGTCAAGGCTGCCGAAATCATCCGAGGACGAGCGGGAGTCTTGCGCTCAACCCGCCCAACTCGGCCCTCTCGGCGTCGGTTGGCGCACGCCGCCCCGTTCCCACCAGCAGAACGTCCTCGTCGGAGAACGTCGCCGGGAACGCGACCCCCACGATCTCCTCCAGCATCTCGCGAGACCGGGCCAGCGCCTCCGCCGGTGGCCCCGCCGCATGTGGCAGATGTGCGATCAGGTCCAGGTGGTGCAGCGTCCACTCCAGGACGTACGCGGAGAGGTAGTCGCCCGCGGTGAGGACCATGTCCTGGGTGGTCACCCGGAGGGCTGGGTCGGCGAGTTCGGCGGCGCGGCCGGCGGCGGAGCCGACGTCGTCCAGGTGGAACTTGAGCAGCCACGGCTCCTCGTACGCGGCGGCCAGTCGCACGATCAGCGCGTCGAGGGGGTCGTCACCGGTCGGCGGTGTGTCGGTCACCTTCCAATACGTCACCGCGTCCCGAGTCGGCTCCGCGTCGGCCGGGGTCACCAGCGTGATCAGGACGTCCTGCGCGTCGATGACCAGGTGGCACACCAGGTCCCGTACGAGCCAGCCGGTGCAACCGGAGGGCCGCGCGAAGTCCGCGTCCTGAAGCCCGGCGACCGCCGCGCGCAGCGCCGCCCACGACCGTGAGAAGAGATCCACTCCCGCAACGTAGACGACGACGGCATCCGGGGCTACGGCAATGAACGCCCTCCCACGTCCAGCCTCCTGACCGGTTGGCGGCAAAAACCGGTGTGACAGCAAGATCCAAGGCGACAAGAAGATCCAAGGTGCTGCAACGCGGAACAAGGAGTCGTAAACGGGGAGCGGCCGTGGGGCCGCGTCCGTACGCTCCCCCATATGCCCCTCAGCCTCACCGTCCTCGGCACCGCCTCCCCGCACCCTGGTCCGGGCCGGCCCTCCTCCGGCTATCTGCTGCGCGGCGGGGGCGCCGAGATATGGGTGGACGCGGGGTTCGGGACGTTCGCCGAGTTGCAGCGGCACACGGATCCGACGAGGCTCACGGCGATCTGGACATCGCATCTGCACGCGGACCACTGCGCGGATCTGGTGGCCGCCTTCTACGGGTTCGCGTACGGCGGGCTCACCCTCCCGGCGCCCATCCCCGTGTACGCCCCCGGTGACTGCGCCCGGCGCCTCGCGGGGTTCTTCGGGCGGTCGGACGAGACGTTCCTGAACGGTGTGTTCGACTTCCGACCGCTGTACGACGGCCATACCGTCCGGCACTGGAACCTCAGCCTCACCGCACGCGCCGTCGTCCACGACGTGGAGGCGTACGGGCTGCGCGCCGAGTGCCAGGGGAGGGTGTTCGCGTACTCGGGAGACAGCGGACCGTGCGAGGCGCTCGGTCGACTCGCGGGCGGTGCCGACCTGTTCCTGTGCGAGGCGGACGTCGACGCGCATCGCGAAGGCGAACCCCGGGTGCATCTCACGCCCGAGGAGGCCGGTATGTACGCCAAGGGTGCCGGCCGGCTTCTGATCACCCACGTGGGGCCCACGCTCACCCCGGAGGGGGCGACCGGGCGCGCGGCCGTGGTCTTCGGCGGGTCCACCGAGAGCGCACGTGAGGGTGACACCAAGATCGTGTGACGGCAACCACACATTCTTTTGCCAGAAGCATTGACGAAACACGGCTCCCCTCCTACCTTCAACGCGTCGTACTTCGTACGTCATATATGAGACGCGATATGTGAGATCGGATACGTGAGATACCGCCACCTGGGGTCTCTTGGGTACCTGGGATCTCCGTGACACCGAGAGGCCGCGCATGACCTCTGTGCCCACGCCGATCCCGTCCCGCACGCAGTTCGTGCTGGAGGGGATCAAGCACCGCATCCTCACCGGGCAGTTGACGCCCGGTCAGGCCCTGGTCGAGACCGAGCTGGCCGCGCAGTTCGGCGTGTCCAAGACGCCCGTGCGCGAGGCGTTGAAGACGCTGGCCGGCACCGGGCTCGTCGTGATGAGCCAGTACAAGGGCGTCACGGTGCGCATGGTGGACGCGGACATGGCACACGAGGTCTATGACGTACGGCTGCTCCTCGAACCGGAGGCGCTGCGGCGCTCGGTGCGGCTCGGCGCCTCCTGGGAGGCGGCGAGCGAGGCGCTGACCAGGGCCGACGCGGCGACGGACACCGCCGAACGGTCGCTGGCCAATCGGGAGTTCCACCGTGCCCTGTACATGCCCTGCGGCAACCCGCTGCTCGGCCGGATGCTCGACGAGGTGCGCGACCAGGCCGCCCTGGTCTCGGCTGTCGCCTGGGCGGCCCACCCCTCCTGGGAGCGGGAGGCCGCCGAGCACCGGGAGATCCTGCGGCTCGCCCTCGACGGTGACGCCGACGGCGCCGCCGCCGCACTGCACGCGCACATCGCCTCCTTCGTCGAGCGGGCCTTTCCCGAGGCCCGCGAGAACGAGTAGGCCCAGCAAGTCCCGGAGTCCACGAGGCCCGGCGGGAAAGCGGCGTCCGAGAAGCCGCCGACCGCCCACAGGCCTGGCGAAGTCCTCGAAGAGGAAGGTCATCCATGAGCAGCGTGACGTTCGAGACCCAACGGGCGGCCCTGGCCGACGTGGTGGCCATCCCGGTGACTCCGTTCGCCGGGGACGGCACCGTCGACCAGGGCGCCCACAGGGCCCTGCTGCGTCGGCTGCTCGACGGAGGGATCACCACCCTCACCCCGAACGGCAACACCGGCGAGTTCTACGCGCTGACCCCCGAAGAGCGGCGGCTGGTCACCGAGTTGACCATGGACGAGGTCGGTGACCGGGCCGTGATCCTGGTCGGCGTCGGACACGACGTGCCGACCGCGATCGCCTCCGCCGAGCACGCCCGCGCGGTCGGCGCCCAGATGGTGATGGTCCATCAGCCCGTTCACCCGTATGTCTCGCAGAGCGGCTGGGTCGACTACCACCGGGCCATCGCCGAGGCCGTGCCCGAGCTGGGGGTGGTGCCCTACATCCGCAACGCGCAGCTCACCGGCGCCCGCCTCGCCGAACTCGCCGACGCCTGCCCGAACGTGATCGGCGTCAAGTACGCCGTCCCGGACGCGGCCCGCTTCGCCGCCTTCGCCCGTGACGCGGGGCTCGACCGCTTCGTGTGGGTGGCCGGGCTCGCGGAGCCGTACGCGCCCTCGTACTTCTCGGCCGGTGCCACCGGCTTCACGTCGGGGCTGGTGAACGTCGCCCCGGCCGTTTCGCTGAACATGATCGAAGCGCTTCGATCGGGTGACTTCCCGGCCGCCATGAAGGTCTGGGAGCAGATCCGCCGCTTCGAGGAGCTGCGCGCCGCGAACGGCTCCGCCAACAACGTGACCGTCGTCAAGGAGGCCCTCGCCTCACTCGGCCTCTGCCGCCGGGACGTCCGGGCGCCCAGCAAGGAGCTGCCCGAGGACGAGCGCGCGGAGGTCGCCGCCATAGCCGCCGGGTGGTCCATATGACGAACACCGAGCACGACATGAGAGAGAGCAGGAGCGAGTCCGGGAAGCGTCCCGAGGAGCTGCGCAGCCACCAGTGGTACGGCACTGACGGGCTGAGGTCGTTCAGCCATCGCGCCCGCACCCGCCAGCTCGGCTATCTCCCCGAGGAGCACCTGGGCAAGCCCGTCATCGCGATCCTCAACACCTGGTCGGACATCAACCCATGTCATGTCCACCTCCGCGATCGCGCGCAGGCGGTCAAGCGGGGCGTGTGGCAGGCGGGCGGCTTCCCGCTGGAGTTCCCGGTCTCGACCCTCTCCGAGACCTTCCAGAAGCCGACCCCGATGCTCTACCGCAACATGCTCGCGATGGAGACCGAGGAACTGCTGCGGTCGTACCCGGTCGACGGTGCCGTCCTGATGGGCGGCTGCGACAAGTCCACGCCCGCCCTCCTCATGGGCGCGGCCAGCGTCGACCTGCCGACCGTGTTCGTGCCGGCCGGGCCCATGCTGCCGGGCCACTGGCGCAACGAGGTCCTCGGCTCCGGCACCGACATGTGGAAGTACTGGGACGACAAACGCGCCGGGCTCATCGGCGACTGCGAGATGCACGAACTGGAGAGCGGACTCGCGCGCTCGCCGGGCCACTGCATGACGATGGGTACGGCCTCCACGCTCACCGCAGCCGCCGAGGCGCTCGGCGTCACCGTCCCCGGCGCGTCCAGCATCCCGGCCGTCGACTCGGGACACGACCGCATGGCCGCCGCGGCGGGACTCAGGATCGTCGAACTGGTCCACAAGGACCGCAAGCTGACCGACATCCTCACCCCGGAGGCCTTCGAGGACGCGGTCACCACCGTCCTCGGCCTCGGCGGCTCCACCAACGCCGTCATCCATCTCATCGCCATGGCCGGCCGCGCGGGCGTCAAGCTCACCCTCGACGACTTCGACCGCATCGCCCGTACCGTGCCGGTGCTGGCCAACGTCCGGCCCGGCGGACAGACCTACCTGATGGAGGACTTCCACTTCGCCGGAGGCCTCCCCGGGTTCCTCTCCCGGATCACCGACCTGCTGCACCTCGACCGGCCGACCGTCTCGTACGACACCCTGCGCGAGCAGCTCGACGGCGCGCTCGTCCACAACGACGACGTCATCCGCACCCGCGACAACCCGGTCGCGGCCGAGGGCGGGGTCGCCGTACTGCGCGGCAACCTCTGCCCGGACGGCGCGGTCATCAAGCACATCGCCGCCGAGCCGCACCTGCTCAGGCACACCGGTACGGCGGTCGTCTTCGACGACTACAAGACCATGCAGCGGACCATCAACGACCCGTCGCTCGGCATCACCGCCGACAGCGTCCTGGTGCTCCGCAACGCCGGCCCCAAGGGCGGTCCGGGCATGCCCGAGTACGGGATGCTGCCCATCCCCGACCATCTGCTGAAGCAGGGCGTACGGGACATGGTGCGGATCTCCGACGCCCGGATGAGCGGCACCAGTTACGGCGCCTGTGTGCTGCATGTGGCACCGGAGTCGTACATCGGCGGGCCCCTCGCCCTGGTGCGCACGGGGGACTCCATCACCCTCGACGTCGAGGCGCGCACTCTGCGACTCAACGTGGACGACGAGGAGTTGGAGCGCCGCCGGGCGGAGTGGACCCCGCCGCCCACACGGTACGAGCGCGGCTACGGCGCGCTCTACAACGAGCAGATCACCCAGGCGGACACCGGCTGCGACTTCGAGTTCCTGGCCAGACCGGGCAAGGTTCCGGACCCGTACGCCGGGTGACGACTTGACCTACCTGGGCCCCGGGTTTTTCAGGGGCGCGGGGCTGTATCGAACATGCGGCTCCGCCGCGTGGGCGCGACAAGCCCCCACGCACCCGCAGACGCCATCGCACAGCAAGCCGCACCCCGTACCGCGAACCACCCCCTCTGCACATCGAGAAAGCGCTTCCTGTACCACGACGCACCACGACGTACCAGAAACGGAGCCCCAGTCATGGCCCAAGCCGCAGCCGTGGCGAAACCCCCCGCGCCACCCCGGCGGAGCCGTGCGCGCCGTGCCTCCGCGACCCCGCGCAGGCTGCCGTACCTGCTGATCGCCCCGGCCGCCCTGCTCATGCTGGGCTTCATCGCCTACCCGGTCATCAACGTCTTCTACTACAGCCTGCAGCACTACAACCCCACCAAGCCCTGGCGGAACGGCTTCGCCGGCTTCGACAACTTCGTCCACGCCTTCACCGAGGACCCGCTGTTCTGGGACACGCTGGTCTTCAGCGCCAAGTGGGTGGTCGTCGAGGTCGGGCTGCAGTTGCTGTTCGGCCTGGCGCTCGCGCTGATCGTCAACCAAACGTTTGTCGGGCGAGCACTCGGCCGCGCCCTGGTCTTCTCGCCCTGGGCCGTCTCCGGCGTCCTCACCTCCGCCATCTGGGTGCTGCTCTACAACTCCCAGACCGGCATCACCCGCTACCTCGCCGACCTGGGCATCGGTGAGTACGGCACCAGCTGGCTCTCCGACACCTCCACCGTCTTCCCGGCGGCGGTCGTCGCCGATCTGTGGCGCGGTGTCCCCTTCTTCGCGATCCTCATCCTCGCCGACCTCCAGTCCATCTCGAAGGACCTGTACGAGGCCGCCGAGGTCGACGGCGCCAGCCGGATCCGGCAGTTCATCCACATCACGCTGCCGCATCTGAAGGACGCGATCATCCTCTCCACGCTGCTGCGCGCGGTGTGGGAGTTCAACAACGTCGACCTGCTCTACACCCTGACGGGTGGCGGACCGGCGGGTGAGACCACGACCCTCCCGCTCTACATCGCCAACACCTCGGTCGACGCCCACAACTTCGGCTACGCGTCCGCCCTGACCACGGTCGCGTTCGTGATCCTGCTCTTCTGCTCGATGGTCTATCTGCGGCTGAGCAAGTTCGGAGGCGAGTCCAAGTGATCACCAAGGACGCCGAGAGGACCGTACCGGTGACGCCCGCGCCCACGGCCGAGGAGCCGCCGCAGCGACCGCGGGGACAGCGCCGGGCCTGGGACGAGGTACCGCGCTGGCAGATCTACCTGCCCCTGTCGATCTACCTCGTCTTCACCCTCGTCCCCTTCTACTGGATCCTGCTCTTCGCGCTCCGCGAGCCCGGCTCGACCTCGCTCGTGCCGTGGCCCCTCACCTTCGAGCACTTCGAGAAGGTGTGGAACGAGCGGTCCTTCGGCATCTACTTCCAGAACAGCGTGCTCGTCGGTGTCGCCACCCTGGTGATGACCACGATCGTCGCCCTGGCCGGCGGCTACGCCCTCGCCCGCTTCGACTTCAAGATCAAGCGCGGGTTCATGCTGGCGCTGCTGTGCTCCCAGTTCGTGCCGGGCGCGCTGCTCCTCGTACCGCTGTTCCAGATCTTCGCCGAGCTGCGGATGATCAACTCCCTCGGCAGTGTCATCCTCGCCGAGACGGTGTTCCAGCTGCCGCTGTCGATCATCCTGATCAGCAACTTCATCAAGAACGTGCCGTACTCCCTGGAGGAGGCGGCCTGGGTCGACGGCTGCAACCGGTTCACCGCCTTCCGGGTGGTCGTGCTGCCGCTGCTGCGGCCCGGGCTGATCGCGGTCGGTTCCTTCGCCTTCGTGCACTCCTGGAACCACTTCCTGTTCGCCCTGATGTTCCTCAACAACCAGGCCAAGCAGACCATCCCCGTCGGCCTCAACACCCTGCTCAGCGCCGACAGCGTCGACCTGGGCGCGCTGGCGGCCGGCGGCATCATCGCGGCCGTACCGGTCGTCATCGTCTTCGCCTTCATCCAGAAGTGGCTGATCACGGGCTTCAGCGCGGGGGCGGTGAAGGGATGAGACTGCCGATACGAGTCCTTCAACTGGCCACCCTGGCAGGGGTGTTGGGCCTCGCGCTCACCACCCCGGCCGGGGCCGAGTCCCGGGACATCAGCCGGGACACGCTCGCGGCGGACGACGGCTGGGCCGCGGCCGACGGTGGGACCACGGGGGGTTCCACCGCCGACGACGCCCATGTCTTCACCGTACGCACCCGAGGTGAGCTGGTCCGCGCCCTCGACGGGGGCAGCGCCACCCCGAAGATCATCCGGATCGCGGGGACCATCGACGCCAACACCGGCGACGACGGCGACGAGCTCGACTGCGACGACTACGCCACCGACGGCTACGACGTCCGGAAGTACCTGGCCGCGTACGACCCGCGCACCTGGGGCTCCGCCAAGCCCAGCGGCCCCCAGGAGGAGGCCCGCAAGGCGTCGGCCGCCCGGCAGGCGGAGCGGATCGAGCTGGCCGTCGGCTCCAACACCACGATCGTCGGCCTGAGGGGCGCGGTCCTGAAGGGCGCCAGCCTCCAGCTCAAGGGCGCGGACAACGTGATCGTCCGTAACCTCGAACTCCGCGACGCCTACGACTGCTTCCCCGTGTGGCAGCCCAACACCGGCGGCCTCGGCGACTGGAAGACCGCGTACGACAACATCTGGCTGCGCGGCGCGAGCCACGTCTGGATCGACCACGTGACCATGTCCGACAAGGGTCACCCCGACGAGGACGAGCCGACGTACTTCGGCCGCAACTACCTCCGCCACGACGGCCTGCTCGACATCACCAACGCCTCCGACCTGGTCACCGTCTCCTGGAGCCGCTTCGCCGACCACGACAAGGCGATCCTCATCGGCAACGGTGACACCGCCACCGGCGACCGGGGCAGGCTCCGGGTGACCCTGCACCACAACGAGTTCACCGGCGTCGTCCAGCGGGCACCACGCGTCCGCTTCGGGCAGGTGCACCTCTACAACAACCGATATGTGATTTCCGCACCGGCCGACGCCCACGACTACCGCTACTCCGTCGGCGTCTCCACCGAGTCCGCCGTGTACGCCGAGAACAACGCGTTCACCACCCCCGGACATGTCGAGGTCGCCGACCTGGTGAAGAGCTGGAACGGCACCGCCCTGCACCAGACGGGCACCCTCTTCAACGGCTATCCGGTGGATCTGCTGGCCATCTACAACGCCTACAACTCCGGCAGCGAGCGTGATCTCACGGCGGACGTCGGCTGGGCGCCTACCCTGCACCAAAAGATCGACAGCGCCGAGCGGGCCGACCGAGAGGTGGCACGCGGCGCGGGCGCCGGGAGGATCCGATGAAGACCACCGACCACCAGATTCCGCTTCCCCTCGTCCTCGCGGGCGCCCGGGGCCACGGCCGCTGGCACCTGGAGAACATCCGCCGCCTGGCGGACAAGGGGATCGTGCGGCTCGCCGGGATCTGCGAGCTGACCCCGCTCGGCGCGGACGAGATCCCCGACGGTCTCGGCAGCCCCGAGCAGTCCGCCGACTTCGGCGCGCTCCTCGACTCGACCGGCGCCGCCGTCGCCGTCATCTGCACCCCCATCCCCACCCACACCGACCTGGCGCTCACGGCGGCCGAGCGGGGCGTGCACCTCCTGCTGGAGAAGCCCCCGGCGCCGTCGTACGCCGAGTTCCGGCGGATGGCGGACGGGGTCGCCGAGGCCGGGGTCGTCTGCCAGATCGGCTTCCAGTCGCTGGGCTCGCACGCCGTGCCCGCGATCCGGCGGATGATCGCCGAGGGCATGGTCGGCGAGGTCGTCGGCATCGGCGGCGCCGGGGCCTGGGCCCGCGCCGAGTCGTACTACCGGCGTGCGCCCTGGGCCGGAAAGCGGCGCCTGAACGGCGTCGACGTCATCGACGGGGCGCTCACCAACCCCCTCGCGCACGCCGTCGCCACCGGGCTCGCGCTCGGCGACGCCACCCGCGCCGAGGACGTCACCACCATCGAGACCGAACTGCTGCGCGCCAACGACATCGAGTCCGACGACACCTCCTGCGTCCGCGTCACCACCGCCGACGGCGGCCGGATCACCGTCGCCGCCACGCTGTGCGCCGCCGACCCGGACGACCCGTACGTCGTCGTGCACGGCACCAGCGGCCGGATCACCTTCTGGTACAAGCAGGACCGCGTGCTCGTCCAGCGCGCCGGACACGGCCCGGAGGAGATCGAGTACGGCCGCACCGACCTGCTGGAGAACCTCGTCGATCATCTCGTCGACGGCACCGACCTGCTGGTCCCGCCGGACATGACCGGCGCCTTCATGAAGGTCGTCGAGGCCATCCGTGTCGCCCCGGACCCGATCGAGCTGCCCGCGGACGCCTGGCATCGGCTGCCCGAGGAGGACCGCCGGATCGTCGACGGCATCGACGGCCTGGTCGCCGCCTCGGCGGACAACCTCGCCCTCTACTCCGAGCTGGGCGCCCCCTGGGCGCTCCCCCGACCAGCGAAAGAGGTGAGCACGTGATGACGACCAACGACTCCCTGGTCCTGCGTGTGGCGGGCCGCCCGGTCGGCCGGTACATCACCCGGCCCGAACTGCCGGCCCGGCTCTCCCCGCGCCCCTATCTGCATCCGGTCACCACCCTGTCCGGTACGGCGGTCACCGAGCTGAGCCCCGCCGACCATCCGCACCACCTCGGCGTCGGTGTCGCCGTTCCCGACGTCGAGGGGCACAACTTCTGGGGCGGACGCACCTACGTCCGCGATCAGGGCCCCACCGAGCTCGACAACCACGGCTCCCAGCGCCACACGAGCTACCAGCTGCGCGACCCCGACGGCTTCGTCGAGGAACTGCGCTGGGTCGCCGACGCCGCCGAGCTGCTGCGCGAACGCCGTACCGTCGCCGCCACCGAACTCACCGACTCCGCCTGGGCGTTGGACTTCACCTTCTCCCTCACCAACATCACCGGCGCCCGGGTGACCATCGGCAGCCCCGCCACCAACGGCCGCCCCGGCGCCGCGTACGGCGGCTTCTTCTGGCGGGCCCGCAAGGAGGCCGAGGCGCCCCGCGTCTTCACCGCCGACGCGGAGGGCGAGGCCGAGTGCCACGGCGCCCGCGCCGACTGGCTCGCCCTCGCCGGCGCCTCCTGGACCCTCGTCTTCGCCGGGGCCACGGACACCACCCGACGCGACCCCTGGTTCGTCCGCGCCGACGAATACCCGGGTGTCGGCTCCTCCCTCGCCCACACCGAGCGCCTGGCCGTCGAGCCCGACGAGACCGTCGTACGCCGCGTCGTCACCGTCGTCGCCGACGGCACCCTCGACCGGGACGAGGCGGCGGCCCTGGTCCGCAAGGCGGTGAGCCCGTGACCGCGACATCCGGTACGACCGCCGCGCCCGGCACGTCCGCCGCGCCCGGCACGTCCGCCGCGCCCGGCACGTCCACCGCGCCCGGTGCGTCCGCCGCGCCCGGTGCGTCCGGCAGTACCGCCGGCGCCCCCGCCTTCTCCGCCGACCAGGGCGACGGCACCTACCGCAACCCGGTGCTCGACGCCGACTGGTCCGACCCGGACGTGCTCCGCGTCGGCGACGACTACTACCTGACCGCCTCCAGTTTCGGCCGGGTCCCGGGTCTTCCCCTGCTCCACTCCCGGGACCTGGTCAACTGGACGCTCGTCGGCCACGCCCTCGAACTCCTCGAACCGGCAGCCGAGTTCAGGGTCCCGCGCCACGACTGCGGCGTCTGGGCGCCCTCGCTACGGCACTTCGACGACCGGTTCTGGATCTTCTGGGGCGACCCCGACCACGGCATCTACCAGGTCAACGCCCCCGGAATCAGGGGACCGTGGACCCGCCCGCATCTGGTCAAGGAGGGCAAGGGGCTCATCGACCCGTGCCCGCTGTGGGACGAGGAGACCGGCGAGGCGTACCTCGTGCACGCCTGGGCCAAGTCCCGCTCCGGGATCAAGAACCGGCTCACCGGGCACCGGATGCGCCCCGACGGCACCGGACTGCTCGACTCGGGCAAGGTGATCGTCGACGCGGACCGGCTCCCCGGCTGGTTCACGCTGGAGGGCCCCAAGCTCTACCGCCACGACGGCTGGTTCTGGATCTTCGCGCCCGCCGGGGGAGTGGAGACCGGCTGGCAGGGCGTCTTCCGCTCCCGCGAGTTCTTCGGTCCGTACGAGGAGCGGATCGTCCTGGAGCAGCACGACACCGAGGTGAACGGCCCCCACCAGGGCGGCTGGGTGCGTACGGCGGCAGGGGAGGACTGGTTCCTGCACTTCCAGCAGAAGGGGGCGTACGGGCGGGTCGTCCACCTCCAGCCGATGCGCTGGGGCGCTGGGGGCACCTCCCGCTCGAGCGAAGCCGAGAGTGGGGGAAGCTGGCCCGTGCTCGGCGACGAGGGCGCCCCCGTCGCCGTCCACACCAAGCCGGCGCTGCCCGCGCAGCCGCTCGCCGCGCCCGCCACCGACGACGACTTCCCCGGTGGCCGCTTCGGACGCCAGTGGCAGTGGACCGCCAACCCGCAGGACGGCTGGGCCACCCACCACTCGGGGGACGGGCTGCGCCTGACGTGCGTACGTCACGTGGACGCCCACGACCTGCGGAAACTGCCCAACGTCCTCACTCAGCGGCTGCCGGGCGTCCCGGCCGTCGTCGAGGTGGAGCTACGGCTCGACAGTGAGGAGCCGGGGGCGCGGGCGGGGCTCGCGGTGCTCGGGGACGCCTTCAGCTGGATCGGGTTGCAGCGGGGCACCGACGGGACCGTGCACCTCGTCCACCGGTTCGCCGAGACCGTCGCCGAGCGCGAGCGGGACGCCGACCATCCGCGTCCGGCGCCCGGGGGACGGGCTCGGCTGCGGATCGAGACCGGCGCGGGGGCGCGCTGCCGTTTCTCGTACGACGTGGGGGAGGGGTGGAAGCCCTCGGGGCAGGTCTTCGCCGCCACCCCCTGGCGCTGGGTCGGCGCCCTGCTCGGCCTCTTCGGGGTCGCGCCCACCGGCGGGGGACACGCCGGGGCGGCCACGTTCACGCAGTTCCGGATCGTCCGCTCGTAGATCGACCACCCGTAGCTCGATCACGTACGCCTGATCGACCATGTACGCCTGTTGGGAGCCGCAATGACGCACCTCCGTAGCAAGCGCTTGCCGGAGTCGGAACCGCCGGGTCCGAGACCCGGCATCGGCCGGGCCCTGGTCACGGTCGCCGCTCTGGTGGCCTCGCTGGGGCTGGGAGCCATCGCCCCGGCCGAGGCCGCGCCCGAGACCGCCGTGCGGGCGCCCGGCGGCTGGAGCGACGAACCCCATGGCTTCGCCTCGCTCGACGGCGGTACCACCGGTGGCGCCGGCGGGAAGGTGGTGACGGTCACCGACCAGGCGTCCCTGGTGAGGTACGCGTCCGCCGCGGAGCCGTACGTCATCCGGGTCAAAGGGGCGATCGACGTGGAGCCCTTCGGCTCGGACATCGTGGTGACCTCGAACAAGACGATCATCGGCGTCGGAGACACCGGCGAGATCGTCCACGGGGAACTGCATCTCAACCCCGGCACCAGCAATGTCATCATCCGCAATCTGACGATCCGCGACTCCTACGTCGAGGGCGACTGGGACGGCAAGACCACCGACTTCGACGCGATCCAGATGGACACCGTCGACCACGTCTGGATCGACCACAACCGCTTCGAGCACATGGGCGACGGACTGCTCGACATCCGTAAGGACAGCCGGTACGTCACCGTCTCGTACAACCAGTTCAAGAACCACAACAAGGCGTTCGGGATCGGCTGGACGACCAACGTCCGGACTGAGATCACCATCGACCACAACTGGTTCACCGGCACCAAACAGCGCAACCCGTCCGCCGACAACTGCGCCTACGCGCACCTCTACAACAACTACGTCTCGGCACAGGTGGCCGACGGCGACCCCGTGTGGACGTACGGGAACTGGGCGCGCGGCAGGACCAGGATGGTCATCGAGAACAGCTACTACGACGGTGTCCAGCACCCCTATCAGGCCGACGCCACCGCCGAGTTGGTGCAGCGCGGGTCCATCCTGAAGAACGTCAGCGGGCGACAGGACGCTTGGGGCACGGCCTTCGAGCCGAGGGACCTCTACGACTACCGGCTCGACCCGGCCGCTGCCGTACCCGCGCTGGTCACGCGCTTCTCCGGGCCGCAGAAGCGGATCGGCACCAATACGGTGCTCGACGTTCCGGGCTCGTACGCGACCGTCCAGGCCGCCGTGGACGCCGTGCCCGACGGCAACGACGGCACGGTCACCATCCGGATCGCGCCCGGCACGTACCGTGAGCAGGTCCGTATCCCGGCGGGCAGGTCGAACCTGGTGCTGCAGGGGACTGGACAGGACCGCGCCGACACCGTCATCGTCTACGACACGCCCGCCGCGTACGGCGGCTCCAACGGCAGCGCGACGGTACGGATCGCCGCGAACGACGTGACGGCCCGCAACCTCACCTTCAGCAACGACTTCGACGAGGCCGCGCACGAGCTGAACGGCGAGCAGGCCCTCGCCATGAAGACGGTCGGCGACCGGATCGTCTTCGAGGACACCGCCTTCCTGGGCAACCAGGACACGTTGATGACCGACAGCCCCCGGCTGGACGCCATCAGCCGGGTCTACATCCGCGACTCGTACATCGAGGGCGATGTCGACTTCATCTACGGACGTGCGACCACGGTCATCGAGCGGTCCGTGATCAAGGCGCTCAGCCGGGGTTCGACCACGAACAACGGCTACATCACGGCCGCGTCGACCTGGAAGGACAACCCGTACGGCTTCCTGATCACCGGGTCGAGGGTGATCAGCGACGCGCCCG
This sequence comes from Streptomyces ipomoeae 91-03, assembly GCF_000317595.1. Classification (GTDB taxonomy): domain Bacteria; phylum Actinomycetota; class Actinomycetes; order Streptomycetales; family Streptomycetaceae; genus Streptomyces; species Streptomyces ipomoeae. The sequence goes on along the minus strand of NZ_AEJC01000551.1, from coordinate 23,016 downwards.
CCGGGACCTACCACCTGGGCCGGCCCTGGCACCCCGGTGGCGAGCCGAACGCCATCGCCCAGGTGCTGTTCCGGGACACCGAGTTGCCCGCCGCGATCAAGTCGTCGCCGTGGACCGACATGAGCGGCTTCTCGTGGAAGGACGCGCGGTTCACGGAGTACCGCACGTACGGGCCGGGGGCCGGTGTCACCGTCGACCGGCCGCAGCTGGCGGACGCGGACGCGGATGCGTACACGGTCGTCAAGTACCTTTCGGGGACGGACAGTTGGGCGCCGCATCGGGCCGCCCGGCACCGTCGCTGAGGTCCACGGTCGCCGGGTCCGTTCGCCCGGCGGCCCCGAGTGAGCCCCCCACAACTTCATAACCCTCGTTGGATCCAGAAGAGAGAGCCGTTCAATGAAGATCAGCAAGCGCAGAAGCAGGCGTGCCGCCGTGGCCGTCGCCCTGGGATCCGTTCTCGCCCTGACCGCCACCGCCTGCGGTGACGACGGCAGCGGCGCCGGTGGCGACAAGGGCTCCGAGGGCAGCGGCAAGGGCAAAATCGTCTTCTGGGACAACAACGGCGGTGTCCGCACCGACATCTGGAAGGAGATCATCGCCGACTTCGAGAAGGCCAACCCGGACATCAAGGTCGAGTACGTCGGGATCGCCGCGACCGAGTACCAGTCCAAGGTCGACACCGCCATCCAGGGCGGCGGGCTGCCCGACGTCGGCGGTGTCGGCGCGGCCATGGCCGCCGGGTTCGCCGCGCTGGGCGCGCTGGAGCCGCTGGACGACCGGCTCTCCGGGTCCTCGCTCAACGGCAAGCTGAACGAGGCGATGGTCGAGTCGCTGAAGTCCGCCGGCGGTGGCGACGCCCTGTACTCGATCCCGACCTCCGCCAACAACGGCGTCCTCTACTACCGCACCGACCTGTTCAAGGCGGCCGGCCTCGACGCGCCGACCACCTGGGACAAGTTCTACGACGCCGCCGAGAAGCTCACCGACAAGGACAAGAACGAGTTCGGCTACACCATCCGCGGTGGCGCCGGTTCCATCGCCCAGGCGCTGGACGCGATGTACGGGCAGTCCGGCATCACCTCGTTCTGGGACTCCAGTGGTGAGAAGACCACCGTCAACGACCCGAAGAACGTGGCGGCCCTGGAGAAGTACGTCGGCCTCTACAAGAAGGTCACCCCGGCGGCCGATCTCAACAACGACTTCACCAAGATGGTCGCGCAGTTCGACTCCGGCACGATCGGAATGCTGAACCACAACCTGGGGTCGTACCAGGACCATGTGAAGGCGTTCGGGACCGACAAGTTCCGGGGTATTCCGCAGCCGGTCGGCTCCGCCGGCAAGCGGGTCCAGGTGTCCAACCCCGTTGACGGGCTCGGCATGTTCAAGAGTTCGAAGAACAAGGACGCGGCCTGGAAGTTCATTGAGTTCGCCGTGTCGCACGAGGAGAACTCGAAGTTCAACGAGTCGGCGGGACAGGTGCCGGCCAACAACGAGGCCGCGAAGGACGCGTGGATCTCGAAGGCCGAACCCACGAAGTTGGCTGCCGCCGCGCTGACCGACGGTTCCACGACGATCGTGCAACTGCCGTACTACCTGCCGGACTGGAACACCATCTCCAAGGCCGACAACGAGCCGGCCTTCCAGAAGGTGATGGACGGGCAGATGAGTGCGGAGGACTTCTTGAACTCGCTGGCCGACCAGTTGAACGAGGCGCAGAAGGAGTGGAACGAGCAGAAGGGATGACGCTCCGCTAGGAGCCGAATTCAAACTGCCGGTCCGCTGTGGCTGGTCGCTCCCCCACTCTCGGCTTCTCCCCCACTCTCGACTTCGCTCGAGCGGGAGGGACCCCCATGAGCGGGAGGGACCCCCATCGCGGCGGAGCCGCACATCGAGACAGCCCCGCGCCCCTTTGGGGCGCGGGGGTGCCACCCCCTCCTGAAGGACACCGCACCACGGTCATATCCCCTACACCTGTTGAGAAAGGCACCCGCACGTGTCGCTCACCCGTAGACAGGTCACCACCGCGGCTGTTGCCGCTGTACCGCTCGTAGTCGCCGCCTCCGGGACCGCGTCCGCCGTCCCGCGTCGTGAGCGCACCCTCTACATCGCCGGTGATTCCACCGCCGCGCAGAAGTACGCCGCCGCCGCGCCCGAGACCGGGTGGGGGATGGCGCTCCCGTTCTTCCTCCACTCCGGGCTGAACGTCTCCAACCATGCCGTCAACGGCCGGAGTTCGAAGAGCTTCATCGACGAGGGCCGACTTGACGTCATCCTCGACGCGATCCGGCCCGGTGACCTCCTCCTCATCCAGTTCGGCCACAACGACTCCAAGGTCGCCGATCCCACGCGGTACACCGAGCCCTGGACCACCTACCAGGACTATCTGCGGCAGTACATCGACGGGGCACGGGCCCGGGGTGCCCGGCCCGTTCTCGCCACCTCCGTGGAGCGCAGAAAGTTCGACGCGGACGGGGTCGCTCAGCCGACCCACGGTGACTATCCGGCGTCGATGCGGGCCCTCGCCGAGAAGGAGCAGGTCGCTCTTCTCGACATCCAGGCCCTCTCGATCGCCCTGTGGCAGCGGCTCGGCGTCGAGGAGACCAAGAAGTACTTCAACTGGACCGAGACCGAGCAGGACAACACGCACTTCAACCCGCCGGGGGCGATCGCCGTGGCCCGGCTGGTCGCCACCGAGTTGTTGCGGCGGCGGGTCGTCTCGCGGCGGGATGTGCGTCGGTTGGACGAGGCGATTCCCGAGTCCTGGATCACGTGGCCCGAGGCGTAGCCGCTTTCGCTCTGAGCCCGTTTTCACACCGCGAGCCGTATGCGGCTGGTCGCTCCCCCCCCAGTCTCGGCTCAGCCCCGCGTCCTGAAAGGGGCGCTCCCCTCCCCCTTCCTTTGAAAGGAACCCTTTCACCCATGCGTAGCTCTCTTTGGCATGCCCATGTCATGACATCCGTTCTTGGCTGCACCGCCCTCGTCCTCGGTGTCACCGGTACCGGCGTCGCTCACGCCCAGCCGCGCGACCTCGGTCGTCAGGTGCTCGGCGCCGGTGACGGCTGGGGCTCCGCGGAGGGCGGAACCACGGGTGGCTCGGCGGCCGACGCCGAGCACGTCTACACCGTCACCACCTGGGCGGAGTTCAAGGCCGCGCTGAAGGACGGCGGAGACGCGCCGAAGATCATCAAGGTCAAGGGCATGATCGACGCCGTCTCCCAGGGCTGCGAGGCCTTCGTCACCGGCGGCTACGACCTCCAGCAGTACCTCAAGGACTACGACCCGGCCGTCTACGGCAACGACGAGGTCGCCAAGGGTCCGCAGGAGGACGCGCGGGTCGCGTCCGCGGCCAAGCAGGACACCGAGATCAAGGCCAACATCCCCAGCAACACCACCATCATCGGCGTAGGCAAGAAATCCGGCATCCTCGGCGGCAGCATCCAGATCAAGGGCGTCTCGAACGTCATCATGCGCAACCTCACCATCGAGGCTCCGCTCGACTGCTTCCCCAAGTGGGACCCGACCGACGACAACCACACCGGCAACTGGAACTCCGAGTACGACACCGTGGTCGTCTACGGCAGCGACCATGTGTGGCTCGACCACAACACGTTCACCGACGGGCGCTACCCCGACAGCGAGCGGCCGGTCTACTTCGGCAAGGTCTTCCAGCAGCACGACGGGCTGACGGACATCGTGCGCGGCGCCAACTACGTGACCGTGTCCTGGAACCGCTACGAGAACCACGACAAGAACATGCTGATCGGGAACGGTGACGGTCTCGCCGCCATCGACGCCGGCAAGCTCAAGGTCACCATGCACCACAACCGCTTCGAGGGGATCCTCCAGCGCTCCCCGCGCGTGCGGTTCGGACAGGTCGACGTCTACAACAACCACTACGTGGTGACCGAGGAGCAGAAGTCCGACTACTACATCTTCGGTGTCGGCATCTCCTCGCAGCTGTACGCCAGCGACAACGCCATCTCGCTGCCGGCCGGCGCCAAGGTCGGCAAGGTCCTGAAGAAGTGGAACGAGTCCCCGCTGACCGCCGAGAACAACTACGTCAACGGGAAGCTCACCGACCTCATCGCCGTCCACAACGCCGAGATCCCCGCGGAGACCCTGCAGTCCGGCGCCGGGTGGACGCCCACCCTGCGGCCCAAGGTCGACTCGCCGCGTGCCGTGCCGGGCATCGTCAAGGCTCACGCCGGTGTCGGAAAGGTCTGCTGATGAGAGGGTTGCCATCAGGGGTCAGCAGACGGTCGTTCGTCGTCGCGAGTGTGGGGGCGGCGGTCGCCCTCGGGGCCGGTTCGCCCGCCCATGCCGGGCACGGTCGGTCTCCCTTCGGACGGTACGGGTCCCCGGCCGCCCGGCTCACCGAGCGGACCCTGTACGTGGACCCGCGCGGCGCCGGTGACTTCACCACCGTCCAGGCCGCCGTGACCGCCGCGAGCGGTAGTGGGTACACCCTCGTCATCGCGCCCGGCGTCTACCGGGAGACGGTCGCCGTGAGCGTCGCCCGTACGGAGATGACCTGGATCGGGGCCTCGGGCGACGCGCGTGACGTCGTGGTCGTCTACGACAACGCGGCCGGCACCCCCAAGCCGGGCGGCGGCACATACGGCACCACCGGGTCGGCCACCACGCTGGTGCAGGCCGACGGCTTCACCGCCCGGGACATCACCTTCGCCAACGACTGGCTGCGCGCCGACCATCCCGAGATCACCGGCACCCAGGCCGTCGCCATCAAGGTGCAGGGGGACCGTTCCGCCTTCCACCGGTGCCGGTTCCTCGGGCACCAGGACACCCTGTACGCCGACTCCATGGCCCTCACCACCTTCGCCCGGCAGTACTACCGGGACTGCTATGTCGAGGGTGATGTGGACTTCGTCTTCGGGCGGGCCACCGCCGTCTACGAGCGCTGCCACTTCCGCACCCTGAACCGCACCGACCTCGCCGCCGCGCCCTACGGCTTCGTCTTCGCGCCCTCCACCGCGGGCGCCAACCCGCTCGGCTACCTGGTCACCGGCAGCCGGGTCACCAGCGAGGCCCCGGACGGCTACTACAAGCTGGCCCGCCCCTGGGTGCCCAGCTCCGACACCACCGCCCGACCCATGCTGACCGTGCGCGAGACCCGCCTCGGCGCCGGGATCGACGCGGTCGAGCCGTACACCAACATGTCGGCGAGCTTCCCCTGGCAGAACCAGCGGTTCGCCGAGTACCGCAACACCGGGCCGGGGGCCCTCGTCCCCGTCCCCGAGAACCGGCCCCAACTGACCGACGAACAGGCCGAGTCGGCCACCCGCGAGGCCTACCTCGGTGACTGGACCCCGTGGAAGGGATGCTGAGATGCGTCGGCGCACGCTGCTCAGCGGGATCGCCGGCGGCCTGATGGCCGCCGGCGCGACCCCCGCGACGGCCCACACCCGCCGGGTCCTGCACGTCCGGCCCGGCGGCTCCGTCCAGGCGGCCGTGGACGCCGTGGACGGCCCGGGGTGGACGATCGTCGTACACCCCGGGACGTATCGCGAGGTCGTCGACATCCCTGCCGACAAAGGGGAGTTGACCCTGCGCGGCGCGTCCCGCGATCCGCGCGCCGCCGTCATCGTCTTCGACCGCGCCAACGGCACACCCCGGCCCGAGGGCGGTACATACGGCACCGCGGGCTCCGCCACCTTCACCTCGGCGGCGCCCGGGCTGACCGTACGCGACCTCACCATCGCCAACGACTGGCTGCGCGCCGACCACCCCGACATCACGGGGACCCAGGCCGTCGCCGCGTACATCACCGGCGACCGGTCGCACTTCGAGCGCGTACGGCTGCTGGCCCACCAGGACACGCTCTTCGCGGACACCACCGCGCTGACCGCCTTCGACCGGCAGTACTACCGGGACTGCTACATCGAGGGCGACGTGGACTTCGTCTTCGGGCGCGCCACGGCCGTCTTCGAGGGGTGCCGCTTCCACACCCTCCAGCGGGACGTGGCCTTCACCCCCAAGGGCATGGTCTTCGCGCCGTCGACCGCCCGCGCCAATCCGTACGGCTTCCTCGCCCTCCGGGGCCGGATCACCTCCGGGGCCGAGGACGGCGCGTACAAGATCGCGCGGCCCTGGGTGCCGAGCTACGAGACCACCGCCTGGCCCATGCTGACCGTGCGCGAGACCCGCCTCGGCGCCGGGATCGACGCCGTCACCCCCTACACCAACATGCGGGACGCCTACCCGTGGCAGACCATGCGCTTCCGCGAGTACGCCAACTCCGGGCCCGGCGCGGTGATCTCGGTACCGGAGAACCGGCCCCAGCTCACGGCGGCCGAGGCGGAGACGCACACACGGCGGACGTACCTACGGGACTGGAGGCCCGATGGCTGCCCGTGACCCGGCGGCCCGCGCCGATGAACCGTCGGATGCCCGGGACCGGGTCGGGCGCCGCGCCTTCGTGGTGGGCGCGGGGGCGGCGGCCCTGTTCACGGGAGCGGGGACGGGGGCGGGGGCCGCCGAGGCGGCCCCTCTGGAAGGCACTCTCCCCGACTTCCACCCGCTCCTCAAGGAAGAGCTCCGCTTCCCGCTCGCCTGGGGCACCTCGCCCATCCGGGACTTCCGCGGCTGGCGGCGGGTCGCACGGGCGAAGGTCGAGGAGCATCTGTTCGTCGCGCGGGACGACACCCCGTACGCCCCGGTCTTCGGCGAGCAGCGCACCGAAGGCGACGGCTTCACACGCGAGTTGGTCACCTTCTCCCTCACCCGGTACGGCCGCGTCCGGGCGGCCCTCCTCACCCCGCACGGCGACGGCCCCTTCCCGGCCGTCCTCCTGCTGCACGACCACGGCGCCAAGTTCGACATCGGGAAGGAGAAACTGGTCAGGCCCTGGTACGACGACACCCGGCTCGCCTCCGCGCAGGCCTGGGCCGACCGGTACTTCAGCGGGCGGTTCGTCGGCGACGAACTGGCCCGGCGGGGATACGTCGTCCTCGTCGTGGACGCGCTCGGCTGGGGCGACCGGGGGCCGGTCGCGTACGACCAGCAGCAGGCCCTCGCCGGCAACCTCTTCAACCTGGGCTCGTCGCTCGCGGGGCTCATGGCCAGGGAGGACGTGCGCGCGGCCGGGTTCCTGGCGGGGCTCGACCGGGTGGACCGGCACCGGGTCGCGGCCGTCGGGTTCTCCATGGGCGCGTTCCGGGCCTGGCAGACGGCCGCGCTCAGCGACGACATCGCGGCTGCCGCGAGCGTGTGCTGGATGACCGGGCTCAAGGAGGTCATGGTCCCCGGCAACAACATCCTGCGCGGCCAGTCCTCGTACTACATGCTCCACCCCGGGCTCGCCCGGTACCTCGACTTCCCCGACGTGGCGAGCATCGGCGCCCCCAAGCCGATGTTCTTCCTCCACGGCGGCCAGGACCCCCTCTTCCCCACGGAGGGCGTCCGGGTCGCGTACGAGAAGCTGCGCGCCGTCTGGCGCTCATGTCACGCCGGGGAGCGGTTGCACACCCGTATCCGGCCGGACCTCGGCCATGTGTTCACCGCACCCGTGCAGGACGACGTCCTCACATGGCTGGACGCCGTCCTGTAGCTCCACCGCTCCATGGCTCCACCGCTCCGTCTCCCCACACCGCATGTCAGGGAAAGGAACCCGCATCCCATGCGTCGTCACAGGAGCACCAGGCGTACCAAGCGTTCCCTCACCGCTCTCGCCACGGTCGCCACGACCGTGACCGCCGCCTTCGGCGTCGGTCTGCTGGCCACCCCCGCCCACGCGGCCACCGTGGTCGTCAGCAACTCGACCGACCTGTCCAACGCCATCAAGAACGCCACCGCCGGCACCACCATCCAGGTGCGCGGCGGCACGTACTACCCGACGGCGACCCTCCAGTCCACGGCGAACGGCACCTCGTCCAGCAGGATCTACCTCCAGCCGTACGGCTCCGAGACCGTGAAGATCGACGGCTCGAACCTCCCCGACGGCGGCTGGATCTTCAAGCTGACCGCCGACTACTGGACCGTCTCCGGCATCACCTTCCAGAACTCCCCGGACAGCGCGGTCGTCTGCCAGTCGTGTGCCTCCACGGTCTGGGACAACATCAAGACCATCAACGGCGGCGACTCCGGGTTCACGCTCACCGGCGACAGCACCACCAACAACCTGGTCCGCAACATCGACTCGTACGGCCACTACGACCCGGCCAACCACGGCGAGAACGCGGACGGCGTCGCCGTGAAGTTCGGCTCGGGCACCGGCAACGTCATCACCGGCGCCCGCCTCTACAACAACTCGGACGACGGCCTGGACTTCTGGTCGTTCTCCTCGCCCGTCACCGTCGAGCACACCTGGGCGATGGGCAACGGCAAGAACCGCTGGTCGGACTCCGCGTTCGCGGGCGACGACAACGGCTACAAGCTGGGCGGCGACGGGGAGACCGTGGCCCACGTCGTCAACAACTCGGCGGCCTGGGACAACGCGGGCAACGGCTTCACCGAGAACAGCAACAAGGGTGCCATCGTCATCAACCGCACCACCGCCTACGCCAACGCCAAGTGGGGCTACTACTTCGCCACCGGCGCCGCCCGCCTCGGCAAGAACCTCGCGGTCGGCAACGGCAGCGGTTCGGTCAACAAGGGCTCGTCGGTCGTCTCGTCGGGCAACAACTGGGACTCGGGCATCTCGACCCCGTCCTTCCGCTCCACCGACGCCTCCTCGACGTACAACGCCCGTTCGTCGAGCGGCACGCTGCCCGCGACCACGTTCCTGACCACGGGCAGCACGACGATCGGCGCGACGATGGACTGAGCCGGTTACCTCCTGACCGGTTTGATCGACTCCAGGGTCGGCACCACCGGCTCGATCGTGCCGTCGGCCGCGAACTCCATGCGGTCGATGGTCGTCTCGCGGTGGGTGCCGTCCCCGCCGGACTTGCCGGGACCGTTGAGGGCGAACCGGTGGTAGACCATGTACCAGTCGTCCGTGCCGGGGACGTTCACCACGGAGTGGTGGCCGGTCGCCTTGATGCCGTACTCGGGGCGCTTGGACAGGATCGTGCCCCGCTTGGTCCACGGGCCGAGCGGGGACGGTCCGGTCGCGTACGCCACGTGGTAGTTCTCGCTGCGGGTGTCGTCCTCGGACCACATGAAGTAGTACGTGCCCTTGCGCTTGACCACGAAGGAGCCCTCACGGAAGTTGTCCGGGGTGATGTCCTTCACCTCGGCCGCGTCGAACGACACCATGTCGTCGTTCAGCGGGACGACGTACCCGTGCATGTTGCCCCAGTAGAGGTAGGCCTGCCCGTCGTCGTCGACGAAGACCGACGGGTCGATGGCCTGGCCGCTGTACCGGCCCTTGGCGACCAGCGGTTTGCCGAGGGCGTCCTTGAACGGGCCGGCGGGGGAGTCCGCGACGGCGACGCCGATGTTCCCCTCGGCGCAGAAGTAGAAGTAGTACTTGCCGTCGCGCTCGGCGATGGCCGGGGCCCAGGCGTTCTTGTCGGCCCAGGAGACGTCGGGTCCCAGGTCGAGGATGAGGCCGTGGTCCTTCCAGTGGACGAGGTCCTTGGAGGAGAACGCCTTGAACCGCGTGCCGCTCCAGCCGGGGAAGCCGTCCGTCGTCGGGTAGATCCAGTAGCGGCCGTTCATGTACTTGACGTCGGGGTCGGCGTACAGACCGGGCAGGACCGGGCTGCGGGTCGGCACCGCCTCGACCGTCCAGACACGCTTGGTGCCGTCCGCCGCCGTGACCGTGTACTTCTGCGGCTTGCGGAAGTCGCGGCGCGTACCGGACTTCGGGCTCACCGTCGCGCCCTCGCCCACCCACAGCTTCGGTGCCAGCCGCCGCAGGTCGGCGTCGGGCTCCATCGGCAGGACGACCTTGTTCGTGTCCTCCGTGACGATGGCGTACCCCTCCTGGTCCTTCGCCGTCACGTCCACCACCGAGGTGGGGCTCACCGGGTAGGCGGCCAGCAGCCGGTCGTACTCCGCCTGCGTCACCGGGATGACCGTGCCGTGCCGAGGGCTGGCCGGGAGCTGGTAGTCGGTCGACGGGGTCCACTTGCCGGAGTCGAGGTCGGTGGTCTCGAAGGGGAGGTAGCCGCGACCGCCGTACTCGTCGATGAACAGGTACCACTTCTCCTCGGTGTTCGACTTGAACACCGTCGGGCCCTCGCCCCGGTCCATGGCGCCGTTGCCGATGCAGTCCGCGACGAAGTCGTACTTCGTCGAGGTCAGCGAGGTCGACTTCTCCCCGGTGATGAACTTGGCGCAGGGGCTGGAGGAGGTGGGGTCGCGCTCGTCCTTGGTGTAGCGGTAGTACGTGCCGTCGTGCTTCACGACCGTGGAGTCGATGACCGAGTAGCCCGGGTCGTTCCAGACCTTCGGCTCGCTGAAGGTGCGGAAGTCCTTCGTCGTCGCGTACAGCATCTTGTTGTACGTCGAGCCCGTGTGGTCCGGGTCGTCGTCCGCGTACAGCTTCGACGCCCAGAAGACGACGTACTCACCGAGGCTGTCGTCCCAGTAGGCCTCCGGCGCCCAGGTGTTGCCCGCGTTGTCGGGGGACACCTGCACCAGACGCTGGTCGGTCCAGTGCACCAGGTCCGTGGACTCCCAGACCATGATCGACTTGCTGCCGTGTCTCTGGACATGGTCCCAACTGCCGCTGCTGTTCTGGTACATGCGCAGATCGGTCGCGATCATGTAGAACTTGTCACCCTCGGGGGAGCGGATCACGAACGGGTCGCGCAGGCCCTTCTCACCGATGGTGGACGTGAGGACCGGCTTGCCGGCGTTCAGCTCCCGCCAGTGCAGCGCGTCGTTGCCACGGCTGAGGGCGTAGCGGATCTGCTCGCCGTCGGCGGTGCCCTCACCGGTGAAGTAGGCGAAGAGATAACCGGCGTACTTGGACTTCTTCACGGGCTGTTCCGAGACCTTCGCGGGTGACTGGGCCGTACCTGGCGGGGCCGCCAGCAGGCTGAGGAAGAGTGCCAGGAGGGGGAGCAGGAGCGTACGGGCGGTGGGGCGCATGACACATCCTGTGTGGGTCTGGTGGATTCTGTTGGGCGAGCTGTCCTCGGAGTCTGATCAGTGGGGTTCAGGACGTCAATTGGTGGGCGTGTGAAGACCCGGAGCGAAAATTTCGATCGCTTTCGCATGGGCGCGGCAACCCTTTCCGCTCGGGCGGCGACCAGTGATCAGAAGCGGGCCGGGGCGGCCCCTCCGGCCCGCTTCGTTCCTCGTCCCCCGCCGAAGGGGCGTGCCGGCCTCTCGACACCGGCTGAAGCGCCCCGGAGGCGATCAATGTCAACGGAAGGAACAACCCCGTGCGTCAGAGCATCGGACGCCATCGAAGAACCCGGACCCTGTCGATCGCCGCCGCCGTGGCCGTCGCCTCGGGGGCGGGCGGCGTCTACCTCGGCCTCGCGAACGACGGCGCCCGGGCCGCCGGCACCACGGTCATCGTCTCCAGCGCCGCCCAGCTGGAGTCGGCCGTCGCGAACGCCGCCGCCGGTACGACCATCCAGGTGCGCGGCGGCACGTACCAGCCGACGAAGACCCTCAAGTCCACGGCGAACGGCACCGCCTCCGCCCGAATCACCCTCACCGCGTACGGCAGCGAGAAGGTGAAGATCGACGGGTCCAGGCTGGCCGCCGGGTCCTGGCTCGCCGGTATCCACGGCGACTACTGGACCGTCCAGAACATCACCTTCCAAAACTCCCCGGCCCAGGGCTTCGTCGCCACCTCCTCCGTCGGCGGCGTCTTCAAGAACCTCGTCACCGCGAACAACGGCGACTCCGGGTTCACCCTGCGCGGCGACGGCACCACCGGCAACCTCGTGCAGAACCTCGACAGCCACGGCAACTACGACGCCGCGAACCACGGCCAGAACGCCGACGGCATCGCCATCAAGTTCGGCTCCGGCACGGGCAACAAGGTCACCGGCGCGCGCCTCTACGACAACGCGGATGACGGGCTCGACCTCTGGCAGTTCTCCTCGCCCGTCACCATCGAGCACTCCTGGGCCTTCGGCAACGGCAAGAACCGCTGGAACGACTCCGCGTTCGAGGGCAACGGCAACGGTTTCAAGTTGGGCGGCGGGGGAGCCTCGGTCGCCCATGCCGTCAACAACAACGCCGCCTGGGACAACACGCTGCACGGGTTCACCGAGAACTCCAACACCGGGGCCGTGCTGCTGAACCGGAACACCGCGTACGGGAACAGGGCGAACGGGTTCTATTTCGCCACCGGGAAGGCCAGGTTGGCCAGGAATGTGGCGGTGGGCAACGGGGCGGGGAAGGCGAAGCTGGGCTCCGCCACGGTGTCGGCCGCGAACAACTGGGACGGTGGGGTGGGTACGCCGTCCTTCAAGTCGACGGACGCGGCGAGTGTGTACGGCGCGCGGAAGTCTGATGCTCGCTGCCGGCTACCACGTTCTTGACCACGGGCTCCACGGCCATCGGTTCGACGATGGATTGATCTGCCGCGAGAGGTCGGTGGGGAACCGCGGGTCCGTTGTGACTGGTCGCTCCCCCACTCTCGGCTTCGCTCGAACGGGGGGATCCCCATCGCGGCGGAGCCGCACATCGAAACAGCCCCGCGCCCCTCACGGGGCGCCGAAGTGAACGCCCCCCGCCGGTCGTCACCGGCGGGGGGCGTTCTTGTGCGTGCCGACCGAGGGGGGCTCAAGTCGGCACTGCTGCTGGCCGAGGGGGGCTCAAGCCAGCAGGTCCACGCAGTCGAACGACGTGCCCGGGCTGAGGAAGGCCGTGCCGGTCGAACCGCTGACGATGTTGAGCTTCAGGACGTTGTACTCACTGGTGTTCGATTTCCACGCACTTGCAGGGACGCTGAAAGTGAACGTGTGGTTGTTCCCCCGGTAGGAACCCGTGGTCAAGGAACGCGTCGAGGGCTGCTTCGGGGCCGTCGGGATCGGCGAGACCCAGTCGTTGACCGTCACCCTGGGGCGTCCGCCCGCGAAGGCGTCCGTGACGCCGATGCGCAGGGTGTGCGCGGCGGCGGCCTGGGCGGCGGTGAGCTTGAAGTAGATGAGGATGCCGTCGTTGACGGCCTGCCACATGTACGCCGGGAAGGACGCGGCCGGGTCGCCGCTGCCGATGGTGACGTTGCCGGTCCACTTCGCCGCGCGGCCGTCGGACGGGTGCGCGTACGTCATCAGCTTGGCGTTCTTGAACTCGCCGGGCGTGCCGTCCCAGTCGCCGAGCCGCCACACCGTCCTCGCGGCGGACGGGTCACCGGTGATGGTGATGCTGTTCAGAGCGGTCGAACCGCCCGCCGTCACCTTCACCTCCCGGGTGTGCACGGCCAGCTCGCCCTTGTAGACGGTCATCGTGTACGTCCCCGGCAGCATCCCCTTGCAGGAGAAGGCGCCGGTGCCGGCCGCGGCCTTCGCCCAGTACTGGGCGCCCGCGCTCGCGAAGCCGACCGTGTAGGCGTACTTGGCGTCCATGCCCTTGAGGCCCACGCCGGCCACCTTGCCGCGGCCCGCCTTGCCGACCCAGCCGGTGATGCCGAGGCCGTCGACCCAGGAGGTGTCCAGCTTGTCGTGCGCCAGAGAGGGGGAGGGCGCCCCGCCGTCGGTGAAGGCCAGGACGTAGGGGCCCTGCAAGCCGAAACGTTCCTCCTCTGTCTGTGCCTGGTTGTAGTGCAAGATCTCGTACAGCCCGGCGCCCTTGTCGTTGGAGTGGCGCAGCAGTGAGCGGTAGAAGGGGCCGCCGGAGGCCTTCTCGTGGTTGGAGCGGACGATCCACAGGCCGACCGAACCGGTGGTGAAGCCGATGTGGTCGTAGTCGATGACCCGCTTGCCCGAGTAGTGCTTGGAGTGGGTTGTGCCGTCCGCGCGCCGCCAGACGTCACCGGCCTCGATGACCTTGTCGGAGGCCTCGATCCAGGAGTCCGGGCCCTCGTTGGGGAACATCCCCGGCTTGAGGCGGACGATGAACCGGGTCGCGGTGAAGGAGGCGTCCGCCTTGTTCGTCCACATGTAGATGTTGTTCTGGCCGCTGCGGGCCGCGTACCACTGGGTGATCGCGCCGTGCACGGCCTTGATCAGGATCGTCGACCCCGACTGCAGAATCGTGACGGTGGACGCTCCGAGCCCCGACTCGACGTGCGAGTGCTTGCCGCCGTAGCCCTCGTACTCCTTGCCCTTGTAGACGAGCGAGGTGAGGTCGCCGGTGGTCTTGGAGACCTTGAAGACCAGGGAGGCGCCGGTGTCGACGACGAAGTTCTTTCCGTCGTCGCGGTGGCCGAAGCCGGCGGCGGACGCCGAGGAGAGGAGGCCGGTGCCGCCCGCCACGGCGGCGCCGGTGGCGGCGACGCCGATCGCGGTGGCGCCGAGCACACGTCTGCGCGTGAGGCGTCTCTTGTGCGTGCTCAAGGGCGGTGCTCCGTCACTTTTTGAAATTTCACTTACTTGTACGTGATATCAGATGACTTGTACTTGCAGGTGGTTCCATAGGGGCCGCTACCAAGTGTTCTCGGTTCCTTTCCGGAGCTGTTGCCCTGGAAGCGGGTGCACACCTTGAGCTTCTTCTTGGGATCTCCGTGGATGCGGATCCTGGACAGCGTGGCGGTGTCGCCGTAGTTCTGGTTGACGCCGACCAGGGACTTGCCCGGCGCGGTCGCGTCGATGTCACTCAGCGTGATCGTGCGCTTGTACTGCTTGCTGCAGTTGCCGCAGGAGCGCACCAGCTTGCCGAAGTTCCGCACCTTGAAGCCGGTGATGCTGAGCTTTCCGGCGCCGTTGAACTGGAAGACCTTGTCCGAGGCCTTTCGCGCGCCGCCGCCGATGACCTTGTACACGGCCTTCGACGACTTGCCCTTGAAGCTGGCGGCGTCCTCGCCGACGTCCAGCCACCACACGTTCTTGAGGGTGCAGCTGCCCTTGCAGTGCACACCGTCGGCCCCCGGCACCCCGATGATCACGTTCTTCAGCACCGCACCGTCGGCCAGCTCGAAGATCGGGTCCTGGTCCTCGTCCTGGCTGCCGTCGCCGAGCGCGCCCTTGGCGAGGAACTTCTTCAGCTTGCCGTCGTACGTGCCCGACACCTTGATCGTCGAGGACACGGCCTTGCTGCCCTTGGCCGTGGGCCAGGTGACGGCGGCGCCGGCGGTGGACAGCAGCGACGTCGTGGCGATCGCCGCGCCGGTGAGGCCGAGCGCGGCCACCGAGGCGATCGCGGCCCGCCGCCCGGTGACCCGGCGACGGTGCCGAACGCGCTGTTCTGCAGGTGCGGTCATGTACCCGATTCCTCGCTGGTGGTGACTCTTGCGCCTCCTGGTCGCCACCGCCACGGAAAGGGTTGCCGCGCCTCCGAGATTTTTTACGAGCCCTCGGGACCCACCATGTTCGAACGCACGCCCCCATACGCGGATCACCCGCGTACGGCGGCAAGGGGGTGCCCCACTCCCACGACGGGCGAACCCACGACGACGTCGCCCCGACCCACAGCCGAACTCACGACGAGGCTCACGAACTGCCTGCGACCGGCCGCGAACTGCTTACGAAGCCCGCCCGGTCCGACGAACGGCCGGGCACTGCCTACGAAACCTGGCTGGTCCGACGAACGGCCAGGAACTGCCCACGAAGTCCGCCTGGTCCGACGAACGGCCAGGAACTGCCCACGAAGTCCGCCTGGTCCGACGACCGGCCGGGAACTGCCCACGAAGCCCGGCTCGTCCGACGACCGGCCGGGAACTGCCTACGAATCGCCCTCGTCCGACGAATCCTCGTCGTCATGGCCCTCGAAGTTGCCGGCCACCGCGAGCTTTTCGCCGTCCGCCTTCGCGGTCATCGCGTAGCTGTCGTCGCCCGCGTCGCGGCCCCCGCGCTCGTGGTTGTACTGGCCGGCGAAGACGTACTCGCCCTTCGGGACCGTACGGCCGTCCTTGAGGACCCAGGTGTAGACCAGGAAGCCGTCGGCCTCCTCCACCGTGAGGTCGAAGTCCTGCTCCGGCAGCGAGCGCCAGGCGCCGGCCGAGGTGACCCCGCCGGTCTGGGCGATCCGCAGCTGGACGATGAGCTCGGTGAGCTGCTCGCCGGTCTTCAGGGTGAGATTGCTCTGCGCCCAGAAGCCGTTGCTGTGCGGGTCGACCGAGCCGTCCGACCAGAGCGGGCCGTCCTTCTCGTCCCCCGAGGTGGGCAGCTCCGGCGGCGCGGCCTGAGTCGCCGAGGGCGTGCGCGACGGCGTCGAGTCGGGCTTCTTCCGCTCGTCCGACCGGCGAGGGGTCGGACTCGGGTGTTCCGGCTGGACCGGCGGCCGGCTCGTCGCGGCGGGGGAGTCGACCGGCGTCGGCGACACCGCGACCGTCTGGTCCGCCGGTTCCTCGCCCTTCACCGCCGAGGCGACCGCGTAGCCGCCGACCGCGAGCACACCGGCGACACCGGCGGTGGCGGTCACCACGCGCACCCAGCCCCACAGCGGCGGACGCGTCGCCTTCCGGCTGCGTCGACGCTCCTCGGGGGCGGCCATGCCGCGCTCGATCCGGGCCAGGATGCGGGCGCGGTCGGGCTCGTGCGCCTCGGCCGACTCGCGCAGCCGGGCACGCAGCTCCTCGTGCACGTCCCTCATCGGTCCCTTCCTCCGCTGCCCGGCGCACCCGCGCCGGTCACACTCGCGCCCCTCACGCCCCCGCCCGTGATGCCGGCGTGCATACGCCGCGGCGCGTCCTGCGTGCCGAACAGCTTCTGCAACTCGGCCATTCCCTTGGACGTCTGGCTCTTCACGGTACCGACCGAGACACCGAGGGCGAGCGCGGTGTCCTTCTCCGAGAGATCGAAAGCATGCCGCAGCACCACACACGCCCGCTTGCGGAACGGCAGCCTGCGCAGCGCCGACTGGACGTCGACCACGCCGGGTACGTCGGGGTTCTCGGTCTTCTCCTCGCGCTGCGACCAGAACAGGGTGATCCGGCGGCGCTCCCGGACCGCGCTGCGTATGCGGGTGCGGGCCAGGTTGGCGACCACACCGCGGGCGTACGCCACCGGGTGCTCCGCCGCGCGCACCCGGTCCCAGCGGTGCCACATGGCGAGCAGCGCGTCCGCGGCCAGATCGTCGGCGGCGTCAGCCTCACCCGTCAACAGGTGGGCCAGGCGGGACAATTCGGCGTAGTGCCGTTCGAAGAAGGCGTGGAACTCCACGGAGGCTGCGTCGTCGACGACAGTGCCCACGGGGACCTCTCTCCTCGCTGCGGCTGGCAGGCACCCGGACCGGATACCTGTGCGTGTCATGTGAATGACACGTGATCGTCCGGGGACGACCCCCGGCGAGATCCGGAAGATTAGCAGTGATCGTGAAAGATGCTCGTACGCGGCTTCGAACGCCGTCTTGCAGGTCGAACTCCGATTCCGTAACACGGTGAAAACCTGAATAGGGTTCAACGGCGGAACAATCCAGCCAGCATCCGCGCGTAGAACGACACACGTCCCTAGGAGTACCGCCATGTCCGACGCACAGAAGGTGGCCGACCGGCGAAGCGCCGAGCCACCCGGGGCGAACAGCGTCGATCGCTTCTTCAGGATCACCGCCCGGGGCTCCACCTTCGCCCGCGAGATACGCGGCGGCTTCGCCACCTTCTTCACGATGGCGTACATCCTTGTCCTGAATCCCATCATCCTCGGCAACGCGGAGGACAAGTACGGTCACACTCTCAATGGGGCCGAACTCGTCACCGCCACCGCCCTCGTGGCCGCCGTGATGACGGTCATCATGGGCGTCGGCGGCAATCTGCCGCTCGCGCTCGCCGCGGGCCTCGGACTCAACGCGGTCGTCGCCTTCCAGATAGCCCCGCTGATGAGCTGGCCCGACGCGATGGGCCTGGTCGTCCTCGAAGGTCTGCTGATCTGCGTACTGGTGGTAACCGGCTTGCGCGAGGCGGTCATGCACGCCATTCCGCAGCCGCTCAAGCAGGCGATCAGTGTCGGCATCGGCCTGTTCATCGCCTTCATCGGTTTCGTCGACGCCGGGTTCGTCAGCCGTATCCCCGACATCGCGAACACCACCGTCCCGGTCCAACTCGGCGCCACCGGCTCGCTGTCCGGCTGGCCCATCCTGGTCTTCTGCCTCGGCGTGCTGCTGACCATCGCCCTGCTCGCCCGCAAGGTCAGGGGCGCGATCCTCATCAGCATCCTGGCCATGACGGTCGTTGCGATCGTGATCAACTCGGTGGCCGACATCAAGAGTTGGGGCCTGACCACTCCGAAGGTCCCCGACGACATCGTGGCCGCCCCCGAGTTCGGACTCATCGGCGACTTCAGCCTCTTCGGTTCGTTCGGCGAGACCACCGTCATCACGGTCGTCCTGCTGATCTTCACCCTGCTGCTGTCCGACTTCTTCGACACCATGGGCACGGTCGTCGGCATCACCGCCGAGGCCGGTCTGCTCGACGACGAGGGCAAGGTCCCGAACCTCGGCCGAGTACTCCTCATCGACGGTGCGGCGGCGGTCGCCGGCGGCGCCTCGTCCGCCTCCTCGGCGACCTCCTACATCGAGTCCGCGGCCGGCGTCGGCGAGGGCGCCCGCACCGGCTTCGCCAACCTGATCACGGGCGGCCTCTTCGCGGTGGCCCTCTTCCTCACCCTGCTCCTGACCATCGTCCCCATGCAGGCCGCCGCCCCCGCGCTCGTCGCCGTCGGCTTCCTGATGATGACCCAGGTCAAGAACATCGACTGGGACAAGTACGAGATCGCCATCCCCGCGTTCCTGACCATCGCCGTGATGCCGTTCACCTACTCCATCACCAACGGCATCGGCGCCGGCTTCCTCGCCTTCGTCCTCATCAAGACGGTCCTGGGCAAGGCCAAGGAGGTCCACTGGCTGCTGTGGGGCACGTCGGCGCTGTTCCTGGTGTATTTCGCGATCGACCCGATCGAGCAGCTGTTCGGCGTCAAGTGACACCGCGAAGGTACTGACGGCGAAGGGCCGCCCCCGGGGGGAGTGGGGCGGCCCTTCTTCTTCAGGTGGTCCTTCTTCAGGTGGTCCTTCAGCCCTTCAGCGCCGCCTCCATCACGGCCTTGGCCACCGGCGCGGCCAGCCCGTTGCCGCTGACCTCGGACCGGGCCGCGCCCGACTGCTCCACGACGACCGCCACGGCGACCTCCTTGCCGTCGGCCTTCCCGTACGAGGTGAACCAGGCGTACGGCGTCTTGCTGTTGTTCTCGCCGTGCTGGGCGGTACCGGTCTTGCCGCCCACGGTCACGCCGCTGATCCGCGCGTTCGTCCCCGTGCCCTCCTCGACGACCGTCTGCATCGCCGACTGCAACTGCTCGGCGGTGGAGGAGCCGACGATCTCCTTGGTGCTCGCCCCGGCGTCGTAGTCCTCCAGGACGTCGCCACCGCTGTTGGTGATCTGCGACACCATGTGCGGCGAGACGAGCCTGCCGCCGTTGGCTATCGCCGCCGACACCATGGCCATCTGCAACGGCGTCGCCGTGACGTCGTACTGCCCGATGCCGGTCAGGGCGGTGGACGGCTCGTTCATGCCGGACGGGTAGACGCTCTCGTACGCCCGCACCGGCACGTCCTGCGTCTTGTCGTTGAAGCCGAACTTCTCGGCCATCGCCCGCACCTTGTCCTGGCCCAGGTCGACGGCCATCTTCGCGAAGACGTTGTTGCACGAGTACCGCAGCGCCGTACGGATCGTGGCGTTCTCGCAGGGCGCGGACGTGTTCTCGTTCCGCAGGACCGTGGTCGTACCCGGCAGGGTGTACGGGTCCGGGCTGTCCGTCTTCGTGTCCACCGACGCGTACAGCCCGTCCTCCTGCGCGGCTGCCGCCACGACCAGCTTGAACGTCGACCCCGGCGGCAGCGGCTGCCGCAGCGCCCGGTTGGTCAGCGGCTTCTCCGGGTCGGAGTTGAGCTTCTTCCACGCCGTACCCGCGGTGTTGGCGTCGGTGAGCGAGGACGGATCGTACGACGGGGTCGACACGACGGCCAGGATCTTGCCGGTGGCCGGATCGATCGCGACGGCCGCGCCCTTCTTGTCGCCGAGCGCGTCGTACGCGGCCTTCTGCACGCCCGGGTCGATCGTGGTGATCACATTGCCCGGGGCGGCCCGCTTGTTGGTGATCGTGTCCAGCACCGTCTTCAGCCGGAGGTCCGTGCCGTTGAGCAGGTCCGCGTAGATGCCCTCCAACTGCGTCGGCGCGTACGCCTGGGAGGCGTAGCCCGTCACCGCCGCGTACAGCTCGCCGTCCGTGTACGTGCGCCTGTACGCGAGGTCGCTGTCCTTCGTCCGCGCCGAGCCGGTGATCGACTCGCCGGCCACGATGATGTTCCCCAGCGGCTCCGCGTACGTCCTGATCACGTTGCGCCGGTTCTTCTGGTTGTCCGCGAGCGCCGAGCTCTCGTAGAACTGCACCCATGTCGCCCTCACCAGCAGAGCGAGCACGAGCAGCAGCACGAAGACGGCGCTGCGCCTGATCGTCTTGTTCATCGCACCCGGACAGACGATCGGGTTGCGATCAATCGTTCCCTTCGCCCGGTTTTCTCATGAGGTCCTCATGAAACCGGGGTTGCTCCCGAGCCGCTTCGGGTCCGCCGAGACCGTTTCAGAGCCGCCGGGTCGCCAGCGTCAGCCGGTCGCGGGCGTCGAAGAGGGCGTCCTTGACGAGCTGTTCATGGGCCGGGGTCAGCCGGGCGACGGGGACGGAGCAGCTGATGGCGTCGCGGGCCGGGGTGCGGTAGGGGATCGCCACGCCGAAGCAGCGCAGCCCGAGCGTGTTCTCCTCGCGGTCGACGGAGAAGCCCTGCTCACGAATCTGCCGAAGCTCCTCGATGAGCTGCTCGCGGTCGGTGATCGTGTTCTCGGTGAGTGCCGGAAGGGTCTCCGGGAGCATCTTGCGGACCTGCTCGTCGGTGTGGGTGGCGAGCAGCGCCTTGCCGAGCGAGGTGGAGTGGGCGGGCAGCCGGCGGCCCACGCGGGTGAAGGGACGCAGATAGTGCTGTGACTGGCGGGTGGCCAGGTAGACCACGTTCGTGCCGTCGAGGCGGGCCAGGTGGATGGTCTCGGTCGTGTCGTCCGAGAGCCGGTCCAGCGTGGGCCGCGCCAGCGCGACCACCTCGTCACCGTCGATGTACGACGTACCGACCAGGAGGGCCCGTACGCCGATGCCGTAGCGCGTGCCCGTCGCGTCGGTCTCGACCCAGCCCAGCTCCACGAGCGTGCGCAGCAGCATGTAGAGGCTGGACTTGGGGTAGCCCACCGCCTCCTGCACGGCGGCGAGGGAGTGCATACCTGGGCGGCCGGCGAAGTATTCCAGCAGCTCAACCGTCCGTACCGCGGACTTGACCTGCGCCCCGCCCCCCGTCTCGCCAGCCGACATCGCCTTGACCCCTTCGTTCGACGAGAAGCTGTAGTTATAGTCTCCAACAGCATATTCATCATCAGAGACGGCGTTCAGTATATCGAACGCCCCTGGTGAATGACCCAGTTATACGTGGAGGGACCCGCGGTGGCAGCAGCACCAGTCTGGAGTGTCGACCCCCGTACCGGGAAGCAGCGCGAGCAGGTTGCGGTGGAGGCCACAGCCCAGGAGGTGGACGCCGCCGTCCGCGCGGCACACGCCGCCCGCAGCGCCCTGGCCGACCGTACGGTCCGCGCGGCCTTCCTGCGTACCGCCGCCGACCAGCTTCAGGCGGCCAAGGAACAGCTCGTCGAGGTCGCCGACGCCGAGACCGCGCTCGGCCCGGTCCGGCTCAACGGCGAGCTCGCCCGCACCTGCTACCAGCTGCGGGCCTTCGCCGACATCGTCGACGAGGGCGCCTTCCTCGACGTGGTGATCAACCACCCCGACGACACCGCCACCCCGCCCATCCCCGACCTGCGCCGCTACAAGGTCCCGCTGGGCGTCGTCGCCGTCTACTCGGCCTCCAACTTCCCCTTCGCCTTCTCCGTCCCCGGCGGCGACACGGCGAGCGCGCTGGCCGCCGGCTGCCCGGTCGTCGTCAAGGCCCACCCCGACCACCCGGCGCTGTCCGAGCTGGTCGCGATCGTGCTGCGCCGGGCCGCCGCCGAACACGGCATCCCCGAGGGCGTCCTCGGCCTCGTCCACGGCTTCGAGGCGGGCGTCGAACTGGTCAAGCACCCGCTCGTCACGGCCGCCGGCTTCACCGGTTCCGTACGCGGCGGCCGGGCCCTCTTCGACGCGGCGGCGGCCCGCCCGGTGCCGATCCCGTTCCACGGCGAGCTGGGCTCCCTCAACCCCGTCCTCATCACCGAGGCCGCCGCCGCCGAACGCGCGGAGGCCATCGGCACCGGCCTTGCCGGCTCCATGACCCTCGGCGTCGGCCAGTTCTGCGTGAAGCCGGGCCTGGTGCTGGCGCCCGCGGGGGCCTCCGGCGACCGCCTGGTCAAGTCGCTCACCGAGGCGGTCAGCGACGTCGACGCCGGTGTCCTGCTGGACCACCGGATGCGCGACAACTTCGTCGCCGGTGTCGCCGAGCGCGCCGAACTCCCCGACGTGGAGTCCCCGGTGACCGCGGGCGCGGGCGGCGAGCACACCGTCAGCCCCGGCTTCCTCACCGTCCCCGCCGCCAAGCTGGCCACGGAGGGCGAGCACGACCTCCTGCTGGAGGAGTGCTTCGGCCCCATCACCGTCGTCGCCCGCTACGAGGACGAGGACGAGGCCAAGTCGGTGCTGTCGCGACTGCCCGGCAACCTGACCGCCACGGTGCACCTGTCCGGTGAGGAGGCCGCCGGAGAGGGCCGGGGGCCGGAGCTGCTGGCCGAGCTGACACCACTGGCCGGGCGTGTCCTGGTCAATGGATGGCCGACGGGTGTCGCTGTGGCCGCGGCCCAGCACCACGGTGGCCCTTACCCGGCGACGACCTCCACGTCCACGTCGGTGGGTGGCACGGCGATCGAGCGGTGGCTGCGGCCGGTCGTCTACCAGGGTGCGCCGGAGGCGCTGCTGCCGCCGGAGCTGAAGGACGACAATCCGCTGGGGCTGCCGCGGCGGTTCAACGGCCGCCTGGAGAGGTAGGACGGTTCGGTCGCACCGTAGGGGTGCGATGGTCTTCGAG
>NZ_AEJC01000550.1 GCF_000317595.1 Streptomyces ipomoeae 91-03 | reverse complement strand
CTTCAGGAGCTCAGCTCATCAAGCTGGAGCTACCAGGTCGAGCTCAAGATCACTTCGTGATCTTGGTGACCTGGCCGGCGCCCACGGTCCGGCCACCCTCACGGATGGCGAACTTCAGGCCCTCCTCCATGGCGACGGGCTGGATGAGCTCGACCTTCATCTCAGTGTTGTCGCCCGGCATGACCATCTCGGTGCCCTCGGGGAGGGTCACAACACCGGTCACGTCAGTCGTACGGAAGTAGAACTGCGGACGGTAGTTGTTGAAGAACGGCGTGTGGCGGCCACCCTCGTCCTTGGAGAGGATGTAGGCCTGCGCCTCGAACTCGGTGTGCGGGGTGACCGAGCCCGGCTTGATGATGACCTGGCCGCGCTCGACGTCCTCGCGCTTGATGCCACGGAGGAGCAGACCGACGTTCTCACCGGCCTGGCCCTCGTCGAGCAGCTTGCGGAACATCTCGATGCCGGTGACCGTGGTGGTGGTCTTCTCCTGCTTGATACCGATGATGTCCACGGTCTCGTTGACCTTGAGGACACCACGCTCGATACGGCCGGTGACGACCGTACCGCGACCGGTAATCGTGAAGACGTCCTCGATCGGCATCAGGAACGGCTTGTCGACGTCGCGCTCCGGCTCCGGGATCGACTCGTCGACGGCCTTCATCAGGTCCAGGACCGACTGGCCCCACTCCTTGTCGCCCTCGAGCGCCTTGAGCGCCGAGACGCGGACGACCGGAAGGTCGTCGCCCGGGAACTCGTACTCCGAGAGCAGCTCACGGACCTCGAGCTCGACGAGCTCCATGATCTCCTCGTCGTCCACCATGTCGGCCTTGTTCAGGGCGACGACGATGTACGGAACGCCGACCTGGCGGGCCAGGAGCACGTGCTCCTTGGTCTGCGGCATCGGACCGTCGGTCGCGGCGACCACGAGGATCGCGCCGTCCATCTGGGCGGCACCGGTGATCATGTTCTTGATGTAGTCCGCGTGACCCGGGCAGTCGACGTGGGCGTAGTGACGCGTCTCCGTCTGGTACTCGACGTGCGCGATGGAGATGGTGATACCGCGCTGACGCTCCTCAGGAGCCTTGTCGATCTGGTCGAAGGCCGAGGCCTCGTTGATGTCCGGGAACGCGTCGTGCAGCACCTTGGTAATGGCGGCCGTGAGGGTCGTCTTACCGTGGTCGATGTGACCGATGGTGCCGATGTTGACGTGCGGCTTAGTCCGCTCGAACTTCGCCTTCGCCACTGGGGTCCTCCTGTGGAGTGGTTCTGAACGCCTTGCTTCATCGGCGCCAGGTGATCTTTGCTGGAAAGCCCGGGCCCAGAGGCAAACACCCGTGTTTGCGGGGGTTTGCCCCTCAAGGCTCCGGAGTCAAGCCTAAAGCGTGGGAACGCGGTGCGTTACTCGCCCTTGGCCTTCGCGATGATCTCCTCGGCGACGTTCCGCGGAACCTCGGCGTAGGAGTCGAACTGCATGGAGTAGCTGGCACGGCCGGACGTCTTGCTGCGCAGGTCGCCGACGTAACCGAACATCTCCGAGAGGGGCACGAGGCCCTTCACGACGCGGGCACCGGCCCGCTCCTCCATGGCCTGGATCTGACCACGGCGGGAGTTGATGTCGCCGATGACCTCACCCATGTAGTCCTCGGGCGTGGTGACCTCGACGGCCATCATCGGCTCAAGGAGAACGGGGCTGGCCTTGCGCGCGGCCTCCTTGAAGGCCTGCGAACCGGCGATCTTGAACGCGAGCTCGGAGGAGTCGACCTCGTGGTAGGCGCCGTCGAGCAGCGTCACGCGGACACCGGTCATCTCGTAACCGGCGAGGATGCCGAACTGCATGGCCTCCTGCGCACCGGCGTCCACCGAAGGGATGTACTCCTTCGGGATGCGGCCACCGGTCACCTTGTTCACGAACTCGTACGAGGCGTCGCCGCTCTCGATGGGCTCGATCGCGATCTGCACCTTGGCGAACTGACCAGTACCACCGGTCTGCTTCTTGTGCGTGTAGTCCACGCGCTCGACGGCCTTGCGGATCGTCTCGCGGTACGCGACCTGCGGCTTGCCGACGTTGGCCTCGACCTTGAACTCACGGCGCATACGGTCGACCAGCACCTCGAGGTGCAGCTCGCCCATGCCACCGATGATGGTCTGGCCGGTCTCCTCGTCCGAGTGGACCTGGAAGGACGGGTCCTCCTCGGCCAGGCGCTGGATCGCGACGCCCAGCTTCTCCTGGTCGCCCTTCGACTTGGGCTCGATGGCGACCTGGATGACCGGCGCCGGGAAGTCCATGGACTCCAGGATCACCGGCTGCTTCTCGTCGCACAGCGTCTCACCGGTCGTGGTCTGCTTCAGACCCATGACGGCGATGATGTCGCCGGCGCCCACCGAGTCGATCTCCTCACGCTTGTTGGCGTGCATGCGGTAGATCTTGCCGATGCGCTCCTTCTTGCCCTTGACGGAGTTCAGCACGGCGGTGCCGGACTCCAGGCGGCCCGAGTAGACCCGGACGAAGGTGAGCTTGCCGAGGTGCGGGTCGCTCATGATCTTGAACGCCAGCGCGGAGAGCGGCTCGCCGTCGGACGGCTTGCGCTTGACGACCTCCTCCGGGTCGTTGACGGCGTGACCCTCGATGGCCTCGACGTCAAGCGGGGTGGGGAGGTAGCGCACGACCGCGTCGAGCAGGGGCTGGACGCCCTTGTTCTTGAACGCGGTGCCACAGAACACCGGGGTGACCGTGGTGTCCGTGGACTTGCCGGACGCGATGGTGATGCGACGGATCGCGGCGTACAGCTGCTCCTCGGTGGGCTCGTCGCCCTCCAGGTACAGCTCCATGATCTCTTCGTCGTTCTCGGCGACGGCCTCGATGAGCTTGCCGCGGTACTCCTCGGCAGCCTCGGCGTGCGTGGCCGGGATGTCGACGACGTCGTACATCTCGCCCTTGGCGGCTTCGGCGGACCACACGAGCGCCTTCATGCGGACCAGGTCCACGACGCCCTTGAAGTCGGCCTCGGCGCCGATCGGGAGCTGCATGACGAGCGGCTGGGCGCCCAGGCGGTCCGAGATCATGTCCACGCAGCGGTGGAACTCGGCGCCGGTGCGGTCCAGCTTGTTGACGAAGCAGATGCGGGGCACGCCGTAACGGTCGGCCTGACGCCACACCGTCTCGGACTGCGGCTCCACACCGGCAACGCCGTCGAACACCGTCACGGCACCGTCGAGAACGCGGAGCGAACGCTCCACCTCGACGGTGAAGTCGACGTGACCCGGGGTGTCGATGATGTTGATGGTGTGGTCGACACCCTCAAGCGGCCAGTGACAGGTGGTGGCAGCAGAGGTGATCGTGATGCCACGCTCCTGCTCCTGCTCCATCCAGTCCATGGTGGCGGCGCCGTCGTGGACCTCACCGATCTTGTAGCTGACGCCGGTGTAGAAGAGGATCCGCTCGGTGGTGGTCGTCTTGCCCGCGTCGATGTGGGCCATGATCCCGATGTTGCGGACCCTGGCCAGGTCAAGTGAAGTGGTAGCCATAAGGCTTCGGTCTTCTCTCGGTCTCGATGGGGTCTGCGACTACCAGCGGTAGTGCGCGAAGGCCTTGTTGGACTCGGCCATCTTGTGGGTGTCCTCGCGCTTCTTCACGGCCGCACCGAGGCCGTTCGAGGCGTCGAGAAGCTCGTTGAGCAGACGCTCGGTCATGGTCTTCTCGCGACGGGCGCGGGAGTAACCGACCAGCCAGCGCAGCGCCAGCGTGTTGGCGCGGCCGGGCTTGACCTCGACCGGCACCTGGTAGGTGGCGCCACCGACACGGCGGGACTTGACCTCGAGGGTCGGCTTGATGTTCTCGAGAGCGCGCTTCAGCGTGATGACCGGGTCGTTGCCGGTCTTGTCGCGCAGGCCCTCCATGGCGCCGTAGACGATGCGCTCGGCGGTGGAGCGCTTGCCGTTCAGCAGCACCTTGTTGATGAGCGACGTGACAAGAGGAGAACCGTAGACCGGGTCGATGATGACCGGGCGCTTCGGGGCGGGGCCCTTACGAGGCATTCTTACTTCTCCTTCTTGGCGCCGTAGCGGCTGCGGGCCTGCTTGCGGTTCTTGACACCCTGGGTGTCCAGCGAGCCGCGGATGATCTTGTAGCGAACACCCGGCAGGTCCTTCACACGGCCACCACGCACGAGCACGATGGAGTGCTCCTGCAGGTTGTGTCCCTCACCCGGAATGTAAGCGGTGACCTCGATCCCGCTGGTCAGACGCACACGCGCGACCTTACGCAGGGCCGAGTTCGGCTTCTTCGGGGTGGTCGTGAACACACGCGTGCAGACGCCGCGGCGCTGGGGGGAACCATCCAGTGCGGGCGTCTTGTTCTTCTCGACCTTGTCCTGCCGGCCCTTGCGGACCAGCTGCTGGATCGTAGGCACTACTTCTCCGGTTTCTGTGTGCCGAATGGTGAAGCTAACCCGGAACGTCGCCGACCCACGCGGTCGGGTGTGTCGAAACCGCGACTCTCGCCGTGAGGCAGAAAGGGCGCAGATTACGGTGGCCGCCTACGGCTCCCCCTGTGCGGTTTGAAGGCACGCACGGGAGCCAGGGCACACCCCAGGCACAAGGTCTGAGCGTACCTATCGCATTCGCTACGGTCAAAACAAATGGGCTGCCGCTGTCCTTACGGGGCGCAGCCCCGCTCAGCCGCTGCTCCCCGCCACCCCCGCGATCACCATGATCGTCAGGAAGAAGGCCCAGCCCGCCACCGACAGCCAGCCCAGGATCAGACCGGCCAGGGCGAAGCCCTCGCCGCCCTCGCCCGTGCGCTTCATCTCGGCGCGGGCGGTGTGGCCGAGGATGACGGCCGGGATGCCCGTCAGGCCCATGGTCATGGTCGTCAGGACGCCGCAGACCATCGAGCCGACGGCCTTGCCGTTGGTGGCCGGGGGCGGGACGGGGGCCGGCATGAAGGTGCGCGGGACCATGGGGGCCATGGCGCTCGGCTGTATCGCCGCGGGGCCCTGGGGCAGGTCGGCGACCAGGAGGGCCAGCTCGCCCACCGTGCGCGCCGTGTAGGCCCTCTCGACGCGCTTCTCGTACTCGTCCTGCTGGAGGCGGCCTTCACTGAAGCCCGCCCGCAGAACATCCACGGCACGCTCACGATCGGCATGGGCGGCGAGCAGTGACGGACTACTGGCCTGCGCCTGCCAGGGCATCGGCTGCCACGACGGGTTCGACACGAGAAACACTCCCCCGGACTGGTTGTGCCTCCATGATGAGGCAACGCACGACCCACGGCATCGGTTCCCGAGCCCCGGTTGTGTTGCGGTTCCGCCACACGACAGTACGGCGCTCACGCCGAAGGGCGGCCACCCCGTACGCAACGGGGTGACCGCCCTTCGGTTCAGGCGACTTCGGCCACGCGCTTACTGGTTGTACGGCCCGTAGTCGTAGTCCTCCAGCGGAACGGCCTGGCCGGAGCCGGTGCCGAACGGCGAGTAGTCGATGTCGTCGTAGCCGACGGCCGAGTACATCGCGGCCTTGGCCTCCTCGGTCGGCTCGACCCGGATGTTGCGGTAGCGGGACAGACCCGTACCGGCCGGGATGAGCTTACCGATGATGACGTTCTCCTTGAGGCCGATCAGGGAGTCGGACTTGGCGTTGATCGCCGCGTCCGTGAGGACCCTGGTCGTCTCCTGGAAGGACGCCGCCGACAGCCAGGACTCGGTCGCCAGCGAGGCCTTGGTGATACCCATGAGCTGCGGACGACCGGAGGCCGGGTGACCGCCCTCCTGGACCACACGACGGTTCTCGGTCTCGAACTTCGAGCGCTCGACCAGCTCACCGGGCAGCAGCTCGGCGTCGCCGGACTCGATGATCGTCACGCGGCGGAGCATCTGCCGGATGATGATCTCGATGTGCTTGTCGTGGATCGACACACCCTGCGAGTTGTAGACCTTCTGGACCTCGCCGACCAGGTGGACCTGGACGGCACGCTGGCCCAGGATGCGCAGCACGTCGTGCGGGTTGGTGGCACCCACGGTGAGCTTCTGGCCCACCTCGACGTGCTCGCCCTCGCTGACCATCAGACGGGCACGCTTGGAGATGGGGTAGGCCATCTCGTCGCTGCCGTCGTCCGGGGTGACGACGATCTTCTTGGTCTTCTCGGTCTCCTCGATCCGCACGCGGC
Organism: Streptomyces ipomoeae 91-03; assembly: GCF_000317595.1. Classification (GTDB taxonomy): domain Bacteria; phylum Actinomycetota; class Actinomycetes; order Streptomycetales; family Streptomycetaceae; genus Streptomyces; species Streptomyces ipomoeae. Next base: position 10,413 of record NZ_AEJC01000550.1, on the reverse strand, counting down.
CGGAGGCCTCGGAGATCGGGGCGACACCCTTCGGGGTACGGGCCTCGAAGAGCTCGACGACACGCGGCAGACCCTGGGTGATGTCGTCACCGGCCACACCACCGGTGTGGAAGGTACGCATCGTCAGCTGGGTACCGGGCTCACCGATGGACTGGGCGGCGATGATGCCGACCGCCTCACCGATGTCGACCAGCTTGCCGGTGGCCAGCGAGCGGCCGTAGCACATGGCGCAGGTGCCGACGGCGGACTCGCAGGTCAGGACCGAGCGGGTCTTGACCTCCGCGACGCCCTGCGCGATGAGCTCGTCGATGAGCACGTCGCCCAGGTCGGTGCCGGCCGGGGCCAGCACCTTGCCGTCGACCACGATGTCCTCGGCGAGGCAGCGCGCGTACACGGACGTCTCGACGTTCTCCGCCTTGCGCAGCACGCCACCGTCGACCTCCGCGATGTGCAGGCGCAGGCCGCGGTCGGTGCCGCAGTCCTCCTCGCGGATGATGACGTCCTGGGAGACGTCGACCAGACGACGGGTGAGGTAACCCGAGTCGGCGGTACGCAGAGCGGTGTCCGCCAGACCCTTACGGGCACCGTGCGTGGAGATGAAGTACTCCAGCACGGACAGGCCCTCACGGAACGACGCCTTGATCGGACGCGGGATCGTCTCGTTCTTCGCGTTCGACACCAGACCACGCATACCGGCGATCTGACGCATCTGCATCATGTTGCCTCGTGCACCCGAGTTCACCATCATGAAGATCGGGTTGGTCTTCGGGAAATTGTCGTTCATCGCCTCGGCGACCTCGTTGGTCGCCTTGGTCCAGATCGCGATGAGCTCCTGCGTGCGCTCGTCCTTGGTGATCAGACCGCGCTCGTACTGCTTCTGGACCTTCTCGTCCTGCGCCTCGTAGCCGCGGACGATCTCCTTCTTCGCCTCGGGGACGACGACGTCGGAGATGGCGACGGTGACGCCGGAACGGGTGGCCCAGTAGAAGCCGGCCGCCTTCAGGTTGTCGAGCGTCGCCGCCACGATGACCTTGGGGTAGCGCTCGGCGAGGTCGTTGACGATCTCGGAGAGCTGCTTCTTGCCGACCTCGTAGTCGACGAACGGGTAGTCCTCGGGCAGCAGCTCGTTGAAGAGCGCGCGGCCCAGCGTGGTCTTCAGGGTGAAGCTGTCACCCTGCTGCCACACACCGTCCCCGACGCGGTCGTCGCCCTCCTCCGGCACCGGCGGGGTCCAGCCGCGCGGCGGGATGGTGCCCACCGGGAAGCGGATGTCCACGCGCGACTGCAGCGAGAGCTCGCCGGCGTCGAACGCCATGATCGCCTCGGCCACGGACGAGAAGGAGCGGTCCTCGCCCTTGACGTCCCGCATCTCGCCGTCGGTGGTGAGGAAGAACAGACCGAGGACCATGTCCTGGGTCGGCATCGTCACCGGACGGCCGTCGGCGGGCTTGAGGATGTTGTTCGAGGACAGCATCAGGATGCGGGCCTCGGCCTGCGCCTCCGCGGACAGCGGCAGGTGCACGGCCATCTGGTCACCGTCGAAGTCCGCGTTGAACGCGGTGCAGACGAGCGGGTGGATCTGGATGGCCTTGCCCTCGACCAGCTGCGGCTCGAAGGCCTGGATGCCGAGGCGGTGCAGGGTGGGCGCACGGTTCAGCAGAACCGGGTGCTCGGCGATGACCTCTTCGAGGACGTCGTACACGACCGTGCGACCGCGCTCGACCATCCGCTTGGCGCTCTTGATGTTCTGCGCGTGGTTCAGGTCGACCAGGCGCTTCATCACGAACGGCTTGAACAGCTCCAGCGCCATCGCCTTCGGCAGACCGCACTGGTGCAGCTTCAGCTGCGGACCGACGACGATGACGGAACGCGCGGAGTAGTCCACACGCTTACCGAGCAGGTTCTGACGGAATCGACCCTGCTTACCCTTCAGCATGTCGCTGAGGGACTTCAGCGGACGGTTACCGGGACCGGTGACCGGGCGACCACGACGACCGTTGTCGAACAGGGCGTCGACGGCCTCCTGGAGCATGCGCTTCTCGTTGTTCACGATGATCTCGGGCGCGCCGAGGTCGAGAAGCCGCTTCAGTCGGTTGTTCCGGTTGATCACACGGCGGTACAGGTCGTTCAGGTCGGAGGTCGCGAAGCGGCCACCGTCCAGCTGCACCATCGGGCGGAGGTCCGGCGGGATGACCGGGACGCAGTCGAGGACCATGCCCTTGGGGCTGTTGGAGGTCTGCAGGAAGGCGGACACGACCTTCAGCCGCTTGAGCGCACGGGTCTTCTTCTGGCCCTTGCCGGTGCGGATGATCTCGCGGAGGCGCTCGGCCTCCTCGTCCAGGTCGAAGGACTCCAGACGCTTCTGCAGCGCCGCGGCACCCATCGAGCCGTCGAAGTACGTGCCGAAGCGGTCACGCAGCTCGCGGTAGAGGAGCTCGTCGCCCTCCAGGTCCTGGACCTTGAGGTTCTTGAACCGGGTCCACACCTCGTCGAGCCGGTCGATCTCGCGCTGCGAACGGTCGCGCAGCTGCTTCATCTCACGCTCGGCGCCCTCGCGCACCTTGCGGCGCACGTCCGCCTTGGCGCCCTCGGCCTCCAGCTCGGCCAGGTCGGACTCGAGCTTCTTGGCGCGGGCCTCCAGGTCGGCGTCCCGGCGGTTCTCGATCTGCTGCCGCTCGACGGAGACATGCGCCTCCAGGGAGGGCAGGTCGCGCGTACGGCGCTCCTCGTCGACGTACGTGATCATGTACGCCGCGAAGTAGATGACCTTCTCCAGGTCCTTCGGGGCGAGGTCGAGCAGGTAGCCCAGCCGCGACGGAACGCCCTTGAAGTACCAGATGTGGGTGACGGGAGCGGCCAGCTCGATGTGGCCCATCCGCTCACGACGCACCTTCGCGCGGGTCACCTCGACGCCGCAGCGCTCACAGATGATGCCCTTGAAGCGGACACGCTTGTACTTGCCGCAGTAGCACTCCCAGTCCCGGGTAGGACCGAAGATCTTCTCGCAGAAGAGTCCGTCCTTTTCGGGCTTGAGCGTGCGGTAGTTGATGGTCTCGGGCTTCTTGACCTCGCCGTGGCTCCACTGACGGATGTCGTCAGCGGTGGCCAGACCGATCCGGAGCTCGTCGAAGAAGTTGACGTCGAGCACTATGCGTCAATCCCTCTCAGGGTTGTAAGTCTTTGGTCTGATACGGGGGTCCAGGGGCCGGAGACCTTCGAAGTGAAGGTCTCCGGACTCCCGTCAGACCTCTTCGACGCTGCTCGGCTCACGCCGGGACAGGTCGATGCCGAGCTCCTCCGCAGCGCGGAAGACGTCCTCGTCGGTGTCACGCATCTCGATGGACATACCGTCGCTGGACAGCACCTCCACATTCAGGCAGAGCGACTGCATCTCCTTGATGAGCACCTTGAAGGACTCGGGGATGCCGGGCTCGGGGATGTTCTCGCCCTTGACGATGGCCTCGTAGACCTTCACGCGGCCGGTGACGTCGTCGGACTTGATGGTCAGCAGCTCCTGGAGGGCGTACGCGGCGCCGTATGCCTCCAGCGCCCACACCTCCATCTCGCCGAACCGCTGGCCACCGAACTGGGCCTTACCACCCAGCGGCTGCTGGGTGATCATCGAGTACGGGCCGGTCGAACGGGCGTGCAGCTTGTCGTCGACCAGGTGGTGCAGCTTCAGGATGTACATGTAGCCGACCGAGATCGGGTCCGGGAACGGCTCACCCGAGCGGCCGTCGAACAGCCGCGCCTTACCGGTCGGGAGCACCATGCGCTCGCCGTCCCGGTTCGGGATGGTGTGCTGCAGCAGACCCGCCAGCTCGTCCTCGCGCGCACCGTCGAACACCGGGGTGGCGACGTTGGTGCCGGGGGCGACCTGGTCGGCGCCGATGGCCTGCAGACGCTGGGCCCACTCGTCAGCGAGACCGGAGACGTCCCAGCCGCGGCTGGCGAGCCAGCCGAGGTGGATCTCCAGAACCTGCCCCGGGTTCATTCGGGACGGCACACCGAGCGGGTTGAGGATGATGTCGACCGGAGTTCCGTCCTCGAGGAACGGCATGTCCTCGATGGGAAGGATCTTCGAGATGACACCCTTGTTGCCGTGACGGCCGGCGAGCTTGTCACCGTCGGTGATCTTGCGCTTCTGCGCCACGTACACGCGCACGAGCTGGTTGACGCCCGGGGGAAGCTCGTCGCCCTCCTCGCGGTCGAAGACGCGTACGCCGATGACCTTGCCGGTCTCGCCGTGCGGCACCTTCAGCGAGGTGTCACGGACCTCGCGGGCCTTCTCACCGAAGATCGCGCGCAGCAGACGCTCCTCGGGCGTCAGCTCGGTCTCACCCTTGGGCGTGACCTTGCCGACGAGGATGTCACCGGCGATAACCTCGGCACCGATACGGATGATGCCGCGCTCGTCGAGGTCGGCGAGGACCTCCTCGGAGACGTTCGGGATGTCCCGGGTGATCTCCTCGGGGCCGAGCTTGGTGTCACGGGCGTCGACCTCGTGCTCCTCGATGTGGATCGAGGAGAGGACGTCGTCCTGCACGAGGCGCTGCGACAGGATGATCGCGTCCTCGTAGTTGTGACCCTCCCACGGCATGAACGCGACCAGCAGGTTCTTGCCGAGCGCCATCTCGCCCTGCTGGGTGGCCGGACCGTCGGCGAGGACCTGGCCCTCGATGACGCGGTCGCCCTCGTGGACGATGACCTTCTGGTTGACCGAGGTGCCCTGGTTGGAGCGGGCGAACTTGGCCAGACGGTACGTGATGTACGTGCCGTCGTCGTTGGCGGTGGTGATGTAGTCCGCGGAGACCTCCTGGACCACACCCGCCTTCTCGGCCTTGACGACGTCGCCGGCGTCGACGGCGGAGCGGTACTCCATGCCGGTGCCGACGAGCGGGGACTCCGCCTGGATCAGCGGAACGGCCTGGCGCATCATGTTCGCGCCCATGAGGGCACGGTTGGCGTCGTCGTGCTCCAGGAAGGGGATCATGGCGGTCGCGACCGACACCATCTGGCGCGGCGAGACGTCCATGTAGTCCACGTCGTCACCGGCGACGTAGTCGACCTCACCGCCACGACGGCGGACGAGGACGCGGTTCTCGGCGAACCTCATGTCGTCGTTGAGCGTGGCGTTGGCCTGCGCGATGACGAAGCGGTCCTCTTCGTCGGCCGTCAGGTAGTCGACCTCGTCGGTGACCTGACCGTCGACGACCTTGCGGTACGGCGTCTCCACGAAACCGAACGCGTTGACGCGGCCGTAGGAGGCGAGCGAACCGATCAGACCGATGTTCGGGCCTTCGGGCGTCTCGATCGGGCACATACGGCCGTAGTGAGACGGGTGCACGTCACGGACCTCGAAGCCGGCCCGCTCACGCGACAGACCACCCGGGCCGAGCGCGGACAGACGACGCTTGTGCGTCAGCCCGGACAGCGGGTTGTTCTGGTCCATGAACTGCGAGAGCTGGCTGGTGCCGAAGAACTCCTTGATGGAGGCGACGACCGGCCGGATGTTGATCAGGGTCTGCGGCGTGATCGCCTCGACGTCCTGGGTCGTCATACGCTCGCGGACGACACGCTCCATACGCGCCAGACCCGTACGGACCTGGTTCTGGATGAGCTCGCCGACGCTGCGCAGACGACGGTTGCCGAAGTGGTCGATGTCGTCGGTCTCGACGACGATCGTGCCGCCGCTGTCGCCGACCGTCTCGGTCTCGCCCGCGTGCAGCTTCACCAGGTACTTGATCGTCGAGATGATGTCCTCGACGGTCAGGATGCCCGCGTCGAGCGGGGCGTCCGCACCCAGCTTCTTGTTGACCTTGTAGCGGCCGACCTTGGCGAGGTCGTAGCGCTTGGGGTTGAAGTAGAGGTTCTCCAGCAGCGTCTGCGCGGCCTCACGCGTGGGGGGCTCGCCCGGACGCAGCTTGCGGTAGATGTCGAGCAGCGCGTCGTCCTGGCCCTGGGTGTGGTCCTTCTCCAGGGTGGCGCGCATGGACTCGTACTCGCCGAACTCCTCCAGGATCTGCTCGGTCGTCCAACCGAGGGCCTTGAGGAGGACGGTCACGGACTGCTTGCGCTTGCGGTCGATACGGACACCGACCATGTCACGCTTGTCGATCTCCATCTCCAGCCAGGCACCCCGGGACGGGATGATCTTGGCGGAGAAGATGTCCTTGTCGGACGTCTTGTCGATGGAGGAGTCGAAGTAGACACCGGGCGAACGGACCAGCTGCGACACCACGACACGCTCGGTGCCGTTGATGACGAAGGTGCCCTTGTTCGTCATGAGCGGGAAGTCGCCCATGAAGACCGTCTGGGACTTGATCTCACCGGTCTCGTTGTTGGTGAACTCTGCCGTGACGAAGAGCGGGGCGGCGTACGTGAAGTCGCGCTCCTTGCACTCGTCGATGCTGTTCTTCGGCGGCTCGAAGCGGTGGTCGCGGAAGGTCAGCGACATCGACCCGGAGAAGTCCTCGATCGGGGAGATCTCCTCGAAGATCTCCTCCAGGCCGGACTTGGTGGGGACGTCCTGTCCGTTCTCCAGAGCCTCCTCGACCCGACTCTGCCAAGCGGTGTTGCCGAGCAGCCAGTCGAAGCTCTCGGTCTGCAGCGCGAGCAGGTTCGGAACCTCGAGAGGCTCCTTGATCTTTGCAAAGGAGATGCGCAGCGGGGCGGTGCTGGCGCCGTTGTTCGTATTCGCGGTCGAGGCGTTGCGCGAGGCGGCCAAGAGGGGGTCCTTCCGAGGGCTCGGACTCACTACGCGCGTACCGGCCCCCTCGACCGGGCGCAGAGATGGAAAGTCCCAGGTCGGGGACGTCCAATCGTCGGTGCTCGAGCGAGGGCATGCCCCTGGTGACGGGCAGGAGGCAGCTAACAGGCAGCGCAAAGGGTCAGTGTAGCCACTTGGCACACTGATGTCCAGTGCGGGTTTTCGGACCCTCGGAAACCCTCGTTGTTCCTCAACACCTGCGGCAAGCCACGCCCTCGATGCACATCGATACTGCCCTCTTCGTCGCCGATCCATGCCTCGGATTCGGATCCGTGTGACGACGCGTCCTGAGAATTGCGCGCTGCGTGCAGTTCGTCAAGGCCCCCCATGCCCGTCCAGATGCTGCGATCGTCACTCGCGGCCGGTCACCGGGGGTGCGCCGAGGCACGACGATGATCACCATACTCGTCGTCACCCACAGTGCAAGGCAGCCGTCGCTCGACGTCCCCGAACGCCGAAGGGCGACCACCCACATGGGTGATCGCCCTTCGGTACGTCTGCGTTACAGCCCCGTGTTCAGAACTGCGCGGCGGAACGGAGTCCGTGCGGACCCGAAGAGGTCTTACTTGACCTCGACGGAGGCACCGGCGCCCTTGAGGGCCTCGGCGGCCTTGTCCGCGGCCTCCTTGTTGACCTTCTCCAGAACCGGCTTCGGCGCACCGTCGACCAGGTCCTTGGCCTCCTTCAGGCCGAGGGAGGTCAGCTCACGCACGACCTTGATGACCTGGATCTTCTTGTCGCCGGCGCCGGTGAGGACGACGTCGAACTCGTCCTTCTCCTCCTCGACCGGGGCAGCGGCACCCGGGGCACCCGGGGCGGCGACGGCGACCGCGGCGGCGGCAGCGGTGACGTCGAACTTCTCCTCGAACGCCTTCACGAACTCGGAGAGCTGGATGAGGGTCATGTTCTCGAACTCGGCGAGCAGTTCGTCCTGGGTGAGAGCCACGATGGCTTTCCTTCCACTAATTCGGCTGGTGCCGGATGTACATGTCTGGCGGGCGTACGTTCGGCCCGCTACGACCACTGCCTCGGGCGGGAAGCCTCAGGCCGCGGCCATTTCGCGAGCCGAGTTACTCGGCACCGCCCTGCTCGTCCTGCTTGGCACGAAGCGCGTCCACGGTGCGGACGAGCTTCGACGGGAGTGCCTGGAAGACCTGAGCAGCCTGCGTCTGCTTGCCCTTCAGAGCACCCGCCAGCTTGGCGAGCAGAACCTCGCGGGACTCGAGGTCCGCGAGCTTCTTGATCTCGTCGGCGGACAGCGCCTTGCCGTCAAGGACACCGCCCTTGATGACGAGGTTCGGGTTGTCCTTGGCGAAGTCACGAAGACCCTTCGCCGACTCCACCGGGTCACCGGTGACGAAGGCGACCGCCGTCGGACCGTTGAACAGGTCGTCGAGCGTCGTGATCCCGGCCTCGTTGGCCGCAATCTTGGTCAGCGTGTTCTTCACCACGGCGTACTGGGCGTTCTCACCGAGCGAACGACGCAGCGTCTTGAGCTGCGCCACAGTGAGACCCCGGTACTCGGTCAGCACGGCGGCGTTCGAGCTACGGAACTGCTCCGTGAGCTCGGCCACCGCGGCAGCCTTGTCGGGCCTTGCCATAGAGCGTCGGCCTCCTTCCGGGTGATGAGGACCGCTCAGAAGGGGCTGGGACAAACGAAACGCCCCGGCGCAGGCGCACGGGGCGTAGCTCAACCGAACGAGTCCCGTATGAGAACGGAACCGGCCCAGGAGCAACTTCCACAGTCACCTACGCGGGTCGCCCGCATTTCAGCGGATCCTTCGGCCGCCGCGCCCTCTCCCGAGCACACGGCAACGACCAGCGGTCTTTGGCTTCCCCGGAAGGGTACGGGACCGAATCACCGTCAAGCAAATCCGGCCCCGGGGGCCGCCACTCAGCTCACTGTGGCCTCGTCCGCCGACTCACCGAGGTCCACCGTGTCGTCGGCCGCCGGGGGCTCGACGGTCACTGAAGGGTTGACGTCCAGAAAGGTGATGGTCATGTCGAGGGGGCCGGTGTCGACCCAGCGCCCCTCGCCGTCCAGCGCGCTGGTCCGCCCCCGCATGCGGAACTGCTTGGTCCGGCCGTCCTCGTCGACCCACAGGTCCATGGTGAGCGGGCTCTTCACGCGCAGCCGCAGGGCCATGAACTGGTCGAACCCGAGGGTCCGGAGTTCCCGGGTCTCCTTGTCCTTCGCGGCGCCCTGGGCGTCCCTCAGTCCCCGGCTCGTGACCGTGCCCCTGTAGTGGGTGGCACGGGTGCCGTCGACGGTCTCGGTGCCGGCTTCTCGCACGTCCTCGGCGCCGGCCAGGATCGTGGACTGTACGAGCGGGCTGCCGTCCAGTTGGCGGGGCAGGACGCCGTACGACCGGTTGTCCACGGACAGGCCGCCCCAGACGCCCGGCTCGGCCTTGATCCAGCCCTTCCCCTCCGTGTCCCCGAGGACCGTCGTGTCCCCCCGGGTGTACATGGCCCCGTCGACGAACCGGACCTCCACGGGGACGTCCTCGGTGTCGCCCAGCCCGGTGATCTCCATCCGCATGGCCGACGGCTTCACGGTCATGGAGGCCTCGGCCCGCACCTTCCCGTGCTCGGGCAGAGTGCCGGTCACCCGGTAGCGCAGAGAGGTGATGTCCGTCGTCTCCTCCGCCGCCCGGGCCACGGCCTCGGCCGGCGTCACTTTCGGCTTCGCCTCGGCCGCCGCGTCCGACTCCGTACCGCAGGCGGTGACGCCGCCCAGCAATGTCACCGCGACGGCGGCACCGACAGCTCTGCGCCGTCGTACGGAACCGCGCGTGGAAAACCTCATGTGTCCCCCGTAACCTCACGCCCCACCCATGTGGGCCGGAGGGACACTAGCGCGGCCGGGTCCCGGCTGTCCCCGGGTTTCAGCTCGCCGGCAGGGAGCTCATCAAGTCCTTGTAGCCGACGGTCTGGCCGGCCGGCGGCTCCTCCACCGAGACGTCGAGGCACCTCGGTCATGCCGGACGCCTTCAGCTGTTCCTCCAGCTCGGCCCGCTTCTCCTCGCCGAGGCCCGAGTTCTGCTCCTGGAGGTCGGCGACCTTCATCGTGCCCGTGCAGTGGGTGGTGTCCTCGCCCCGCGCCTACTCCTCGTCGACCTTCTCGACGTCGCCGGAGGCCGGCAGGAGCTTCACCGACTGGTTCGGGGTGACGTTCTGGAGGTGGTCCTTCACATACGCGCCGGACGCGCCCCCGATCATGTCCTCCACGTCCTCGTACCTCGTACGCGTACCGGATCCACCGCTTGCCGCCGTACCGCTCGCCGAACAGGTCGCCCATGTCCGCGTAGTAGGCGTCGGGCAGACAGCGGGCCTCCGTCGACGTGATGCCCAGCCGGCGCATCTGGTCGGCCGCCTGGCCGCCGGTGTACACGATGGTCAGGACGCCGTTGAGGCCGTCACCCCGGTCCACCTCGCCGTCCGTCTCGATGGACATCAGCTCGCCCATGCCCCCCGTGGACTCGATCCGCGCCGAGTCGGCGTCGTCCGTGGACCTGTCCGCGAGCCGCAGGGCGATTCGCGCGCTCCGCACACCAGAGCAGCACACTTGCGCGCGCATGCCCGCCCATACGCCAAAACGCCTGTATGCCGGACCCGTATGCCAAAAGGGACGAGCCCCGCAC
>NZ_AEJC01000549.1 GCF_000317595.1 Streptomyces ipomoeae 91-03 | reverse complement strand
CACGAGGGTGCTCAGCGGGCCGAGTTCGACCCGCTTGCCGGCGCCGATCACCCTGCCGGTTGCCAGGTCGCGGCCGGGGCCGAAGGCGTGGCGGGTGGGCAGGGTGAACGTCTTGTCGGTGGTGGTGTTCATGGCGATCAGATAGTCGCCGTACTCGCAGACGTAGAGGGGCGCGCGGCCGACGAGCATGGTCTCGACGCCGTCGAAGTGGACGCCCATCGCGGGGTCGGGGACGTCGTCCGGAACGGGTGCGAGGTGGTAGACGTCGCCCTGCTGCGACTGGTGGAGGGTCTCCCCCGGCGGCGGGAAGCCACCGGGCGGGAGGTGACCGGCGCCGGGATCGTTGATGGCGTAGTCCCACAGGATCCAGTCGCGCACCGTGAACGTCTCGTCGGTGGTACCGGCACTGCGCTGACGGACCGTGGCGGAGCGCTGGTCGACGGGCGTGAGGTGGTGGATGCGGGCGTAGTCGTTGACGCCCTGCCGGGAGCGCCAGTAGAGCGACGCGAACAGCAGTTCCTGGCCGTTCTTGACCGCCAGGCAGCCGTTCTCCTCGTCGGTGAAGACGAAGTCGGGCCGGTCCCAGGCGGTGGGGATGCGGGCGGGGCGGTTCGGCAGGGCCTGGAAGGCGTCCCAGTCGCGGGAGACCAGACGCAGTCCGGCGAGGCCGACGCGGGTCCAGGTGTGGTTCACCAGCAGATCGAGCTGCTTGTAGAACTGGCCGTCGGCCACCATCTCCTGGGTCCAGCCGACGATGTCGGGGTCCTTGAAGACCGCGGCGGACATCACCGGGTGGGAGTCCCAGGCGGTACGGGAGGCGTACGCGATCTCGCCGGGGTAGACCTCGTTGCGCCAGCCGATGACGGTCTCGATCCGGGACACCCGGGCGCCCGTCTCGTCGACGTCGACCACCCGGAAGTTGCCGCGCGCCTTGATGATCCTCACCATCTGCTCGCGGAGTTCGGGCGCCTCCCGGGCGTCGTATCCGCGGGTGACCGACTCGTACATCATCACGAGCCAGTCGACGACCTCCCCGTAGCTGCCCACATAGCCCAGCTCACGGGTCAGACCGGCCTTGGAGACCTGGTGGTAGCCCTCGCCCAGCGGCTTCGTCGGGTTGCCGTCCGCGTCCTCCTTGCCGAGGTAGGGCTTCATGCCGAGCGACTGGTACATGTAGTCGCGGGCCTTCTCCTCCGGCAGCGCGAGGTCCGCGTCGAGGAGGCGCAGACCGCGGTTGGCCTGGTAGATGCCGATGGCGCAGATCTGCGACTGGTTGGTGTAGTGCGGGAAGTGCTGACGCCAGTAGTCACGGCTCGACTTGAGCATGTCGATGTACGCCGCCCGGCGGACCGGGGCCACCGGTGCGTGAGTCACCGGGGCGACGAGGGTGACGCGTCGAACCAGGCGGTGCCGGGCCGGACAGTCTGAGATGCATCTCCATCTGGGTGGCCCGGGCGGGGGTCTCCAGCTCGATGGACACGTACTCCCAGTCGTGGGTTCCCTTGGCCGCGTACTTCTTGTGTCGCTGCGACGAGCTTGCCGTCCGCGTCGAAGAAGAGCGGGTCGATGTGGGCGCCGAGGCCGGTGACACCCTCGGTCCTGATCCAGGCACCGTAGGTGTAGGTGCCCTTGCCGATACGGGTCTTGGGGTTGGAGTACGTGTACATGTTGCCGCCGGAGGCGGGCACCTGGAGCCTCAGCGAGGCGGAGCCGGTACGCGAGACCGTGGTGTCCCGCGCCCAGGTGGCGCCGGCGGTCTGGCCCCAGCCGGGCGCCGACCAGCCCATGGGGGTCTCGGTGCCCTCCTCGAAGCCCGGGTTGGCGATCTCGTACGGGGAGCCGGTGACCTTCTCGTCCAGGCGGTCGCCGAGGTGTTCCCACAGCAGGGCGAGGACCAGACCGACCCGGCCGAAGCCCTGCCACTGCTGGTCGGAGCCGGTGAGCACCTTGGCGTCGGTCTTCCAGGCCAGATAGCGGCTGTCGATGGCCCGCAGCACCCGGTCCAGGGCGGCGGGGTTCTTGTACGCGGGACTGCCGGACCACAGGTAGCCCTCGGCGAGGGACTGGAACGCCCAGGCGTCCATACCGGCCGGGTTGGCGGTGGTGAGGTAGTGCTTCTGGTCCTTCTCGACCCGCTTGCGCACGGCCTCCAGGACCTCGGGGCCCTCCACCGTACGGACCTTGGGCTCCGGCGCCGGGCCCTGGACCTCGCCCTTCGGCGGGACGAAGTAGGGCTCGGTGTGGGTGTAGACGCGGTAGATGCCGCGCGAGGGCGTCGTCATCTTGTAGTAGAGCTGGTCGGGGTTCTGGCCGTAGGACCAGATCCGCCCCATCGCTCTGATCTCCAGCGTCACCTTCTCCTTGCCCGCCGTCATCCGCTCGGGCAGCGGCAGGGTGTGGAAGAAGAAACGGCCCGGGGTGCGGGGCGAGGTGTCGAGGATGTCCAGGCTGTCGACGGCGCCCTCGTCCTGGTAGCCGACCTGGAGACCGTCGCAGAACAGCTGGAGCCGCCACATGTTCTTGCCGGAGGCCGCCTGCTGCGACGTCTTGTCGTAGTCGTCGCCCCACAGCCGGACGGTGACGTAGGTGGTGCCGGTCGGGCTGACGGCGACGTCGAACGTGAGGGTGCCGCCCCAGTACGTGGCCGGCTCGGTCGGGTTGAGGACACGGGCGCTCTGGCCGAGGCCGCCGCTGATCGTGTCGGAGAGCGTGGCGGTCAGATCGTGCGCGGCCTCGGAGTCGGCGTCACCGAGGACCACGATGTCGAGCGGCTTGCACTCGGCCTGCTTGAAGTCCGCTGACTGGTCGGACTCGGCGGCCGGCGAGGCGGCGGCCGGTGCGGCGGCCGTCCAACCGAGACCGGCCACGACGGCACCGGTCGTACCGGCGTACTTGAGCACTTCACGGCGTCTGGGCGCACGGGCCCCGGGAGCGTCGGACACGGCGGGTGATCCTTTACTTCAGGCTGCCCATGAGGATTCCGCTGCGCCAGTACTTCTGGAGCGCGAACATGAAGATCGCGAGCGGAATGATCGACAGCAGGGAACCGGTGAGGACAAGGGTGTTCATGTCACGGGCGGTCTGCGCCTGCTGGAGCCAGGAGTAAAGGCCCAGGGTCACAGGGAAGGTGCGCTCGCCGTTGAGCATGAAAAGGGGGAGGAAGAAGTTGTTCCAGATGTTGATGAAGTCGAGCATGAAGATGGTGATGCCGCCGGTCCTCATCAGCCGCAGCGCGATCGAGAAGAAGACCCGCACCTCACTGGCCCCGTCGATACGGGCGGCCTCCATCAGCTCGGTCGGCACCGAACTGTCCGCGTAGACCTTGCCGAGGTACACCCCGAACGGGTTGATGAAGTACGGGATCAGCACCGACCAGATGGTGTTGGTGATCCCCATCTCGGCGAACACCAGATACAGCGGAAAGGCCAGCAGGGTGCTCGGCAGCAGCGAGGCTCCGACGATGACGGCGAAGACCGCGCCCCGCCCACGGAAGTCGAACTTCGCCAGCCCGTACCCGGCGGCCAGCGACACGATCGTCGAACCGGCCGCGCCGAGCCCCGAGTAGAGGACGGAGTTGCCGATCCAGCGGAAGAAGACTCCGTCGTGGTAGTCCGAGATGGCCTCCAGGTTGTCCACCACATGGTTGTTGGAGAACCACAGCCCGAACGTGGAGTAGAGATCCGTCTGATCCTTGGTCGCGGAGACGATCAGGAACCAGGTCGGAGCGAGGGAGTACACCAGAAAGACGACCAACAGACCGGTGGTCAGCACCATCGCGCGACGGGTGGGGCGCACACCGCCCCCGGAAGCAAGGCCGCTGCTCATGACATCTTCCTGTTCGTGACCTTGTAGAAGACGAAAGCGAGGATGCCGGTGACGACGGCCAGGACCAGGGACTCGGCGGCGGCGTACTGGTAGTCCCCCGCCTTGAAGGCCTTGTCGTAGATCTCCATCATCGGCGTGAAGTCGGTGTTGATGGACTCCGGCGCGATCTGCCGCAGGATCAACGGCTCACCGAACAGCTGCAGCCGTCCGATCAGCGAGAACATGCCGGTCAGCACCAGGATCCCGGTGATGTTGGGCACCTTGATCGACCAGGCGATCCGCCACTCCCGGGCCCCGTCCAGCCGCGCCGCCTCGTACATCTCGCGCGGCAGCGCCTGCAACGAGGCGGAGATCAGGATCATGTTGAAGCCGATCCCCTGCCAGGTGAGCAGATTGCCCAGCGACAGATAGGTGTTGAGCCCCCCGAAGAACTCGACCTCCGTACCCGCCCGCTCGGCCAGGTCCAGCAGCGGGCTGCCCGTCGGGCTGTAGAGGAACAGCCACATCAGCGTGGAGACCACCGCCGGGATGACGTACGGGATCAGCAGCGCCGCCCGGAAGAAACGGACGGCTCTGGCGGCGACACCGTCGAGCAGCAGGGCGAGGAACAGGGAGATGCCCAGCATCACGGTGATCTGTACGCCGCCGAAGATCAGGGTCCGCAGCATGCTCGCCCAGAACGCGTCGTCGCCGAGTACGGAGGCGAAGTTGGCGAAGCCCGTGAAGACGACCTTGGTCGGGCCGAAGCCGAGGCCGGTGCTCTTCTTCTCGTGCAGGCTCTGGCTGAACGCGTAGCCGATCGGCAGGACGTAGGTGAACAGGAAGCCGACCAGGAAGGGCAGCGTGAACAGCAGCCCCTTGTAGGCGCCCCGTCTCCCGGCCCGGCGGGGGGAGGACCGCCGGACCGGGGAGCCGGTCTTCGCGACGGGGGGTCGCGTCAGGGTGGACACGGTGTCTCCAAGTGGTGTGTGTTCCCGGGAAGGTGCTGCGCCG
>NZ_AEJC01000548.1 GCF_000317595.1 Streptomyces ipomoeae 91-03 | reverse complement strand
GGGCGCCCCTGGCGCTCCCGCGCACGGGCACACCTCGCGCTGCGTCCCGAGGCACCCGAACGGGTGAGGCGGGAGGGCGGGACGGAACACGTGGCCCGCCGGGTGGCCGCCACGCTGGCCGAGCGGCCGGACGTGGCGCTCGCCTACTGGGACCGGGGCCTGGCGCGGCTCGTGGTGTCCGCCGCCGAGGAAGCGCTCGGCGACAAGGTGGTGGACGAGGCGATCGCGCTCGCCGCCCGGCACGGACTGTCGCTGACGGACGAGGCAGTCGACGGGTACGCCCACCCCGGCGACGCGGCCGGGATACGCGCCGCCGCGGCGACTCTCGCGGCGGACGTCATCGGCACCGGGGTCGCGCTGGCCGGGTCCTTCCTCCGGCTGCCGCCCTCGCCACGGCTGGTGACAGCGGTGGCGACACTGCTGCGCGAGAACCCACGCTTCCGCGGATTCCTGCGCGACCGGCTCGGCCCGTCCCGTATGGACGTCCTGCTGGCCGCCGCCAACGCGGCCGTGCACGGCGCGGGCCAGACACCGATCGCCCTGGTGCTCGACGGGGCGCTGCGCACCTGCCAACTGGCGGACACGGTGGCACGCGCGACCGAGTTCGACACCGTCCACGACCAGGTGTGCAGGCCGCACCGGGCCGGCCTGCCCCCACGCCCCTCCGTGCGCCCGCCGTTGCGGACCACCCCCGCCCAGGAGTACGCCGCCCACGCCTCGACCGGCAGTGTGCTGGGCGCCGCGGCGACCCTGCTGGTGAAGCACGACGGCAAGGAGGCCGCGGAGGCGGTCCTCGCGGGCTCGCCGAAGGCCGCCCGCTACGGGCCCGCCGCCTTCCACACCGTACTGAGCGGGGCACTCGCCCGGACCGGCGTACTGGTGCGCGACGCGGAGCGGCTGCGGCAACTGGAGACCGTCGACACGATCGTCCTGCACCCCAGCGCGCTGCGGACCCCCGGCGCGGGCGCCGACCCATGGGCCGAGACCGTCCTGGACGCGGCACGCCGGGCAGGCCTCGCCGTCGTGATGGTGGACGACCCGGCGCTGCGCGACTTCACGAGCCTCGCGGACCAGGTCGTGGCCGGCGGGCAGCCGTTGCGCGAGGTGGTGCGGGCAGTGCGCGACGAAGGCGGCACCGTCCTCACGGTCGCCAGGCTGCCCTCGACCGACCCCCAGGCGGACGTCGACGACACCCATGTACGGGACGACGACACGCACGCACGGGAAGGGATGGAGGTCCTGGACGGCCTGCTCGGCGGTGATGTGGCCATCGCCCTCGCGGACGGTGACTCTGCCGTCGTCTGGGGGGCGGACGTCCTCGCCCTGAACGGCCTGGCCGATGTGTGGCGGCTGTTGACCGCGGTGCCGGCGGCCCGCGCGGTGGGCCGCCGCTCGCAGACGCTGGCCCGGTCCGGCGCCGCCCTCTCCGGGCTGCTCGTGGCAGTCGGCGAGTCGAACGCGCGGCGCCGCTCGCCCCTGCCCGGACTGCGGCACGTCCCGGTCGACATCGCCGCGGCGACGGCCCTGCTCAGCGGCGTACGGGCGGCACTCGGCGTGGTGTTGACCCGGGCGCCGCATCCCGGCCCGCGCACGGCCTGGCACGCACTCCAGCCGACCGATGTCCTGGACCGGCTGGAGCACGAGTCCGACGAGGACACCGACACGACGGTGGTCGAGCAGACCACCGTCCGGCTGCACGAGGCGGCTGACACCGTGGGCCACACCCCCGCCCTCGCCCCCGTGCGCTGGACCGTGGAGCTCGCCCGGGCCGTTCGGGGCGAGCTGGACGACCCGCTCACCCCGGTCCTGGCGGTCGGCTCGGCCGCGTCCGCCATCCTCGGGTCGATCGTGGACGCGGCCCTCGTCTTCGGCGCGCTCGACCTGAACGCGCTGGTCGGCGGCGTGCAACGGCTGCGCGCCGAACGCGCGCTGTCCGGGCTGCTCGCCGAACAGAAACGGAAGGCCCGCGTCACACCGAAGGGCGCGACGGAGGCGACCGGCGCGCCCGCCGAGGACGCGTCGGCCGAGGCCCGGACCGTGGACGCCGCCGGGCTCACCCCCGGTGATGTGATCGAGCTGAAGGCGGACGACGTGGTCCCCGCCGACGCCCGGCTGCTGTGGGAGGACGGCCTGGAGGTGGACGAGTCCGCGCTCACCGGGGAGTCCCTGCCCGCGGACAAGCAGACGGCGCCGACGCCACGGGCCCCGGTGGCCGACCGGCGCTGCATGGTCTTCGAGGGCACGACCGTGGTGGCCGGTCAGGCCCGGGCCGTCGTGGTCGGGACCGGTGACCGCACCGAGGCCGCCCGCGCCGTCGCCCTCGCCGCCCGTACGCCCCCGTCCGCCGGTGTCCAGGCCAGGATCCAGGAACTCACCCGCAAGGCGCTGCCGTTGACCTTCGCGGGCGGCGCGGCGGTGACGGGGCTGGCGCTGCTGCGCGGCACCCCGATC
>NZ_AEJC01000547.1 GCF_000317595.1 Streptomyces ipomoeae 91-03 | reverse complement strand
GGCACCCGCTACGAGTTCGGCTCCCGCGGTGCCATCTGCCACAGCAACGCCGACTACCGGGCCGCCGCCGCGAACATCACCACCAGGCTCGCCGAGCGTTACGCGGACCATCCGGCGCTTGCGATGTGGCATGTGCACAATGAGTACGGCGTCCCCGTCTCCGCCTGCTACTGCGACTCCTGCGCCGCGCACTTCCGCCGCTGGCTGGAGCGTACGTACGGCGACGTCGACGCGGTCAACGAGGCCTGGGGCACCACCTTCTGGGGCCAGCGCTACACCGACTTCGCGCAGATCAACCCGCCGCGCGTGACGCCCACGGTCGGCAACCCCGGCCAGGCGCTCGACTACAAGCGGTTCGCCGACGCGACCATCCGCGAGAACTTCGTGATGGAGCGGGACATCCTGCACCGCCTCTCACCCGGCATCCCGGTCACCACCAACTTCATGACCGCGCTCAGCCAGTGCGACTCCATCGACTACTGGGCCTGGGGCCGCGAGGTCGACCTCGTCACCAACGACCACTACCTGATCACCGACGGCCGCCGCACCCATGTGAACCTCGCGATGGCCGCCGACATCACGCGCTCGGTCGGCGGCGGCGCCCCCTGGCTGCTCCTGGAGCACTCGACCTCCGGCATCAACTGGCAGGCCCGCAACCCCGCCAAGGCACCCGGCCAGATGGCCCGCAACTCCCTCGCCCATGTGGCCCGCGGCTCCGACGGCGCCATGTTCTTCCAGTGGCGGCAGTCCCGGCGCGGCGCCGAGAAGTTCCACTCGGCGATGCTGCCCCAGGCCGGCACCGACTCCCGGGTGTGGCGCGAGGTCGTCGAACTGGGCGCCTCCCTCGACTCGTTGAGCCAGATCCGCGGCAGCCGCACCGTCGCCGACGTGGCGGTCCTGTGGGACTGGCACTCCTGGTGGGCGCAGAGCCTCGCCTGGCGCCCCAGCGAGGACCACGAGGCCCGCGAACGCGCCGACGCCTTCTACGAGGCCCTCTACGACCGCCACCTCACGGTCGACTTCGCCCACCCGGAAGCCGACTTGTCGGCCTATCCCCTTGTCGTCGTCCCCGCGCTGTATCTGATGACCGAGGCCGCCGGGCGCAACCTCAAGGCGTACGTCGAGAACGGCGGCACCCTCGTCGTCTCGTACTTCTCCGGCATCGTCGACGAGAACGACGCCGTCCACGAGGGCCCGTACCCCGGCGCCCTGCGCGACGTACTCGGCCTCACCGTCGAGGAGTTCTCGCCGCTGCTCACGGGGGAGAGCGTCCGCATCACCGGGCCCGACGGCTCCGAGCTGACCGGGGACGTGTGGACCGAGTTCGTGGTGCCGCGCGGCGCCGAGACCGTGTGGACGTACGCCGACGGACTCGCCGCCGACCGGCCCGCCGTCACCCGGCACCGGCTCGGCGAGGGCTCCGCCTGGTACGTCTCGACCCGCCTCGACGCCCACGGCCTGGACGCGCTGCTCGGCTGGGCCGCCGACGACGCGGGCATCGCGCCGCGCGCCGATCTGCCGCGCGACGTCGAAGTGGTGCGCCGCACGGGGGAGTCGGGCGACTTCCTCTTCGCGATCAACCACACCGCGCTCGACGCCAAGGTGCCGCTGGACACCGACGGCACCGAGTTGTTGACCGGCGAGCGCGCGGCGGGCCGTCTGGCCGTGCCCGCCGGGGCCGTCAGGGTCGTACGACTCGACGGCTGACCATCGGATGTGGGCGG
>NZ_AEJC01000546.1 GCF_000317595.1 Streptomyces ipomoeae 91-03 | reverse complement strand
CCGGAGGTCGTCGGACAGCGGAGCGGTACCGGAATGTCAGACGGCGGGCTTGCGGAACTGCTCGATCAGCGCCGCGTAGCCGCTCTCGGCGTGGCCGGCGGCCACCGAGCGGTCCACGAGGGCCTTGAAGAAGCGGGGCATCTCGGCGTTGATGCCCAGCGTCTCGCTCTCCTCGGCGAGGTGCTCCAGCGCGTCCTGGTGGACCGTCATGGTGGCGTCGCCGGCCGGGTACTTGCCCTCGTCGATCTGCGGCGCGTACGCCGTCACGTACTCGGTGACCACGTTGATCATCGTGTTGGCCAGCGGGGCGAAGGTGGTGGCCTTCACCTCGGCGGTGCCCAGCAGGGCGGCGCCGTGCAGGAAGCCGTTCAGGATGCCCCACATGATGCCCAGCAGCGACATGTCGTAGAGCGCCGACAGACCGTGGTCGGTGTCCAGGTACGTGGTGCCCGCGGCGCCCAGCGCGCGCAGCGTCGCCTCGTGCTCGTCGAAGGCCGCCTTCGGGCCGCTGTACAGCAGCACGGCGGCGTCGGTGGCGATGTCCGGCGGGATCGCCATGATGGCGCCGTCGAGGTAGGTGATCTCCTTGTCCGCCGCCCACTCGGCGGTCTCCCGGGCCTGCGTCGAGGTGCCCGTCGTCAGGTTCACCAGGACCTTGCCCTTGAGCGCGCCGGCCAGCGGGTCGAGCAGCTCACGCACGGCGGTGTAGTCCGTGACGCAGACGACGACCAGCGGGCTCGCCGCGATCGCGTCCGCGGTCGAACCGGCGAGGGCGGCGCCCTCGCCGACGAGCTGGTCGGCCTTGGCGGCCGTGCGGTTCCACACGGTGGTGGGGTGCCCCGCCTTGAGGAAAGCAGCGGCTAATGCCTGGCCCATCAGGCCCAGGCCGATGACCGACACCGGTGCTTGGGCTGCCTTGGTGTTCGACATTGCGTACTCCCGTTCCGTTCACGCTGTTGTTTGCATGGTTTGCATCTCGGCGGTGGTCAACCCACTGCCAGCACCCTCGCACCGCCGGGACGGCGGCGGACAGTGGCAGAAGTGCCGACATTCGCAAAATTCCTGCCGTAGCCTTGAGGGCATGAATCCTGGGTCTGTCGCCATCGCTCTGGTCAACGACACGGACATGCAGGTCTGCGAGGTCTACGAGACGGCCATCGCCTTCGCGGTGTTCGGCGATCCCCAGCCGGATCTCGCCGACCCCTGGTACGACCTGCGGGTCTGTTCCGTCTCCGGCTCCACCTCCCGTACGGCGGCGCGGGGTTTCTCCGTCCGCACCGAGCACGGCGTCGAGGACCTCGTCACCGCCGACACCGTGATCGTCCCCTCGGTGCCGGACGCCGTCGTCTCCCGGGGGGAGCCGCTCCCGGACGAGTTCGTCGACGCGCTGCGCCGCGCCTACGACGCAGGCGCCCGCATGGTCTCCCTGTGCACCGGAGCGTTCGCACTCGCTCAGGCGGGGCTCCTCGACGGCCGCCGGGCCGCCGCGCACTGGCTGAACACGGCCGACCTGGCCAAGCGTTACCCCGAGGTGGAGGTCGACGACTCGGTCCTGTACGTGGACGAGGGCCGGGTCCTCACCAGCGCCGGCATGACGGCCGGTCTCGACCTGTGTCTGCACCTCGTGCGCCGCGACCTCGGTGCCCATGTGGCCAACCAGTTGGCGCGCCGTCTGGTGGTCTCCGGGCATCGGCCCGGCGGCCAGGCCCAGTTCGTGGACCTCTCCGTCCCGGTCACCGACGACGACAGCCTCGGCCCCGTCATGGACTGGGCCGCCCGCCACCTCGACCAGCCGCTCACCGTCGACGGCCTGGCCAAGCGGGCCGGGATGAGCACCCGGACGTTCTTCCGGCGGCTCCAGGCGGCCACCGGGATGACCCCGCTCAAGTGGCTGCTCAACCAGCGGCTCTCGCATGCGCAGACCCTGCTGGAGACGACCGACCTGCCGATCGAGCGGGTCAGCGAGTTCAGCGGCCTGGGTACGGCCGCCAACCTCCGCCGCCACTTCACCCTGCACGTCGGAGTCACCCCCACGGACTACCGCCAGTCCTTCGGAGCGGTCCCGGCCCGCCGCCGCAAGGCCCTGGCGAACGGGGGTGTCTGAACCGGCAGGCCGCGCGGGGCCCGGTCGACCCCGCGCGGCCCGGTGCTACGCGTCGGCGGTGCGGGGCCCGCTGACGCCGTACGGGTTGTCGATGACGTAACGCCAGTTGCCGTCCTCGCCGCGCTGGAGGACGTCCACGGCGACGCCCTCCAGATGCTCGGGCCTGCCGTCGGCGTCCTTGGTCTCCATCGACCACTCGACGATCAGCATCGCCGTGTCACCGGTCACAAGGGTCTGCAGCACCTTCGCGTCGACGGTCGGGCCGTACGACATGAACTCCTTGACACGGTCCCGCCGGGCCTGCCCCGTCAGGGGCTTGCCCGGGTCCCACACGCCGACGGCGTCCTCGGTGTACATCGAGTTGACGGCGTCCGCGTCACCGGAGTTGAACGCCTCGCCGAACAGCTCCTGATGCGTCTCGATGTCGCTCGACAAATACTTGTCGTGCTTTCCGCTGGCCATGATGAGCCGCTCCATTCATTCCCCACGGGGGAGTTGGACGAGTGTCTGACAGATGGACATCGGGCGGATTGGGCATCGCGCCGCGCATTTCGCCCCGTTGAACGCTACTGGCCGCCCGGAACGACCGGGCCACACCCCGGTAACCGCCCCTGACCAGCGGTGAAGAGCGGCCGATTACCGCGCCGAGACCGCGTCCCAGTCGGTCTCGGCGACGTATTCGGCGAAATCCCGGGGCGCCCGTCCGAGGGCACGGCGCACACCGTCGGAGAGATAGGCGGTCGCGCCGTCACGAATGGTGTCGAAGATCTCGTTCATGAAATCCGCGAAATCCCGTGCGTAGCCCCGCCGGACAAGATGCCCGGCGTACTCCTCCCGGCTCACCACGACCGGGCGGACCTTCCGCCCCGACGCCTCGGCGATCAGCTCGACGCACTCGACGAACGTCATCAGCCGCGGCCCCGAGAGCCCGTAGAGCTCGCCCTCGTGGCCGTCCTCGGTGAGCGCGGCCACCGCGACGGCCGCGATGTCCTCGGCGTCCACGAACGGTTCGACCCCCTGCCCGTCCGGCAGCACCACCTCGCCGGCGGCCACGTCCGGGAACAGCAGCCGGTCCTCGCTGAAGTTCTGCGCGAACCACGTCGGCCGCAGGATCGTCCAGCCCACCCCCGACTCCCGCACCACGCGCTCGGCGGTGAACCTCTCCTCGTCGTGCGCCCACTGCTCCAGCGTGCGCGCGGACAGGTACACCAGGCGCCGGACGCCCCGCCGCGTGGCGAACGAGGTGAAGTCCGCGAGCAGTTCGGCCGCCCGGGCCCCCTGCTCGTCCACCACATAGACCGCCTCGACGCCCTCCACGGCGTCCGCCCAGGTCTCCTTGTCCCACCAGTCGAAGCGCTGCGGGCCCGAGCGGGCGGCCACTCTGGCCGTACGTCCGCGCTCGGTCAGCTGCCGGGCCACCCGGCGGCCGGTCTTGCCCGTGCCGCCGAGTACCAGAACGGGTGTGTCGTTCATGTCACCTGCCATAGAAACGAAGCGAAAGGGTCGGTGGAAACGAAGCGGAAGGGTCGGTCGGGCCCGGCGTTCAGCGGGGCTCGGTGAGCAGCGACGCCTCCTGCGAGGCCGCGTGTACGGCCGCCTGGATCTCGGGGGTGGCGAGCGCCTCCGGCGGGTCGACCAGGAAGACGACGCGCGCGTAGGCGGTCAGGAGGGAGTGGTCGCGCGTGGCCGCCTCCAGGAGCCGGCCGACGTACGCCTGCTCCTCCCGCCACTCCTCGGTGCGCTCGCCCTCGACTCCCGGGAAGGCGAGGTCGGCGCCGGTCGTCATCGACCAGACGGCGTCCACGGCCCGCTCGGCGAGGTCGGCGAAGTACTCGTCGGCACACGGCGCGCCCGGGCGGGCCACATGGTCGCGCAGGACGGTGGCACCGAGGGCGGCGACGGTCATGCCCTGCCCGTAGACCGGGTTGAAGCTGCACACCGCGTCGCCGAGGACGAGCAGCCCGGCCGGGAACGACGGCATCAGCTCGTAGCGGCGGCGCAGATTCGCCGGGAAGCGGTACGCCACCGGTTCGCCCAGCGGCTCGTGGTCCCGGACCGTGTCGTGGATGTCAGGCCCCGACAGCGACTTCAGGAACGCGAGGAACCCCTCGGAGTCGGCCGGCGGATAGTCACCGAGGAAGCCGTAGGCCGTCACCACCGTGCGACCGCCCTCGATGGTGGCGCAGATCGCGCCGCGCCCGGTCTCCGGGGAGGCCACCACGTCGATGGAGATGTCGTCGGCCATCAGCTCGGGCGGCAGCCGGTAGTACTGCGTCGTATAGCCCACGGAGATCCTGAGCCGGTCCTCCTCGACCTCCGGGTAGCCCAGCTCCGTCAGCCACGCGGGCGTCCGGGAGCGGCGCCCCGACGCGTCCACCACCAGGTCGGCGGCCAGCTCGTACGACAGACCGTCCTCGACCACCGACACCCCGACGACCGTCTTGTCGTCGCCCGACGTCAGCAGACCGGTGATGTCGTTCCGCTGCCGGAACCGTACGTTCGGCAGCGCCCGCACCCGGGCCCGGACCCGCTGCTCCAGATGCGGTCGGCTCATCGACAGCAGCAGCATGTCCGAGTGGGGCTGCGGCATCCGCCGCCCCTCCATGACCCAGCGCACATTGCCGGTGACGTCACCGGTCACGGCCCCGGTGGAGATCAGCTCGTCGGTGACGCCGGGCAGCAGCTCCTCGATGATGTGCCGGCCACGGGCCAGCAGGGCGTGGACGTGGTTGCCCTGCGGCACGCCCTTCCTGGGCCGGTCGTCGTCGGTGAGCTCGTCCCGGTCCACGACGACCACTTCGTCGTACGCGTCCGCGAGCACGCGCGCCGCCAGCAGCCCGGCCATGCTCGCGCCCATGACGATCGCGCGGTTTCGATCAGCTGTCCCCACGGTTGTCGCTCCTCCAAGGTGTGGAATTCGAAAGCTGTGCGGTTGGGCCGAGGGCTCACGCGTCCGGCTTCGGGAAGTAGCCGGCGCGCACGAAGAACCCCGCGTACTTCTCGAACAGTTCGGGGCCGATCTCCGGGCACTCGATGCCGGTGCCGGCCAGCGCGCGTTCCGTGTCCGACACGTCCAGCGGCGGGTAGGTGGCCCTGCCGTCGCCCGCCATCAGGGCCTCGAAGGCGTCGAGCAGCGGGATCAGCGCGTTGTCGCGGTCGGCGCGCACCCGCTCCCGCCAGGTGTCCCAGTCCAGTTCGGGCAGCTCGTAGCCGTACGACCGCAGATGTGCGACGAAGTCGGCGAAGGCCTGGCGCTGCTCGTTGAAGAGGTGGAACGTGCCGCCCGCGGCCTCCTCCTTCGCCGCGAGGGTGGTGATCGTCCCGCTGACGTAGTCCACCGGCACCATGTGGAAGGCCCCGGCGAGCCGGTCGGGCACCGCGCCCGTCTGGATGAGGCCCTTGAGGCTCAGCCAGACGAAGTCCCGGGTCTGGCAGGCACCGGCCCGCTGGTCGCCGCAGACCACGTCCACCCGGTACACGGAGACCGGCAGCCCACGGTCCCGGGCGATGCCGATGACCTGCTCGGCGACCCACTTGCTCTGCAGATAGCCGTTCCACAGCGCCTCGGCGGGACCCGTCGGGTCGGTCACCTTGGCCGGTACGTCCTCGGCACCGGCCTCCGGCGCGGGAAAGACACCGCTCGTCGAGACATGGTGCACCGGCACGGTGCGGTGCCGGGCGGCCAGCCGCAGCACCTCCCGCGTCCCGGCCACGTTGGACTGCCGCAGCTCGGTGTACGGCCGCAGCCAGCTCACCGTCGCACCGGCGTGGTACACGACGTCGACGAAGCGGGCCAGATCGTCGAACTCGTCCTCGCCCAGCCCCAGTCGGGGTGCGGCGAGGTCCCCGACGACGACCGAGACCCGGTCCAGGTCGACCTCGTCCAGGACCTCGTACCACTCCAGGTTCGCGCGCAGCCGCCGCTCCGCGTCCGCCTGGTCGGCGCCGCGTACGAGGCAGTGCACACGGGCCGTGGTCGAGCGCATCAGATCGCGCAGCAGGAACGCCCCGAGGAATCCGGTGGCGCCGGTCAGCAGGATCTCGCGGGGGTCGACGGCGACCCGGATCAGCTCGTCGGCGGGCCGTATGTCGTCGTCGAGACACACCTCGGCGGCGAAGTCCACGGTGGTGGGGGCCGGGGCCGCCGTCTTCTCCTCGGGTGCCGTGGTGAGCAGTTCGGCGCACAGATGCTTCGTCAGCGCGGCCGGCGTGGGGTGCTCGAACACCACCGAGGCCGACAGCCGCAGGCCCGTCGCCGAACTGAGCCGGTTGCGCAGCTCGACCGAGACGAGCGAGTCGAAGCCGAGCTCGGAGAAGAGCCGGTCCGCGCCGACGGCGGCCGTGTCGCGGTGACCGAGCACGAGGGCGACCTCACCGCGTACGAACTCGAACACGGCCTCCTGCCGCCGCTCCTCCGACAGCCCCTCCAGCCGCTGTGCCAGCGACCGCGTCGGTACGGCGCCGTCGTGGGCGGACGGGCGGGCCGTCGCCCGTGCCAGGGCGCCGAACACGAGCGGGACCTGGTCCGGGCGGGCGCGCAGGGCGGACACGTCGATGGGGGTGGCCACGAGCGTCGGCCGGTCCAGACGCAGCGCGGCGTCCAGGAGGCCGGGGCCGTCCTCCTCGGTCACCGGCAGCAGACCGGTGCGGGCGATCCGCTTGCGGTCGGCCTCGCTCAGGGCGCCGCCCATGCCGCCCGCCGCGTCCCACAGACCCCACGCCAGCGAGGTCGCGGGCAGACCGCGGGCGGCGCGATGCTCGGCGAGGGCGTCGAGGAAGGTGTTGGCGGCGGCGTAGTTGGCCTGGCCGGGACCGCCCACGAGACCCGCGACGGACGAGAACAGCACGAACGCCGACAGATCATGACCGAGCGTCAGCTCGTGCAGATGCCACGCCGCGTCCACCTTGGGCCGCAGTACGGCCGCCAGCCGGTCGGGGGTCAGATCCGGGACCAGTCCGTCGTCGTTCACACCGGCCGTGTGCACGACCCCGGTGAGCGGGTGCTCCGCCGGGACGGTCGCCAGCAGGGCGCCGAGTGCGTCCCGGTCGGCCAGGTCACAGGCGGTGATCATCACCTTGGCGCCCAGCTCGGCCAGCTCGTCGGCGAGTTCGGCCGCGCCGGGGGCCGCCGGCCCGCTGCGGCTGACGAGCAGCAGGTGGGACACGCCGTGCTCCCGGACGAGATGACGGGCGAAGCGGGCCCCGAGCGCGCCGGTGCCGCCGGTGACCAGGACCGTGCCGCCGGGGCGCCAAGGACTCGGGGAGGACAGTCCGGGCGCCGTCTCCTCGGTTGTCGGGGAGGAGAGTCCGGGCGCCGTCTCGTCGGTCGTCGGGGAGGAGAGTCCGGGCGTCGGTTCGTCGGTCGTCGGGGACAGCCGGGCCACGCGCGGTACGAACACCGTGCCGCCGCGCACCGCGGCCTGGGGTTCACCGGAGGCGACGATCGAGGGCAGGGCCTCGGCCGACGCCGGGTCGTCGTCCAGGTCGACCAGGACGATCCGGCCGGGCATCTCCGACTGGGCCGAGCGCAGCAGCCCCCAGACCGGCGCGGCGACCAGATCGGTCACACCGGCCCGCAGGTCGGTGCCCCTGCCGGTGGACACCGCGCCCCGGGTCACCACGACCAGCGGGGTCTCGGCGGACCGGTCGTCCGACGGCCACGACTTGACGAGGGCCAGCGCCCGCCGCGTGGCGTCCTGAGCCCGGGCCGCCACGTCACCGCCCGGCGCGAACAGGAACGGGGCGAGCAGCGCGTCGAACGCGACCGGTGAGTCCAGGGCCGCGTCGATGTCGGTGAACCGCCGGACGTCGCCGAAACCGAGGTCGCCGCCGCCGGTGTCCAGTACGGCCAGCGCGGCGTGCTCCCAGGCCGCCGGAACGACCGGGTTCCAGGCGACCCGGAACAGGGAGTCCTGCGGACGCGACCGGGCCGTGGCGACGGCGCCCTCGTCGACGGGGCGGGCGACGGCGGCGGCGATCGACGCGACCGGCCGCCCCGACGGGTCGGCGAGCCGTACCGCCCAGCCGCCGTCGGCGCCGGGAGTCATCCGCACCCGGACCGCCGAGGCGCCGACCGTGTGCAGCCGGACCCCGCGCAACTCCACGAAGACCCCCGGCCGCCCCACGCCCGCGATCAGCGCGGTGCCGTGCAGGGCGGCCTCCAGCAGCGCCGGATGCAGCCCGTACCCATCGGTGTCGGCGTCCTCGTCCAGGGCGACCTCGGCGAACAGCTCACCGCCGCGCCGCCAGACCGCCGAGAGCGCCTTCCCCGCGGGTCCGGCAACCCGACCGCCCGCCACCGGCTCCGGGCGGACGGGCCCGGGAGAAGAACCGGCTGCCGCCGGGTCCTCGTGTGCGGCTCCACGGGGCGGGCTTGCCGCTGGGTTCTTGTGTGCCGTTCCGTGGGGCGATCGGGTCGCTGCCGGGTCTTCGTACGTGGTTCCCCGGGGCGGGCTTGCTGCCGGGTCCTCGTATGCCGTCCTGCGGGGTGACCGGGGCGCCGCCTGCTCCTCGGGGGCCGGATACAGCGTCTCCGCCCCCGTCGGTGGCCATGGCCCCAGCTCGAACGGGGTCTCCCGGCCGCCGGGGGTCAGCGTGCCCGACGCGCAGGTGGTCCATGTCGGGTGGTCCTCGTCGGCGCCGGTGTGCACGGTGAACGCGCGGGTGCCCTTGTCGTCCGGGGGGCCGACGGTGAGCTGGAGCCGGAGGAGGGAGCGTTCGGGGAGCACGATCGGGCGGCTCACCCGCAGCTCGTCCACGACCGTGCAGCCGACCTCGTCGGCCGCCCGGACCACCATGTCCAGCAGGGCGGACACGGGGAGCATCGGCTCGCCGTGCACGGTGTGGTCCGCGAGCCACGGGGCCGAGCGGGCCGAGAGCCGGGCGGTGAGGACCATCTCGTCGCGGCCGGCGATCTCGACGGCCGAGTCCAGCAACGGGTGGTCGGCCGCGCCACCGGAGCGCCCCGACGCCGTGGCGGGGCCGGGCTCCAGCCAGTACCGCTTCCGCTGGAACGCGTACGTCGGCAGGTCCGCCCGCCGCCGGGCCCCGGCCGGGGCGAAGAACGCCGGCCAGTCGACGGCCACCCCGGCGCTCCACAGCCGTCCCAGGGCCGACACCACGGCCACGGGCTCGGGCGACCCGGACCGTACGGCCGCCACGGGGGTCACCGTGCCGAGGCCGGACACACAGTCGTCGACCATCGCCGTGAGCACCCCGGCCGGGCCCAGCTCCAATGTGGTGGTCACCTGGCGCGCGGCGAGGGTGCGGACCGCGTCGACGAACCGGACGGGCTGTCGTACCTGCTCGATCCAGTACTCCGGCGAGCACAGTTCCGCCTCGGTGGCGATCCGGCCGGTGACCGTGGACACCAGCGGGATCTCGGGCGCGCTCAGCGTCACGCCCCGTACGACCCGGCCGAACTCCTCCAGCATCGGGTCCATGCGCGGGGAGTGGAACGCGTGGCTGACCACCAGCCGCTTGGTCGCGCGGCCCCAGGAGCGGACCGCGGACGTGATCTCGCCGACCGCGTCCTCGTCGCCCGACACCACCGTGGCGGACGGGCCGTTGAGCGCGGCGATGCCCACCCGGCCCTCGGCGTGGGCGAGCAGCGGCTCGACCTCGTCGGCCGTGGCCTGGAGCGCCACCATCGCCCCGCCCCTCGGCAGCGCCTGCATCAGCCGGCCCCGGGCGGTGACCACGGCCGCCGCGTCCGCGAGCGTCAGGACGCCCGCCACATGCGCGGCGGACAGCTCGCCGACGGAGTGTCCGGCGAGGAGGTCGGGCCGTACGCCCCATGACTCGAACAGACGGAACAGCGCCACCTCGACGGCGAACAGCGCCGGCTGCGCGTACCCCGTCTCGTCCAGCCCGTCGCCCGATGCGATCACCTCGCGCAGCGGGCGGTCCAGATGACGGTCCACCTGGGCGCACACCTCGTCGAACGCCGACGCGAACACCGGGAAGGCGGCGCGCAGTT
This sequence comes from Streptomyces ipomoeae 91-03, assembly GCF_000317595.1. Taxonomy (GTDB): domain Bacteria; phylum Actinomycetota; class Actinomycetes; order Streptomycetales; family Streptomycetaceae; genus Streptomyces; species Streptomyces ipomoeae. Next base: position 317 of record NZ_AEJC01000546.1, on the reverse strand, counting down.
CGAGGCCCATGGCGGCGCGCTGGCTGCCCTGGCCGGTGAACAGGAAGCCCAGCCTGCCCGTGCTCGTCGCGCCGCGCGGCAGCGCCGGGTCCGACTCGGCCGGGGTGAACGCGCGCAGGGCGGCCAGCAGTTCCTCGCGGTCGGCGCCCACCACCACGGCCCGGTGTTCGAGCCCGGCCCGGGTGGTCGCCAGCGCGTGGCCCACGTCCTCGGCCGACAGCTCCGGGCGCCGCTCGACGAACCCGACCAGCCGCTCGGCCTGCGCCCGGAGTGCACCGGCGGTTCTGGCGGACAGGGGCCAGGGGACGGCGGGGAGC
>NZ_AEJC01000545.1 GCF_000317595.1 Streptomyces ipomoeae 91-03 | reverse complement strand
CGTCGTACGACGGACTGCTCGCCGTGAGGCGGACTCCGCGCGGCTTACTCCACGGCCGCCGCCGCGTCCGCGGCCTGGGCCCTCAGGGCGCGTTCCACGCCCGCGCGGGACTCGGAGACGAGACGGCGGAGGGCCGCGTTCGGCTCGGCGGAGGCCAGCCAGGCGTCCGTCTTGCGGAGGGTCTCCTCCGAGACCTGGATGGTCGGGTAGAGGCCGATGGCGATCTGCTGGGCGATCTCGTGGGAGCGGGAGTCCCAGATGCCCTTGACGACCTCGAAGTACTTGTCGGCGTAGGGGGCGAGGAGTTCGCGCTGGTCGGTCTGGACGAAGCCGCCGATGACCGCCTCCTGGACGGCGTTCGGGAGCTTGTCGGAGTCGATGACCGACGCCCAGGCCTCCGCCTTGGCCTCCGGGGTCGGGCGGGAGGCGCGGGCGGTGGCGGCGTGGCGTTCACCGGCGGCCGTCTTGTCGCGCTCGTACTCGCCGGCGATCTCCGCCTCGTCGTACCGGCCCACCGCCGCCAGCCGCAGGACGAACGCCCAGCGCAGCTCGGTGTCGACGGCCAGCCCTTCGATGGTCTGGGTCCCCTCCAGCAGGGCCTCCAGGAGGTCCAGTTGCTCGGGAGTGCGGGCGGTCGCGGCGAACGCCCGGGCCCAGGCCAGCTGGTGGTCGGAGGACGGCTCGGCGGAGCGCAGGTGCGCGAGGGTCGCGTCGGTCCAGCGGGTGAGCAGCGCCTCGCGGCCCGTCGGGTCGGCGTACAGGTCGATCGCCAGCTTCACCTGGCGGTGCAGCGACTGCACGACACCGATGTCCGACTCCTTGCCGATGCCGGACAGGACCAGGGAGAGGTAGTCCCGGGTCGCCAGCTCCGCGTCCCTCGTCATGTCCCAGGCGGAGGCCCAGCACAGGGCGCGGGGGAGGGAGGACCCGAAGTCGCCGAGGTGTTCGGTGACGAACGCCAGCGACTGCTCGTCCAGACGGACCTTCGCGTACGACAGGTCGTCGTCGTTGAGGAGGATCACGGCCGGGCGGCGCTTGCCGACCAGCTGCGGCACGGCGGTCAGTTCGCCGTCGACGTCCAGCTCGACGCGGTCGTCGCGCACCAGCTTGCCGCTGTCGTCATCCAGCTCGTACAGGCCGACCGCGATCCGGTGCGGGCGCAGCGTCGGCGCGCCCTTCGCGCCCGCGGGCAGCGCCGGGGCCTCCTGGCGGACGGCGAACGACGTGATGACGCCGTGCTCGTCCGTCTCGATCTCGGGGCGCAGGACGTTGATCCCGGCCGTCTCCAGCCACGCCCTCGACCAGGCCTTCAGATCGCGGCCCGAGGTCTCCTCCAGGGCGCCCAGCAGATCGGACAGGCGCGTGTTGCCGTACGCGTGCGTCTTGAAGTACGCCTGTACGCCCCGGAAGAACTCGTCCATGCCGACGTACGCGACGAGCTGCTTCAGCACGGACGCGCCCTTGGCGTACGTGATGCCGTCGAAGTTGACGAGCACGTCGTCCAGGTCGCGGATCTCGGCCATGATCGGGTGCGTGGACGGCAGCTGGTCCTGCCGGTACGCCCAGGTCTTCATGGAGTTGGCGAACGTGGTCCAGGAGTGCGGCCAGCGCGAGCCGGGGGCGTACGCCTGGCAGGCGATGGAGGTGTACGTGGCGAACGACTCGTTCAGCCACAGGTCGTTCCACCACTCCATCGTCACGAGGTCGCCGAACCACATGTGGGCCAGCTCGTGCAGGATGGTCTCGGCGCGCATCTCGTACGCGGCGTCGGTGACCTTGGACCGGAAGACGTACTGGTCCCGAATGGTGACGGCCCCGGCGTTCTCCATCGCGCCCGCGTTGAACTCCGGTACGAACAGCTGGTCGTACTTCTTGAACGGGTACGCGTAGTCGAACTTCTCCTGGAACCAGTCGAAGCCCTGCCGGGTCACCTCGAAGATGGCGTCCGAGTCGAGGAACTCGGCGAGTGACGGACGGCAGTAGATGCCCAGCGGCACGGACTGCCCGTCCTTCTCGTACACGCTGTGGACGGAGTGGTACGGGCCGACGATGAGCGCCGTGATGTACGTGGAGATACGGGGCGTCGGCTCGAAGGACCAGGTGTTGTCCTTGGGCTCCGGGGTGGGCGAGTTGGAGATGACCGTCCACCCCTCCGGCGCCTTCACCGTGAACTGGAAGGTGGCCTTCAGGTCGGGCTGTTCGAACGAGGCGAAGACGCGGCGGGCGTCCGGAACCTCGAACTGGGTGTACAGATAGGCCTGGTCGTCGACCGGGTCGACGAACCGGTGCAGACCTTCACCCGTGTTGGTGTACGCGCAGTCGGCGACGACCCGCAGGATGTTGCGCCCCTCCAGCAGCCCCGGCAGGGCGATCCGGGAGTCCTTGAACACCTCGGCGGGGTCGAGGGCGTCCCCGTTGAGCGTCACCTCGTGGACGGTCGGCGCCACCAGGTCGATGAAGGACTCGGCCCCGTTCTCCGAGACGTCGAAGCGCACCGTGGTCACGGACCGGTAGGTACCGCCCTCCTGCGCGCCGGAGAGATCCAGATCGATCTCGTACGAGTCAACGCTGAGCAGCTCCGCCCGCTGCTGAGCCTCTTCGCGGGTCAGGTTTGTGCCAGGCACGCGGTCATCTCCTCGTTATGTGTGGGTTCGGTCATCCTTCCATGAGTGGCAGTTCGGTGTGGAGTGGCTAATGGAGTCCTACTCCGGGTAGCATCATGGGTGTGAAGATTAGTGTGAGCCTGCCGCAGGAGGACGTCACCTTCGTCGATGAGTACGCCGCGCGTACGGAGGCCGATTCCCGGTCCGCTGTGATACACGCCGCCATCGAAATGCTCCGGCAGGCACAGCTCGAGCAGGAGTACACCGAGGCGTTCGCGGAGTGGGACGGGAGCGAGGACGCCCAGTTCTGGGACCAGTTCTCGGGGGATGGGCTGACCGATGAAGCGCGGTGACATCTACCTGGTCGATTACGAGCCGACGCGCGGCAGCGAGGCCAACAAGGCGCGCCCGGCCGTGATCGTCTCCAACGACGGTGCCAACGCGGCTGCGTCGCGGACCGGACGGGGCGTGATCACGTTGGTCCCCCTGACGACGAACACGTCCCGCGTCCATCCGTTCCAGGTGCTGCTTCCCGCCGGGGAGTGCGGGCTCCCGAAGGACTCCAAGGTGCAGTGCGAGCAGGTACGCGCTCTCGCTCCGGAGAGGCTGCTGCGACCTGTCGGTTCGGTCCCGCGTCAGCGAATGACCGAGATCGACGTGGCCCTACGCCGGCACCTGGCCCTCTGAACACGCGGAAG
>NZ_AEJC01000544.1 GCF_000317595.1 Streptomyces ipomoeae 91-03 | reverse complement strand
CCGAACGGGGATCGCGTGGCACACCGCGAAAGGGCTCGCACTCCCCAGTTACAAGCCCCCGCTCATCACTCGCGGGTCCGCGCGACCCCGGCCTCTAGAACGCGAAGAGCACCGTGGTGGCGGAGTCCTTCACGCACTCGTTGGCGAAGGTCCGCTCGTACGCGACACGCTTGCCCTGCCAGACGCCCTGGACGGTGACGACCACCGGGTCGTACTGCTTGCTGCACATCGCCCCGGCCCTGCTCGTCAGGGTGTCGAGATCACCGCCGCCGGCCCGGAGTTCGGCGCAGGCGTCGGCGGGGGCCGGATGCGTACCGGAGGGCTTGGGCGCGCAGGTCAGGGTGACCGCACGCTCGGGTGTGACGGTGGCGGCGCGCTCGCCGTGGCCCGTGGTCAGGACCAGCGCGGAGGGCGCGTAGAGCCCAAAGGCGCCGGGTTCGGGGGCGGCGAGCGCGGCCCCCGAGAAGGGGCCGCAGACGGCGGTGGCCGTCAGGGTGAGAGTCGCTGCCCATCGCGCGGTGTTCGGCATTGTGTGCATCCTTCCGCTCCATGGATGTCCCGGAGGCTTCGCCACATGTGTCGCGTGTACGAAGCCTGACCGGTCGGTGCCGGATCGGCGAGCGAGAGTCTGCCGGGTCCCACCCCTGAACACACATCCGACCCACCGAAATCAGTAACTTTGAGTGTTCAATGAGTGGCGTGAAGTCACGGAGTTCGAACGCCGGAGGCCCGAATCTGAGCGGTTCTTGATCGTCCGGCGACCTTGGGTGGCTGGATCTCCATGGCTGCGCAATCGGCCTGAAACGTTCCGCTTCAACCTGCGACGCCCCCCGGAACGACTCCGAAACGCCTTCGAAACGACCTCCACGCACCCCCTTGCGTTCATGGCACTCCGGAGTAATCGTTATTACATGATTACAGCGGAACAGCACGAGAAACTGCGCGGCTGGTTCGCCGGCCGACTGCCCGACGACCTCTTCGAGAGCCTCGCGGAGGTGACGGTCGACCGCGAGGAGATCACCGTCATCGGCCGCATCCCCGAGCCCCGGCTGACGGAAGGCGCCTCGGCGGCCGAGCGCGCGGCTGCCGTCGAGGCCCGGGTCCAGGAGTTCCGGGAGCGCACCCGTGAGGACCGGATCGAGGTGGCGCGGGAGGCCGAGCACCGCTTCGGGAAGAAGGTCTCCTGGGGCGTGGAGTGCGCGGGCGAACGGGCCCTGTTCACCCATGTCGCCGCCCCGGTGATGACCCGGCTGCGCCAGCCGGAGCGCCGGGTCCTCGACACCCTCATCGCCGCCGGCGTCGCCCGCAGCCGCAGCGACGCCCTCGCCTGGTGCGTACGCCTGGTCCAGCGCCACACCGACGACTGGCTCACCGAACTGCGGGAGTCACTGGAGCATGTGCAGCGGGTACGGGCGCAGGGGCCGGACAAGGAAGACCCTCGGGACACCCCCGACCCGACGGATTGATCCGGCCCGGTGCTCGCCGCGGAGGACGGCTGAGGTGCCGCCCGCGGGCCGGTTGTCAGACCCTCGGGCTACGGTGCGGTCATGACTCATTTCGTGTTGGTGGCGGGTGCCCGGCTGGGTGCGTGGGCGTGGGACGAAGTGGCCGTGGAGCTGCGGAAGTTCGGCCATGGCGTCCATCCGCTCACACTGTCCGGGCTCGCCGAGAAGCAGGGGGTGCCCGCCGGGCAGCAGACCCATGTGCGGGACATCGTGGACGAGGTGGAGCGCCTCGATCTGCGGAACGTCGTCCTGGTCGGGCACAGTTACGCGGGCGTCCCCGTGGGCCAGGCCGCCGAGCGGATCGGCGACCGGCTGGCGCATGTGGTCTTCGTCGACTCGAACGTCCCGGTCGACGGGGAGTCGTTCCTGTCGGGCTGGCCGAGCGGCCCCATACGGCAGTCGATCGCCGAGAACGGTGGGGTCTGGCCGCGCGTGGGCGCGTCCCACTACGCGGAGCAGGGGCTCACCGATGAGCAGATCGACCGCATCGTCGCCGGGTCGACGCCCCATCCGGGTGCCACACTCACCGAGCCCGCCGTCCTGGAGCGCCCTGCGGGCGAGCTTCCGGCCACGTACATCAAGTGCCTGCTGGACGGGGACGAGTTCCTGCCCGCCGTGGCCGAGGCGCTGAAGAGTGACCGGTGGCGGCTGGTCGAGATGGACACCGGTCACTGGCCGATGTTCTCGCGACCGCGCGAACTGGCGGCGATCCTGCACGATTCGCTCACCGCGCACTGACCAGCCAACCGGCGTCTCGCCCCCGCCGCCCCGTCCCCAGATGCCGCGTCCCTTCAACTCCGCTGCGCCTTCCAGCTCGGGGAGCGAGGATGTGTTGCGGGTGCGGGTGGGTGGGGGCTGGTCGC
>NZ_AEJC01000543.1 GCF_000317595.1 Streptomyces ipomoeae 91-03 | reverse complement strand
CATCACGATGCGGTGGTCGCTGTACGTCTTGATGTCCGTGGTGGAGGTCAGCGGTGCGCCGGGGCGGATCTCGATCCAGTAGGGGCCCGTGGCGACCTCCGCCCCCAGCCGCCGGAGGTTCTCCGCGCAGGCCTCCAGGCGGTCGCACTCCTTGACCCGGGTGTTGGCGACGTCCTCGATGCGGACGGGGCCGGAGGCGAAGGGGGCGATCGCGGCAAGGGTCGGCATGGTGTCGGAGATGTCACGCATGTTGACGGTGCCCCCTACGGCTCGACGAGCGCTCGGCACCGACGGGCCGGCACCCGAGGGTGCCGTCGCTCGGATGCCCTCACTCAGATGCCCTCACTCAGGCGTCGTCGCTCAGGTGCGGTCGCGCTTCGCCGAGCGTTTCGACTCCCGGGCGCGCTCCTGGACCTTGTCCTGCGCCTGCTTGGCCTCGCCGCGCGTCTGTTCGAGCTTTCCCTCGACCTGCTGCTCGCGGTCACCGGTGACCTTCCCGGTCATCTCCTTGGCCTTGCCCTTGAGCTTGTCCATGTTGCCCTTGCCCTTGGCAGCCATGGTTCCTCCTCGGGTGGGTGGGGTGTTACTCGGCCAACGTAAGCGGGAGCCGGTCACGGCGCGCGCTGGAGTGTCACGGTGCGTGAGGGCGGGTGGAGTCGTCGTCGCCGGAAGCCGGTGGCGACGGGGGCGGCGACAACGGTGCCGGTGACCGCGGCGGTTCGCCGTTGCCGCGCCAGGCGGCGTAGAGACCGGAGACGGCGACGGCGATCGTGGCCAGCGACTCGGGGGCGATGCCGCGCAGGACGAGCACGGTGCCGGTGTCGAGTACGGCGAGGAACACGACGAGATCCTGGAATCCCTTAAAACCCTTGGCGCGCTGAGGCATGGTGAAGTCCCCGTTCGTGGCGGATGGAGGATGAAGGATGGCGGCGCCCGAGAAGGCGTACGTCCACTGTCACTTGGGCGCGGGGTGCTGCGGGAGGCGCAGCGGTGCTGCCGGATGACTGGCAGCGGATACGGGAACGGGGGCGGCACCTGATGAGCGAGCTGAAACGGGTCGACGAGGACCTGCCCCCCGAAGTGCTCGCCCTGGCCCAGGCGTTGCGGGACCTCTTCCAGGGCCTCGGCATCTCGACCCGCCGCTACGCGGCCCGCCGCTCGTACGACTCCGGCACCGTCTCCCGCTATCTCAGCGGACGTCGCCTGCCCCCATGGGAGTTCGTGCTGAACCTCCTCCACGACGTCGCCGAGGAACGTGGCAACGTACCGACCGAGGAGACGATCGGCATGCTCCGCGCCCTGCACGATGCCGCGCTGCGGGCCGGCAACAGCCCCGTCCACAAGGTCCAGTTGCTCCAACGCCAACTGGCCGAGGCCGACCAGGAGGCGCGGCGGGCCGCCATGCGCGAACGCCTGCTGGAGGACGCGGTCCAGGACCGCGAACACCGCATCCGGGATCTCCAGATGCGGTACCGGGAGCTTCAGGCGGCGTCGGTGTCGTCGGCGGAGGAGGGGCTGGGGGACGCCACGTCGTCAGGCGGGTCGGCGGAGGAGCATGCCCGACTGCGCGCCGAGATCCACGATCTGCAGGAGGAGTTGGCCCGTGTCCGGGCTCTGCACCGACGGGCGGAGGAGCGGTGCGAGCAGTTGGAGCGGCAACTGGCGGACGCGGAGAGGACGGCTGAACGGGTGGGGGAAACGGCGCTGTTGCCGGAAGTGTTCGTGCCGGATGCTCGAAACGGGGACAGGGCAAGCAGCGGGGCGTCAGGGGTCTTCGGTCAGAGCACGACCGTCCACGGTGATCTCAACGTGTTCACCAGCGGCTGGCAAGTGGACGAGGAATACGTCGAATCCGTGACGGTCCAGATGATCAGAGGGGACACCAAGCATCGAGGTAACGGCCTTCTCGTCGACGCCGAGACGGTGGTCACGTTTGAGCATCTGCTCCCCCTGGGGGGTTGGAGAACGTCAAGCTTCAAGGCGGTGGTGCGGGGCGATGGGCGAATTGTGCGGGCTGCGTCGATCGAGAGGTACGCCGTCACCCATCGCAAGAAGCAGTACTACGTCGTGGCGCTGCGCCTGTGCGATCCGCTTCCTTTCCCGGCTCGGCCACTGACCGCCGACCAGCGCCCTACGCCCGGCAGTCAACTCCTGGTGAACGCCTACACGTGGGACGGACCCTACTCGTGCGTCTTGGAGGTCAACGGCCGCACGGGGGAGTGGCTGCGGGTGTCCGGTGAAATCAAAAGCGATCTCGACGGTGCTCCCGCGTTCTCCAGTACGGGCGGACTGGTCGGCCTGCTCTCGATCGGGGAACCCGGCTTGTTCGGGCCTCGTGACAGTGAAAGGGGCCGTGGCCACATCCTCCCCGTCTCAACCCTGCAAGCCCTGAAATCAGTCAACCTGAGCACTTAGTGAAGGCACTCCGCCGACCACCCGCCTCACCCCACCCGAGGCCCCCCACTCGACCCCCGGACCATCAACTCCCCCCGAACCGTGGCGATCCCCCCAGGCGGCGGCTCCTCCCGGCCCATGGCGATCCGCCCGGCCCGGGCCCCCGCCTCCGACAACGGCAACCGCACCGTCGTGAGCGAAGGCACCGCATCGATGCTGAACGGCAGATCGTCGAACCCGGCGACGGACACGTCGTCCGGGATCCGGAGCCCGGAGTCCCGCAGCGCCGCACACGCGCCCAGCGCGACCGTGTCGTTCGCGGCGACGACCGCCGTGAGCCCCGGATCCCGCCGCAGCAACTCCAGCGTGGCCTCGTACCCGGAGAGCCGGTCGTACCGTCCGTACACGGTCCGTCTCGGGTCGTCCTCGATGCCGGCGGCGGCCAGGGCCGCCCGATGTCCCTCCAGCCGATGCCGGGTGGTCGTACGTTCCTCCGGCCCGGCGATGTAGCCCAGCCGCCGATGCCCCAGCCCGATCAGATGCTCGGTGAGCTGCTGCCCGCCGCCCCGGTTGTCGAACGTGATCGCGATGGCCTCCGGCGCGGGCGGTCGCCCGCAGAGCACCACCCGTGTCCCGGCCTCCGTCAGCTTGCGCAGCTTGTTGCCGACGGCGGCGACATGCGCCGCGTCCTCGACGGCCCCACCGGTGAGGACGACGGCGGCGGCGCGCTGGCGCTGCAACAGCGTGAGGTAGGTCAGCTCGCGCTCCGGGGAGCCGCCGGTGTTGCAGACGACGGCGAGCCGTTCCCCACCCGCACGCCCGCCCGGCCCGCCGATCTCGGACTGGATGGCGCCGGCCATGATCCCGAAGAAGGGGTCGGCGATGTCGTTCACCAGGATGCCGACGAGATCGGAGGTGGCGGCGGCGAGCGCGCTGGCGGGGCCGTTGAGGACGTAGTCCAGCTCGTCCACGGCCTTGAGCACGCGCTCGCGCGTGGACGCGGCCACCGGATAGTTGCCGTTGAGTACCCGGGAGACGGTCGCGGGGGACACCTGCGCACGGGCCGCCACGTCCGCCAGGGTCACAGTCATCGTTTCTCGTCCTCCGGTGCGCGTCTCGTTCGAGTCGTCGGGGTCCGTCCACTGCCCGTCCGGGGGAACCATACGACCGCGATCACCGTTCGCCCCCTCGAACGGCCCAGTGTTCGCCCCCTCGAACAACTCGACGTCCCGGCGGTCTTGTCCAGACCGCTGCTCAGAGGCTAGCTTCTCATCAGATAGAAAGCGCTTGCTGTCACGCTCACCTCTCTCCCGAGTCTCCGGGCGTACGCGGCGCCGGACGCGTACGAACCAAAACGAACGAGCAGTTAAGCGATGAACCGAACGAAGGGGCCGATCGTGACACGCAAGACGGTAAGAATCGCCATGAACGGCGTGACCGGACGGATGGGCTACCGCCAGCACCTCGTCCGCTCGATACTCGCGATCCGCGAGCAGGGTGGTCTGGACCTGGGCGACGGCACGGTGCTGTGGCCGGAGCCGGTCCTCGTCGGCCGCCGTGAGCACGCGCTGAAGGCGATGGCCGAGCGGCACGGCCTGGAGCACTGGGCGATGGACGTGGACGCGGTCCTCGCCGACGACTCCGTGGACATCTACTTCGACGCCCAGGTCACCTCGGCCCGCGAGGAGGCGATCAAGAAGGCGGTCGCGGCGGGCAAGCACATCTACACGGAGAAGCCGACGGCGACGGGTCTTGAGGGCGCCCTGGAGCTGGCCCGGCTGGCGAACGCCGCCGGCATCAAGCACGGCGTCGTCCAGGACAAGCTCTTCCTCCCCGGTCTGCTCAAGCTGAAGCGCCTGATCGACGGCGGCTTCTTCGGCCGCATCCTCTCCATCCGCGGCGAGTTCGGCTACTGGGTCTTCGAGGGCGACTGGCAGGAGGCCCAGCGCCCCTCCTGGAACTACCGCGCCGAGGACGGCGGCGGCATCGTCGTCGACATGTTCCCGCACTGGGAGTACGTCCTGCACGAGCTGTTCGGCCGCGTGAAGTCCGTCCAGGCCCTCACCGCCACCCACATCCCGCAGCGCTGGGACGAGCAGGACAAGCCGTACGACGCCACGGCCGACGACGCCGCGTACGGCATCTTCGAGCTCGAAGGCGGCGCGATCGCCCAGATCAACTCCTCCTGGGCCGTCCGCGTCAACCGCGACGAGCTGGTGGAGTTCCAGGTCGACGGCACGGAGGGTTCGGCGGTGGCAGGCCTGAGGAACTGCCGTGTCCAGCACCGCAGCGCCACCCCCAAGCCGGTGTGGAACCCCGACATCCCCGCCACCTACTCCTTCCGTGACCAGTGGCAGGAAGTCCCCGACAACGCCGACTTCGACAACGGCTTCAAGGCCCAGTGGGAGCTGTTCCTCAGGCACGTCTACGCCGACGCCCCCTACCACTGGGACCTGCTGGCCGGCGCCCGCGGCGTCCAGCTCGCCGAACTGGGCCTGAAGTCCTCGGCCGAGGGCCGCCGTCTCGACGTACCGGAGATCCAGCTGTGACGATCCGACTCCCCGGCGCCGATGGGGTGTTGAAGACCTACACCCCTCGCAGCGAACCGCTGGCGCCGACGACCGGCGCCCCCTTCACCTCCCGTACGGTCTTCTCGGCGGCGCACGTCGTCGCCGACCCGTACGCCGATGTGTCCCCGGACTCCCCCGCCGCCGTCGACTGGGACGCGACCCTCGCCTTCCGCCGTCACCTGTGGTCCCACGGCCTGGGCGTCGCCGAGGCGATGGACACCGCGCAGCGCGGCATGGGCCTCGACTGGGCGGGCGCGGCGGAACTGATCCGCCGCAGCGCGGCCGAGGCGAAGTCGGTCGGCGGCCGTATCGCCTGCGGCGTGGGCACCGACCAGCTCACGGGCCCGGCCTCCCTGGAGGAGATCCGCAAGGCCTACGAGGAACAGCTGGCCGTGGTCGAGGAGTCGGGCGCCCAGGCGATCCTGATGGCGTCGCGCGCGCTGGCGGCGGCGGCCAAGGGCCCCGAGGACTACCTGGAGGTCTACGGACATCTCCTGAGGCAGGCCGCCGAACCGGTCGTGCTGCACTGGCTCGGCCCGATGTTCGACCCGGCGCTGGAGGGCTACTGGGGGTCGGCCGACCTCGACGCGGCGACCGATGTGTTCCTGGACGTCATCGCGGCCCACCCCGACAAGGTGGACGGCATCAAGGTCTCCCTGCTGGACGCCCAGCGAGAGATCGACATCCGCCGCCGCCTCCCGCAGGGCGTCCGCTGCTACACGGGCGACGACTTCAACTACCCCGAGCTGATCGCGGGCGACGAGAAGGGCTTCAGCCACGCGCTGCTGGGCATCTTCGACCCGCTGGGGCCCCTTGCGGCGGAGGCGGTACGCGTTCTGGACACGGGCGACGTGAAGGGCTTCCGGGAGCTGCTGGACCCGACCGTCGAACTCTCCCGCCACCTCTTCCAGACCCCCACCCGCTTCTACAAGACGGGCGTGGTGTTCCTGGCCTGGCTGGCCGGCCACCAGTCCCACTTCACGATGGTCGGCGGCCTGCAGTCGGCCCGCTCGCTCCCGCACTTCGCGAAGGCCTACGAACTGGCCGACGGTCTGGGCCTGTTCCCGGACCCGGCGCTGGCGGAGACCCGGATGAAGAACCTGCTGGCGCTGTACGGAGTGGCCCAATGAGCACGACGAATACCGCCGGAGACCTCTCCCGCTTCTCGATCAACCAGATGACGGTGAAGCAGCTGTCGATGCCCGAACTGGTCGCCCAGTGCGTCGAGTTGGGCATCCCGGGCGTAGGCCTGTGGCGCGAACCGGTGGCGGCGTACGGCCTGGACGCCACGGCCAAGCTGATCCGCGACGCGGGCCTGACGGTCACGACCCTCTGCCGGGGCGGCTTCTTCACGGCCATCGACCCGGCGGAACGGTCGGCGGCCCTGGAGGACAACCGTCGGGCGATCGACGAGGCGGCGACGCTCGGCACGGACACGCTGGTACTGGTGTCCGGCGGCCTCCCGGCGGGCTCGAAGGACCTGCACGGAGCGCGGGAACGGATCGCCGACGCCCTGTCCGAGTTGGGCCCGTACGCCTTTGAACGGGGCGTCCGTCTGGCCATCGAGCCGCTGCACCCCATGTTCGCGTCGGACCGCTGCGTGGTGTCCACCCTGGCCCAGGCCCTGGACATCGCGGAACGCTTCCCGGCGGAGCAGGTGGGCGTGACGGTCGACACGTACCACATCTGGTGGGACGACACGGCCCCCGCGCAGATCGCCCGCGCGGGTGCCTCGAGCCGCATCCACACCTTCCAACTCGCCGACTGGATCACCCCGTTGCCGGCGGGGGTCCTGAACGGCCGGGGCCAGATCGGCGACGGCGCGATCGACATGCGCGAGTGGAAGGGCTACGTCGAGGCCGCCGGCTACACCGGCCCCATCGAGGTCGAGTTGTTCAACGACGACCTGTGGGCCCGTGACGGCCGCGAGCTCCTGTCGGAGACGGCGGAGCGGTTCGTGGAACACGCGGCGTAGCTCGCGGGGGCGGTTCAGCGAGGCGGCCTGCCTCTTGGCTTCGCATGGAGCGGACAGGTGGGTCGCCTCATCCGGCCCGGAACCCATCGGCTTCAGAGCGCTGATTCCGACCTCTGTTCGGTTGCCGGGGCCTGGCCGGCGTCGGCTCCGGCGAACAGGGACGGGAGGTCTCCACCGTCCGCGGCGAACGATGTCCCCACCGGATGACTCCGGTGGGGACATCGCTGCGCCGGGGTCGGCCCCGATCCGCGCGCCGGGTTCCTGGATCCTTCATCAGTGTGACGGCGTCCTTGAGCGGTGCCCTCGGCCGCCCACTCCTGCACAATGGCGGGCGGAGCCCGAGGGGCGGTGCGGAGGTGCGGGGGATGGAACTCCGGGTCGGGGTCGTCGACGTCGGCGATGACGAGCAACCGCAGAGGCGGCCGTGAACTCGACGGTGCCGCCCCGGCTTTCGGACCCGTACGACTCCCGTGTGGTCCTCGTCGGTACGGCCCGTTACACCGACCCGGACCTGCCCGACCTTCCGGCCGTCGAGAACGACCTGACGTCCCTGCGCGCGGCGTTCACCGAAGGCCCCTGGGGGCTGCCGCCCGAGCGCTGCCGTGTCCTGCTCGACGAGGAGAACCCCCACGTCGTCGAGGAGGCCCTTCGTGAGGCGGCCGACGACGCGGGCGACACCGTGATCTTCTACTTCGCCGGACACGGCAGCGCGAGGACGAGTTTCCCGAATGGACTGACGCCGACTTTCGGCTCTCTGACGAGGACATGGAGGAGCTGAGTAAGCCCGACCTCGCGGACAACACTTTGTACAACCGCAAGCGGACCGTAGCGGCCTTCGTGACGTGGTGCGCGAAGGAGGGGCGAACGCCCTGGCCGTGCACCACCAAGACCTACACCGCCTACGGGCTCCACCTCATCCGACGAGGCAAGAAGGGGGAGTTCACCCCGGACACCGTCAGGCAGTACATGAGCCGAATCTACAACTGGCAGCCCGAGGAGCGGCGGCCGAACCCGGACCGGGTCCGCGGCAAGATCCGCGTGTGGCGCAAGGAGTGGAAAGCGGCCGGCGGGGAGGTACGCCGCTCGGCTGCGCTCACCATCCCCTACCTGCTCAAGTGCCTGGACCAGTGCGACGAGACCACACACATCGGTATCCGCGACGCCTTCGCGTACCACAACCTGCACCGCCGCAGTGAGCTAACCGACCTTCTTGAGACCCACATCCGGATCATGAACGCGGGGCTGCTGGTCACCACGGCCACGTCCAAGAAGGACAAGGACTCGCAGGGAGCGACCGAGTTCCTTGCCGACCGGCCTGATACACAGCTCGTCCGCCGTGCTCGGGCCTGGATGGACGTCCGTAAGAAGATCGGTGCGGACGGCCAGTACCGGCCGGTCTTCGTGGCCCTCACCCCCAAGGGCAACCTGGCCCCCCGGGACCTGGCCACGAAGCGCGGCGAGCACCTGAAGCCGGGCGCGCTCAACGATCGTGTGCAGCTGCTCGCGGACCGAGCCGGCATCCCCTACATCGCAGGGAAGAAGGTCACGGCCCACTACCTGCGCGCCGGTCCGAACACAGACCTGAAGGCCGCCGGCGTTTCCCTGGTGGAGCGCAACCGCCGCGGCCGGTGGGCTCCGGAGTCGCGCACCGCAGACACCGTGTACGACCGGCCCGAGGCGGACTTCCAGGACGACCCTCTGTCCAAAGTGCCTGTCGGCGGGCACAAGCCTCCTGCGGCGAGCTGAGGTTCACATCGGCGTTCGAGGAGCCCCCGGCCCCCCGAACGCCGGTCCTCTCACCGGGCGCCGTCGCGCAAGCCCGCAGTCAGCTCACCGGAGATCCGTGCACGGGCGTGTCCCCTCGGATTCCGCTGGTCTACTCACAGTGGGCGAGGACAAGGGAGCAACGGCCGTCGGCACGAACCGGCCCGATGTCCTCGGCTCCGCCCATGACCTGTCCAACTGGGTCGACGAGAACCCGATCAAGTAGCCGCCGATCGTCCCGTCGGCCTCATCAGCAGCGGTTGTTCACTCGGTCCGCGCGGCTGCGCCGCTCGCGGTCAACTCAGGCGTAAGCGAATTGCCAGGAGCGGGCCCGCTCGTCAAGCTCGGCCGCTGCCTTGACGCCGCGGCGTTCGAAGACGGCGAGCTGTCGGCGCATGCTTTTGACCTCGCTTGAGGCGCGCGCCGAGCGGACGCCACCGAACATGTCGAGTGCTTTGCCCCACGTATCGCATGCTGCTTCGAGATGTCCCTGTGCGGCCTGCTGCTCGCCCTGAGAGGCGAGGGTAAGTGCAGTGATTCGCTCGTTGCCGTTCTTCGGCCGTAGCCGCGCCGATGCGGCGTAGTGCTTCTCTGCGTTGGCGTGGTCGCCGAGCGCGCGGAATGTCTTGCCGGTGTGACTGCCGACAGTCGCGCGCGCCGAGCCCCAGAGCGCGGCCCAGTAGGGCAACTCAGCCTCGCTGCCGCGCATGATGAGGTCCTGCGCCTGGCGGATCTGGATCGCGGCCTCGGGTCCTCGGCGCACGGTGGCGAGTGCTCGGGCGCGGGTGACGGCGAAGAGTGCTTCGGTCGCCGGATCAACCCGGCCGCGAACGCGATCGAGTGCGGCTTCCGCAAGGTTGAGAGTGTGCTGGGGGCGCCGGATATCCATACCGTTGTGCGCCATGATTCGCAGTATCCACGCTTCCTGTAGCGAGTCGCCGGCGCTGCGGGTAAGCGCGAGTGCTTGCAGGTAGTAACGCTGCGCAAGGCCGTGTTCGCTTGCGTCGTATGACTTCCATCCGCACAGGTAGGCCACGCAGGCGGCGAGCATCAGCGCTTCGTGCTTCTCAGCCTCGGTGGCGAAGGAGGAGGCGACGAGCTCAGCAACGTCGGATCGTAGGTACTGCACGACGGCGCTCCGGCCGTGCTGCCCTCCGTGCCGCTCGTCGACGCGGACAAACATGTCAACCATGTCTCTGACGGCTTCCAGTTCGGCACGGCCGGCGCGCTTCGAGCGCTGCACCATAGCGGCGCGCTGCTCGTACTCGATCGCTTGCTCGACGCCGAGCGGCAGCGCCGCGGCGGCCACGCTATACGCGGCATTCGTCAGAAATTTGCGGCGGTAGATGTCCGCCTCCCCAATGCGCCGTAGAGTGTCCATTGGATCGGGTCCCAGGCCCAATCCCAGCTCGGCGCCTGGGGCCCCTTCCGATGTCTCGACGCTGAAGCCGAGGTCGGTCGGAGCCACGTGGCGGCCGAGCCGGCGAGAGATCGCCTCAGCAATGTACGCGGCCGTTCGAGGCTCCGGATCTCCGCCCCTCACCCAGCTCCCAACCGCGCTCTTATTCGTCTTGAGGACATCGCCAGCTTCTGCTGCGACCGCGCGCACGTCGACGGCAAGCTGTTCATACGTCAAGCGCGCTTCGGTCAGTACTTCTTTGAGCGCGTCGTTGCGCGCACGAGATTGATTCACTGTCAGGGCACCCTTCCCAGCAGGGCGTTATACGCGTTATACGCATCGGCGTGCGTTGGCACTACACACCGCAGCCTATTCCCCGTTGTACTCGACGTATCACTGAACGCGAGATAGCCGCTGGGGGCACCGCCGTCATGTCGAATGAAGATTCGAATCCGAGGGGTGAGCTCGTTCTCGTCCCTGCCGCGTCCGGGATGCTCGTACACGCCTGGGAGGACCGTGATGCCGCGGTCCGATCCTTCCTCCTGGCTGCCGCCTTCGAGCCAGGGAAAGCCCCAGAGCAGTGGGCCGGGAAAGGGCTGGCGCTTCTTCGGTGCGGTGGTCTCCTCGGTGCGGTTCGCATCTCGACCGGCCTGGTGCGCGCGGCTGCCGGAACGGACAACCCTCGGGAGATCGACGCCTTCCTCGCGGAGGCGTTGCCCGGCGGACCTGTGTTCGTTGACCGGCACGCCCAGTGGTACTACGTCCTCGTGCCGGCGGGCACCGGGCGGCGTGTGGAGTGGGCGACCAGATCGCGCCACGGCTTGGGGGCGGAGTTCCTTGGGATGGGCTCCTACCTCGGTGTGCCACGGCCCGAGGCCACCGATCCGGAAGGCGAGCGCTCGTACTGGTGCGTCCCGATGGACCGCCCTGGTGCCCTCGCCGACCCTGACGCGGTGTCGCGGTTCCTGGCGCTCGCCCGGCGCCGGCACGCGCAGGCGAAGAACGAAGCCGAATCTCACGAGAACGACCCGCCGCATACGCCGGGCACCCCATGGACCGGCGTCGGCCGCGCGTAGCTCCCCCATCGCGGCGCGCGGTCGGCGCCCTCCAACTCCCCGCCCCGTCACCGCGAGAGAGACATGTCCGCACTCCTCTTCTCAAGGGACAACCCGGTCCCCCT
>NZ_AEJC01000542.1 GCF_000317595.1 Streptomyces ipomoeae 91-03 | reverse complement strand
TCGGTGACGGAGGCGCTGTTCCTGCGCAACTACGCGGCGAGCTGAGCGCACCCGGCGCCGCTGCGGCACCGCGCCTCGAAAGGGGCGCGGAGCTGTGACACATGCGGCTCCGCCGCGTGGGCGCGCTCAGCCGCAGACGGCCCGCGGTCGCCCACGGAATTCGCCACGCGTCACACCGGCACCCCGGCCTCCAAATACAGCGCGGCGCCCCGCTCCCGCGCCCGCAGCGCCCACCGCAACCGTTCGTACCGCACCGGCGGCAGCAGGTCCGCGGCCTCCTCCTCCGTGACGAAGCGCCAGTCGCGGAGCTCGGGGCCGGGCAGGACGGGCCGCTGGGAGCCGGTGGTGTCGATGTGCCCGCCGTCGAAGAGGAGGCGCAGTCCGCCGTATCCGGGGGGTGCGGGCGACTCCCAGTCCACGACCAGCAGCCGCGGCACGGCGTCCAGTCGTATGCCGGTCTCCTCGATGACCTCGCGCATACCCGCGCGGGCCGGCGCCTCGCCGGATTCCACGACGCCGCCGGGGAACTCCCAGCCGGCCTTGTACGTCGGATCGACGAGGAGCACACGGTCGTGCTCGTCGAACAGCAACACCCCCGCGGCCACGGTCTCGGCGGTCGGCTCGGGGGTCTGCACGATGTCGCACACGGGCACGTCCCCGTCGCGTACGGCGTCGACGATGCGCCGTGCGGTCTCGTACGGGGTGAGGGCGCTGGTGTCGACGAGATGGGCGTCGGCGGTGAGCCAGCCGCTCAGGGCGGCGCGGTAGGGGGCGAGGTGGTCGTACGCCCATTGACGCAGCCGCATCTCGCCGTCGGGAAGGTCGGGTGGTATCTCCCGCCCGGCTATTCGCTCCCGCAGTATCGTTTCGGCCGGTGCCAGGAGAAGATGCCGTACGGAAATGCGGCGGGCGGCGAGGCCGCCGAAGATCTCGTCGCGGTACTCCTGGCGGAGCAGGGTCATGGGGACAACGAGGATGCCGCCCAGCTCGGCGAGCAGGGCGGCGGCGGTGTCGATCACGAGCCGTCGCCAGCTCGGCAGGTCCTGGAAGTCGCCGACCTCTGCGAGGCGTTTGGCCGGCAGCATGTGTGTCAGTGCGCCGCCGATGACCTCGGGGTCGAAGAGCGTGCTGTTCGGGATCAGTTCGATCAGTTCCCGTGCGGTGGTCGTCTTCCCCGCACCGAACGCGCCGTTGATCCAAACGACGGTCACGGTTCCCCCTCTTCTGTTGACCCCCTGAGGCTTGCCCTCCACCCTGCCGGGGAAACCAGCCAGTGGCGAGGAGTCGAAAA
>NZ_AEJC01000541.1 GCF_000317595.1 Streptomyces ipomoeae 91-03 | reverse complement strand
CCCGCAGCGCACGATACGGATGGTGCCGGACGGTGACCCCCTCGGGCAGCGCCGCCACCGCCCGCGCGTACACCCACCTCAGATACGCGCCCTGTATCCGCCGGTCCGGAAAGCCCTGACGGCAGATTCTGACGGGGGTTGCTCAGGCTAGCCCGAGAGTCCGGACCGAATGCGGCAGAGACCGCGGCCCGGAACCGTCGATGACCGCTCGATCACAGGAGGTCGAGGTGCCAGCGCTGGTTCTCCGACCCGTCACACGTGAACTGGGCGGCCTGTGCGCCGTTCGCGGTGCTGGCGCCGTCAATGCCCAGGCACTTGCCGCTCTTGCGGTTCTGCAGGACGGCATCGTCCGTCGCCCCACCCGAAACCGGAATTACTATCCAGTCCTGGTTGGCGTCGCCGGACGGGTTCGCAATGATGGCCGAGGCGCCGTTCGCGGTGCTGGCGCCGTCAATGCCCAGGTTTCTGCTCGCGCGGCCGTTGTCGAAGCTGAAGTAGTTGCCGTCCTGGATCATGTCCCAGTACTGCGAGGAGTTTTGGTCGTTCCCCGGCTGCTGGACGACTCTCGTGCCGTTGGCGGTGCCGTTGCCCGTCGGCTGCAGGAACTTCCCGGACTTCGCGTTCCTGAGCCCAACAATCGGGGCAGCTGCTGCCTCTTCCTTAAGGGTTGACAGCGGCAGAGGGTTCGGGGCCCAGGAGCCGCTCGGCGCCGGGTCGGAAGCGATCGCCGGACTGGCGACGGCCATCAGTGCTCCGGTCAGAATGACCGCGAAGGCATTCCTGATGCGTGAGGTACCCATGAGACTTCTCCCTACTCTTGGTGCCGTTGGTGTCACCGAGAGTACCCAATCAGGCAGGTCTGATGATTCGCTAGATCGTTCGAAAACTTTGACTGAAAGCGCTTTCTTGACGCTGTGGGCGCGACATGCTGTGGAACTGTGGTACGAGCCGGTCGGGGCGAGTACCAACGATGCACTCGGCTCCGCCAGGTGAGCGTTACCGGCGCTACGGTGGAGCAACGACTTGACCACGGGCCTGGCCGGACTGAGCGCCGTCGCGATCACGACGGCAACGGTGGGCGCCGCCGCACGGGCCCTGAGCTCCCGGTTTCCCTGGCATCGCCCAGAACAGTGACGTCACCGCGGGGCATCTGGACTTCATCCCCGCGGGCGTCGCCTTCACTGCCGTGGTTTGGTGTTGTCGTGCACGGCGGTGCTCCATCAACGAGGTTGCGTGACCTCCTGGCAGGATCCGCTCCTCGGTTTTTCTGGGGTGCCGATTTCGGCCGCCGCCTTACATCCGGCAGCGATCTTCCCCGAGAGGGAATACCGTTGGCGGGGCATGATGTCGCCGTCCCGGCCGCGCACGGAGTGGCGCGGTACGCCGAACACATGTCCAGAACGCGCGCCTTCGTAGCCCGTGCCCGTTCACAGCCTCGGCGATCCGCAGCGCGACGCCTCCGGTGACGCATCAATCATCTCGGTTGCCAGCACCGCGAACGGCGCAGTTGCCGCCCAGTTCCCCTGCGACGGATCCGGCCGTGGGAGTCGACCACCAGTTCCTCGATCTTCGGCCCGGTCAGCCTCGCCGACCGGCGTCGGTTCTACTGGGAGTATCTACTGGCCGCCGCCACGCTCCGATCACGTCCCGCCCCTGGTGGCACGGACTCTCGTCACGGCCGCTGAACGCGCCGCGCCACCTTTCTGCCCAACGCCTGCCCCGGCGCTTCGATGCAACTGTCAGTACGCATAGGGGCGGACAGCAGGGGCGTCGGCCCGCCCATAGCGCGGCTGCCCAGCTACGCGACATGGGCGGGCGGTCTGTCGAGTGGCGCGCTGGTGGGCCACTGGGTGATGGGGCGAGGCGGTGCGGGCGCGGGCGTCCGGGGGCGCGGGCGGCGGACGGCTCGCTCACTCATCGTGTAGTGGAGCTGTTCGAGCCTGAACACGCACCACTGGCAGGATTGGAGGGCGAAGGTCTCGCCTGCCACGGTGATATCGCCGATCTCCGTCACGGGAAGTCCGGTCCGCTCGCACCTGAAGCAGTTCCCGCCTTGCCAGTCGAACCGGCTCCACAGCTCGGCGGGCTTCAGTCCCATTCCGGCCCCTCGTCCGCGAGGTACGGCAGGGGGGTTCCGCCGACCACGGGCACGAAGCGCACCGGACGGGCATGCCAGACGAACTTGTACGGGTCGGCCGAGAGGGGGAGTGTGAACTCCTCGCCGTTCTTCAGGGCTTCGGCGGGCTCGCGCCATCCGTCGGACAGCCAGTCCCAGACGTAGCCGACCACCGACGCGTCGATGGCCGAGGCGATGACGCGCATCTGAATGCGAGCCCAGCGGATCGCGCGGTCCGGCGTGGGCATGGCCGCGAGGGCGAGCTGCTTGCCGTCTTCCTGGCGCCACTCGCACCAGAACCCCGACTTGGGCACCACCGGTTCCGGTACGGCGATGGTGCACCACGTGAGTGTGCCGTCCTCGCTGGTCCCCCAGTCCTCGGCGAGGGCTTCGACGATCAGCATGCCGCGACCGCTCTCCTCGTCGGCGGCCGGTCTCTTCACCTGCGGTCGGCTCGGAGTTCCGTCAGCCACCTCGATGCGGACCTCGCCCCGCCAGTACGAGACGGAGAAGCTGATGTCCTCCGTCTCGCCGTACCGGATGGCGTTGGTGACCAACTCGCTGATGAGCAGGTTGGCTGTGTCGATGCAGGAGCCAATCCCCCACAGCCGGAGGTGAGCGGCACTGATCCGGCGCAGTTGCCCTACTCGCTGCGGTGCGCGGGTGCAGGAGACGACGAAGCGAACTGGCTGGTCCATGTCTCTCCCCGGACCGTGTACCTGCGGAACCCTTCCCTGCGACGGACCAGCACTGGCTATGCCGCCGGAAGCGCTCAGTAATCTCCCGCGCGTCGCCTCGGGAGCGGTTGCACTCTGCAAGGCAAGAGCCATCGCTGTCCTCCGCACGTCACGGGCAGGAAGGTTGCTCTCGGCGCCGCACCACAGGCGCGTCCGCCGGCTTCCCTTGGTTGCTCAGGTTTGGAGACGACCGTAGGACGGCTGTCTCTCAACCCCCAAGAAGATTGCGCGAGTTTGCAGCAAGTCGATTGACGGCGTAGAGCACCTCGCTGACCATCGTCGTGTCGCGCAAACCAGCGCAAGGCAGCGGACGGGAGAGCAGCCGTGAAGCTACGGTTCCTTGGTAAGAACTCCACCCCCGGAGACAGCCCCACCCTGTACGCCAGTGACCAGGACAGCTACGTCATTCAAGGCTGGAAGGTGTTCGCGAACGACTTGCTCATTCGGCTCGACGTGCCGAAGGGCCAGACGGTGATCGAGGTGCCGACTGAGGGGCCTCGCGTTTTCCGGACAGGCTTCTGACCGTTTATTTCACGCGGCGATTCGCAACTTCTCATACTCGGCGTGGACTTCGCGCGGAGGGCGGTAACCCACCGCCGAGTGGAGGCGTTTGCGATTGTACCAGAATTCGATGTAGCGAGTGATGTCCTGCCGGGCGGCCTCGCGGGTCAGGTAAGTCACCCTTGATACGCGCTCGTTCTTCAGGGCACCGAAGAATGATTCGGCCATGGCGTTGTCGAAACAGATCCCGGTGCGGCCGGCAGATCTGCGGAGCCCGAACCGGTCCAGCGTCCTCCCGAACTCGGCTGACATGTAGTTACTTCCGCGATCCGAGTGAAATATCGCGTCGGCCGAGAGGTTCCTGTTCCGTGCCGCGTTACGGATCGCCCTGGATATCAGTGAGGTTTGGTAGTGGTCGTCCATGGCGTAACCGATGACTTCCTTCGTGCAGCAGTCGATGACCGTTGCGAGGTACAGCCAGCCTTCCCCGGTCGCGATATAGGTAATGTCACCGACGAGCTTCTCGCCGGGCGCATCCGCGGTGAAGTCGCGGCCGACGAGGTCCAGCACCTGGCCGGCCGCAGCCTGAGTGAGGTTGAACCTCTTCGGTCGTGGCAGGCAGGGCATCAGGCCCAGTTCGCGCATGAGGCGGCGGACCAGCTCCACGCCCGCGGCGACGTCCCAGCGGTGCAGCTGGGCCTGGATGCGCCTGTGCCCGTAGGTGCTGTCGGACATGTCGAAGGCTTTCTCGATGAGCAATTTCAGTTCTTCGCGCCGCTGGGCGGTCGCGGATTTTGGGCGGGATCGCCAGTCGTAGTAGCCGGATCTGGAGACGCCGAGTCGGCCGCACATGAACTCGACGCTGTATGCGTACTTCTCGGTGTCGAGCCGCATCTCGTCGATGAACTCGTACTTGCTTGCTACCGGGGATCCTTCGCGAAGTACGCTGCGGCTTTTTTCAGGAAGGTAACTTCCATCTCCAGCTCGCGGTTGCGTCGTTCGAGTTCCTTCAGGCGCGCTCGCTCGTTCACCGTCAGTTCCGCCTCGGGGGCCGGTTCCTGCTGCTTCTGGTACTTCTTCACCCAGCCGCGTAGCGTCTCCGAGTTCAGCTCAAGCTCCCGGGCGACTTCGGAGATCGTCTTGCTTGACCTCAACGCGATCTGGACGGCTTCCTCGCGGAACTCCGGCGAGTACTTACTGGGTGGCGCCACTTCTTCCTCGCTTCCTTGTTCAGGACAACCCTATTGGGTGCCTGTCCGGAAACTTCGTGGCCCCTCAGACCGAGCTGTTCGAGCACCTCACGAAGGATGGGCACGCAACCGGCGAGATCAAGAGCTTCACCGCCCCGATCATGATCGTCACAGAACAGGGCACATGCATCCTGCAGGGGCCGGAAATGCACGATCCCGAGGCTCTGAGCCAGATGCGGATGCCCGACTATGAGACCTGCATCGAGGTCCCCAAGTCCTCGATCACGGCCCTACTGGAGGAGAACAGTGGACCTGATCACCTCGGCCCAGCGTGACGAGCTGTTCAACAGCTTCGAACGCGATGCCTTCCACCTGGAGCTGAGGGACGACTACGGGTCTCCCATCGAGGACACGCCCTACGCGCGCTGGCAGCGGGGCGAGCCCGACGACTACGCGTGGCTCGACCCCTGGATGACGCTCATGAAGCGCGTCACGGGCGAAGGGAAGACCGTCCGGCGCGTCCGGGTCATCACCGAGCCGCACTCCCAGTACGTCGGCTGGGAGCACTCGTTGACCCACCTCAACCAGGAGGCCGGCGAGGACATCCGATGGCTCCCGCGGCACCGTCTGCCGGAAGGCATCGACTTCCCCGTCGGCGGCAACGACTGGTGGCTGTACGACGACCGTCTCCTCGCCGTCGGCCACTTCGACCCCGAGGGCCGAGTGCTGGGATCGGAAATCGTCGAGGACCCGGACACCGTGGCCGAGTGCGTCCGCGTGCGTGGCCTGCTCTGGACCGCCGCCATCCCACACGCCGAGTACAAGCCCTGACCCATCAGTGAATAACCAAGCTCAAGAAGCACGAGAGGCACTGGGTGCCCGGCTGCGCGGATTCCGGAAGGACGCCGGATTCGCGAGCGGCCGGGCATTCGCCGTGGCCACGGGTTGGGCCGAGTCCAAGGTCTCCCGGCTGGAGAACGGCAAGCAGAACCCCAGCGAAGACGACATCCGTGTCTGGTGCATCAAGACCAACAGGCAAGAGCACCTTGATGACTTGATAGCCACAGTGCGTCACATCGACGAGCTGTGGCTTGAGTGGCGCCGGCAGCTGCAGACCGGGGCGGAACACCGGCAGCGCAAGGCCCTGCCGGTCTACGCCAAGACCAAGGTCTTCCGCATCTGGCACCCGACGCTGGTGTGGGGAACGATCCAGACGGCGGACTACGCGGCCGAGACGTTCAGACAGGTCGTCGACTACTACGAGATCCCCGACGACGCGGAAGCCGCCACCGCCAAGCGGCTCGAACGGCAGCAGTACCTGTACCGGGGCAACCGGATCTTCAACGTGGTCCTCGGCGAACAGGCCCTCTACACCAACTTCGGCGGCCCCGAGGTGATGAAGGGACAGCTCGACCGCCTGCTTGCGGTGATGCGGCTCCCCCGGCTGAGCCTGGGCATCATCCCCAGATCCGCACCCATCGGCATCTGGCCCGGCAACTCTTTCTCGATGTTCGACGACAAGCTCGTCCTCGTCGAGACCTACTCGGCGGAGTTCTCCGTCACCCAGCCCCGCGAAATCGAGCTGTACACCAAGGCGTTCGCCCTCTTGCAGCAGTCAGCGGTCTACGGAAGCGCCGTCCGAGACCTCATCCTCACAGCGATCCACCACTTCGATCAGATGCCGAGCTACTAGGGTGCGTTTCATATGTGGATCTTGATGTGTCAAGATCCCACTTCGTGGGGCGGCATGATCTGACGAATACACAGTGGGCGAAGCTGGAGCCCCTGCTCCCGGTCGGCAAGAAGCCTGGACGGCCACCGGTGCACACCAAGCGGCAACTGATAGACGGCATACGGTGGCGCACCCGCGCCGGTGCTCCCTGGCGGGACGTGCCCGAGCGCTATGGCCCGTGGGAGACGGTCTACGGCCTGTTCCGCCGCTGGCAGCGGGACGGCACCTGGCACCGCATCTTCGAACAGCTGCAGGCCCAGGCCGACGCCGAGGGACTGATCACCTGGGACGTCTCGGTGGACTCGACCATCGCCCGCGCCCACCAGCATGCGGCCGGCGCCCGCAAAAAGGGGATCTGCAGATCGAGCCGCCAGGCGGTGTGTTCATCGAGCCCGACGACCACGGGCTCGGACGCTCCCGGGGCGGGCTGACAACCAAGCTCCACCTGGCGGTCGAGCAGGCCCAGAAACCGATGTCGCTGGTCATCACGGCAGGACAGCGCGGTGATTCCCCGCAGTTCCAGGTGGTCTTGGGCCGCATCCGGGTGCCCCGGCTCGGGTCGGGCCGCCCGCGCACCCGGCCGGACAAGGTGCGTGCCGACAAGGCGTACGGCTCCCGCGCGAACCGTGCCTACCTGCGCAAGCGCGGTATCCGCTGCACGATCCCGGAGAAGCGCGACCAGATCGCCAACCGCAAGAACCGCGGCTCCCACGGCGGCCGGCCACCTAAGTTCGACAAGGCCGACTACAAGGAGCGCCACGCGGTCGAGTGCGGAATCAATCGCCTCAAGCGGCACCGCGCTGTCGCCACGAGATACGACAAGTTGGCAGTTCGCTACGAGGCGACCGTGCTGGTCGCAGCCATCAACGAGTGGCTGTGACCAGCACTTTCAAAACGCACCCTAGTCGTTCAGCCCTTCTTGGTCGATGAAGGCAGGATGTTTTTCGTCGGCGCTCTTGGCAAGGTGGAGCGGAGCGGGGAGGTTGGTGCGCCCGTCCCACATGGCGGCCTGCTCCGAGATCCGGGCGGCAAGACCGGCAAGCTGTTCTTCGCGCCAACTGCCAGGATGGGCGACGACGTATTCGCTACGGGTCATGCCGTGGAACGGTGCGCTCATCTGGGCGAGTTGCCCGCTGGGGAGGGTCCGGCGGGTGTGTTGGGTTCCGGTGCGCTGACCGCCTGCGTGTTGACGGGACTGCCCTGCGAACAGCCAGGAGTTGGCGCCGCCGTGACTGGAGAGGTAGAGAATCTTTTCGGGCATGACGGGCTGCTCGGGGTTCTTCGGGAGTTTCCCCCCTCCACCGGTGCGCCGTGATGGCTGGGGGGTTCCCTGTCCGTTGCCGACACGGACAACAGAGATGTCCCACCCCTGCGCGATGAGCCGCTGTCCCGGGATACGCGGGTCACCCAGTCTCTCGTTGGACAGGCCGGGCCAGATGCCCTTGCGTTGCTCGGTGAAGACGATGATGGGGTAGCTCTGGGTAAGGGCGGCCAGGGCACGGTCTACGTAGTCGCAGACGTTTGCTGGGCCTTGTTGTTCCTTGCGTAGGTGGTGGCCCTTCTTGCCGATGGGGCCGGCGTGGTGGAGCGCGCGTGCCCTGGCGAGGCGGAGCCATCCTTGGTCGCTGTACATGAGGGTGGGCCAGTACTTGTCCTCGCCGTTCTTGTCCTCACCGAGCGTGATGCGCATAGCGACGAGGGTGACGGCCAGGACAGCGGCGCGTTTGGGGCGGCCGTTGACTTGCTCGAAGCGGTGGAGGCGGGTCCACAGCCCGACGGCGACAGCTTCACGGTCGAGGGCTGTGTCCTTGGCGTTGCGGTGGAACGCGGCAGCGGCGAGGCGGTTGTCGATGATGCCGGAATCCGACTGAAGGCTGCCGAGGGCGATTTGGACGGCGTTGTCGTCCTTGTAGTCGACTGCTGGTTCGGGGAGTCCGGCTTTTCGGGCTTTGGACCTTTCGACGCGGTCTCGCATGTTCAGCCGGTAAGGGTCTCCGGGATCGGAGTCCATGGTGATGAACTGGGAGGGAATGCCGCGTTCGGCGAACAGGATCTTGAGGGCGTGTTTGGCATCTGTGACCTTGTTTTCCTTCTCCTGGTCAGTGAGGTAGCGGGTTTCACACAGAGCCGTGACCAAGTCACGTTCTGTGGAGCGTTTGAACCAGGGCAAGCTGTTGAGGATCAGGCCCCGGTCCTGGTCGCCGTGGCAGATGAGTTCGGGCAGATGCATCGCGACCAGCTCGAACCCTGGTGCAACCTGAAGCGGAACTTCGTCGTCCAGTTCGGCCAAGGCCGGGAGGGCGTAGTCGCGGGCGAGCTGCCTGAGTACTCGCTTCTTCCATTCGGGCGATTCATACAGGACGACAGTGCGCAGTGCTCTGATGTCGGCGTTTTTCAGGGCAGGAGCGATTTTGTCGGCCGGGACGTAGGGCAGGAAGTCGGTGGTGGGCTTACTGATTCTGATACTGGTGGCGTCGTACGTGACGGGGGGCTGTTCGAATAGCCGGGTGGCGTGATCCTCTAGCTTGGCCAGGAACATGGCGCCGACGCCTTTGTCGATCGGGTGTCTGCCCGTGCGGTGCACGCCTCGCACGTCGCTCAGCACATCGAGGTCGGTGGGCGGCTCTGGCAGGCGGCCGACACCGCATGCCTCGACAATCTGGGCCGTAGCCCCGACGTACTCGACCGCCTTCGCCTGCATGAAGCCGTCCGGTCCCTTTTCCCATCGGGTCCTGATCGGCGCTTTGAGGACCACACCCGGGTTGACGGAATGCCGTACGAGGACGTTACGGATGCCCTTCCAGTGGTTGGCGACGCGCGAGATGCGCGCCGACAGGTGAGCGACGAGGACGCGCCCGCCTGGTGCCGGTTCCACTTCGATATGGATGCGCTCCATCGCGTAACCGACGATCCGCTTCCGTTTGCCGCTCTCCTCGTCCACCCATGTCTTCTCGTGCGTCAGCGGCGACTCCCAGGCAAGGAGGTCGCCTTCGCTGTCGAGGAGGAAGGGCAGCGGTCCGGGCAGTTGGTCATCGATGTGCATGGGCTGGGCGGCGAGCAGGTTCGCGAGTTTCCAGCCCGCTACTCGGAATGCCCAGTAAGGGCCGATGATGCGTCCCTGGTCGCGTTGCAGAACTTCACTCAGCGCATACGGGCCACCGTCTTGCGGCTCCAGCATCGGGGCGAGTGTGTCTCGCCGTTCGTGCCCGGGGATACGGGCCTCCCACTCGCGCACCAGGTTGCCGAGCACAATGGGGTCAAGCGGGCCGGGGGTGATGAGGAGGGTGCGCCTGGCCCAGGGGCCGGTGAACGACGGGCGGTTGGGGTCGGTGAAGACCAGGCGTTCCCCGGTGACTGCACGGGCGGCTGTCTGTAGGGAGGCGATCGGCTGCATGGCGTCTTTGCCCTGAGGCTTGGGCAGTCGATTCCAGGCAGATGGAAACTGCTCGGGTAGTGGATAGACGTGCACCTCGCCCAGCAGGCGCTCGTCCATGGGGAAGGACAGGGTGAAGAGGCTCTGGCCGCTGTCGACGTTCACCACTCAGGGAACTCCTGTTCTTCCGTCTGCGTGGACGCGTGGTCTGCCAGGCCGAGGAGGGCACCGGCCATGGTCGTGCGGTAAATCTCATCGATCAGGGGCATCTCACCTCGCTCGTGCCACTCGGTGCGTAGCTGGCCGAGGAGGGCGGGGAGGGTGGAGTGGGAGGCGGTGTCGGTGAATGCTGCGTCCAGCAGACGCAGCAGACCGGGGTCCCCACCGCGGCGCGTACGGCCGCCGAGCTGGATGAGGCGTGTCAGGATCTCTGCGACGATGGCGAGCTTGACGTCCGTCCCGAGGGTCTTGAAGTACCCCTGGCCGCTTCGGATGTCATCGAAGGTCTGACCTGCCTGGATGCGTAGGCGCTCCAGTTCGGCGGCCGGTGTGGCCCCCGGCTGGTGCTGGCGGTAGGCGATGGAGTTCACGAGGGAGAGCAGCACCGGCGGGTCTTCCATCACCGGGACTGGCCGGTTGACCAGGCCTGCGACATGGAGCAGTGACCGGCCGGCCTTGTCTACGATGTTCAGGCCTCGCTCCACTCGGGCCATGGGGGCGATGAGGTAGCGGCACTGGCCGTGCCCCACCGCGTGAGGGAACTGCTCGAGACGGTCGCTGGGGATGGGTACCCAGCCGGGTGGGTTCCGCTCGTAGTACGCCATGTCCTGGGACCGGACAGCCACGCAGATCTCGGACGGCTTGACGCCTGCCGCAATCATCCCTCGGGCGATGGCCGGCCCGGCGCCGTACGCCGTGGGAGCGAGGAGGGCATAGGCGCGGTGAGCGGTGGTCGGATCGGCAGCGACCGCAGCAAGCTGCGGCGGCAGATCCCGCCCGATGCTGCGCCCCATGGCTTCGTACGAGCGTTCTCGGTTCTCTCCGTCGGTTCCCGAGACAACGACGTTGACCCCGTTGTCCTGACCTGGTTGCAGCTCGACGGTGAGGCTTCCGTTGACGTCGTCCGGCACGTACCAGGTCGGCCTTTGCAGGATGTGGTGCCGTGGGGCGTAGGGCATGAAGGCTGTGGCCGACATACCGATCACAGCTCGGCGGGTGCCGGCGTGAGCAAGCGCGGTCACGTCTCCCAGATAAGCAATGTGGGAGTGGGGATCGCCGACATAGGACTTTAGATGGAGGGCGGTCTGGCGTCGGTCGGAGGGGTCGAAAGACTCGGAGAAGGCGAACAGCGGACGGCCGAGCGGGCCATAGGGCGCGGCGCGCCAGGGGACGTGTGAGGCGAGGGCATCGGCAAGGTCGTTCGTGGCGGAGATGCCGGCGCCTTGGAGCGGAGCAGCGACGCTGACGATGCGGTGGAGGATGCTGCGCATTTCCTCCAGGTAGGCACGTCGGGCGGAGAACAGGGCCAGGGGATGAAGCCGCTTCTCGTCTGTCTCGCCGGTGATGCGGGAGAACGCGTCCTCGATGAGCTTCAGCGTGGCGTGGTTCAGTTTGTCGAGTCCGCCCGACAGGTCGGTGATGGACGAGAGCAGGGTGCGCAGCTCGGCCAGGCCCTCCACCGTGTCCGCGAACTCCAGAGGGCCTTCTCGCTTGTAGAGCTGGTTGACGGCCTGCATTTGCTCTGGGCTGGGGCGCTCACCGGTGGGGAGACCGAAAATCCGGGCGGCGATCATGCCGTCCCACCGTCGGGGCACGACCATGCTGCGCCGTTCGCGGTCGGGGTGAATGACTCCTCCCACGAGGTGGGACACGTACGACTCGGCCAGCCACATCAGGTGCGTGATGAGGGGACGCAGGTACTGCTCGACGCTCATGTCGAGGCGGTGGCAGTGCTGTCTGAACTGCGCGTCGAGATCGCGTACGGGCGTTTGAGAAGAACCGTCCCGGGCGAGGAGTACCTGTCTGGCCGCGCGATCGAAGGCCAGGGCCTGCAGCGCATCGACTTCGTCGATGATCACCAGATGGCTGCGGTGCAGCAAGAGCTGTTCGGTGGTCATGTTGCGCCCCGGTGCCGGGCGGCCCTGGAGGGGCACGTGGATGTGCCCCGTAAGGAAGTTCGCGTGGTTGGTCACCAGAATGTTCGCCGAGGCGGCGGCACGGTGGTGCCGGAACTTCCCGCAGCTTCCGCGCCACGGGCAGGAGTACACCTTGCGCCCGGCCGAGCCGTTCGGCTTGAGCTGGTCACACGGCTCCTGGCCTGGAGACCACGAGTCCACCGCAGCCGACGACACGGTGGCGTGGCCGGTCAGCGGGCAGCTGTACGACATCTCCCGGTACACCCAGGAACGAAAGGCGGGCTCGTCCTGCGGGTTGCTGGCCGCTTGTTCGGCCAATTCCTGCATGGATGCCGGGGAGATGATCGGTGTGACCTGCGCCTGGACTCCCAGGTCGTCCAGGTCCTGCCGCAGACGGTGAACAGCGGCCAGTACCTGCGCGTTCTGCGGTACGACCAGAGACATCACCAGGCCGGCCTGCGCGCACCAAAGAGCAACCAGCTCGCTGAGCACGTTCTTCCCCATGCCGGTAGGAGCATGAAAGACGCGCAGAGGGCCGGATACGACATCCAGTACCTCTCCCAAGCTCGCTCCGTCCCGGCCTCGGGCATGCTCCCTGATGTCTGCGACCGCCTTGCACCGGTAGGTCTGACCGCGCAGCGTGTCGAGCCGATTCGCGATGCGTTCCAGCTCGGCGAAGGGGATGGTCACCTCATCCATCACCGGTGCAGCGGCGAGAGTCTGCACCCTGCTCGCAGCTGCAGGCCCCTGGTAGTCAAGGTTGTAGAACACGTCCACGACACGGCCAGAAGGGCTCAGGGGGTCGCGGATGCGGAGGTCGGAGATGTACGAGCCAGGCCGCGCCGGCTCAGGGAACGAGATCCCCTTCGCGGCGTTGCTCTCCAGCTCATCGAGCAGGGCGTCGATCCGTGCTTCCAGAGCCGTGCTGGAAAGTACCAGCACGTGATGCTCCCCGTCCGCCTGGGCAAACTCCGTTGCCCCACCACTCTTGAGGAGCGCTGCAGCTTCGTCGAGGAACACCGTGCGGGAGGAGAGAAACGCAGGGCGTTGCCGCAGCATGCGAGTGATCCGCACCCGGTCTTCGTCCGCTAGATCCGGCCACGCGTCCCACAGATGCAGCTGCCCTGTGGCGAGGTAATGGGCATCGTTGAGGTCAACCACACGCCTCCAGGCTGCCTGGTCCTCCCGAGCACGGTTGGGGAAGACCCGCGCGGCGAGCAGTACCGCTGCCCGGACTGTGAGCGGAACGCTGACCGAGTGCTTGCCGCTGTTCACGGGCGCCATGCGGGCTCCCCCTTGAGACGCTTGGTGACAGCAGCTTTGAAGCGGCTGACGGTGAACACCGTGTACCGGTGGCCATCAGGCGTACGGAGCGGATCGAGGCCGGCTTGGAGCGCGTTGACTTGGCTGCTGCGGTAGTTGGGGACAACGACGATCTCACCGCTCGGCGGCCGGTCGATGATCGTCTGCGGGTCCTTGTGGTCCTTGATGTCCACCCGGCAGCTCCAGCCGTTCTCCAGGTACACGCCGATATCCCACTCGTCCATGTTCTCCCAGCGCTCCACCCGCACCCCGGACTGTTTCTCCAGCCACAGCATCAGCGCCACTTCGGCCAGGCCCGGACACGTGATGTAGCGCCAGACCGCCCAGTTCACGCACAGGACACCCTCCGCGCGTTCGGCGGCCGTCTTCAACCGGGCGCTTGTGCCGGTGATGCGCGGAGGCTTGCCGCCACGGCTGCTGTCCGGAAGAAGCCCGAATCGGCCCTGGTGCGGCGGGTACTCACATCGCAGCTGCCCGCCACGCAGCACCATGGGATAGGCGCACTGCGGACACGGCCACCACCAAGAGGCGTCACGGCCTTGGAAGATGCGGTCCTGGGGAATGACCTCGTAGACGTCCATGCGCGCGGCGCGCCGGCGGGAGTACTCCTCGATCAGGGCCTGCTCCGTACCGCACGGCACCTCAGTGAGCATCGTCCGCGCAGCTTCGTAGTCCGCTTGACTACCGGAGCGAATTTGGCGGAAGGTGGACCGTTCCGTCTGCTCCGCGGTTTGCCGAACCCATGCCGGCAGCCACGTTCCGCCGTGGTCGAAGCGCCCATCGTCCCGGTAGAGAGCTTCCAGATAGCTCATCCCGGCTTCGAACGCCTGCTCAGTCAGCTCGCTGTCATCCTCGAGGACGATGAGGTCCCCCATGTCTTCGGGCAGTTGATCCCAGTCCAGTGGTACCCAATCCCGCAGAGGGTACGGAAGACGGTCGATCATGTCGGACGGCGTCGCAGGACCCGTCCCGATCGGCAGGTTCGCCAGGATGGCGCCGTGCATGCGGGACATCTCCCGCCAAGCGCGTTCTTCTTCGTTTCTGTGGATCCACGCCGCCCCGGCCCGCAGTGCGGCCGTGATGACTCTTCGCGCTGTTGCGTGTTCGCCAGAAGGCATGACTCGTTACCCCCTCCATGCCCCACCAGTGGTATTCGGGGCTACTCCAGACGGGTTAGCGCTCTGCACCATACACAGGGGGACTGACAAGCGATGCCGAGTTCGGTCAACTCGCATGCTCCGACGCCTAGCGTCGATGCCCAGCAATGGAGCAACGGGACTTCACCGGCGGGCCGGGCGCTCAGCCGTGAGTGGGCTCCTCCGTCGGTCTGGGCCCCCGGCTCAGGCTCCACCAGTTCGCCCACAGCAGACGCGAACCACGCGCAACCCGCTTGAGACCACGGCGTGGCCCAAGGGAACGTACGACGGCTCGGAAAGCCCCAGGTCAACGAAGGGATTCACGCGTGCTCCACACACCGACTATGCCCGCGCCCACCAGCCTCGACCACGCTGAATGGCCGCTGTACCGCGTCGCCCCGCGCTACCTCGCCGGCCCCGGCGAAGACGGCGCGGGCACCGTCATCCAGACCCTGATCGACTCCGGTTGGACCGACACAACGTGGATGGACAACACGCGCGTGTTCGATCCCAGCCAGCGCCTGGCCTTGGAATTTCTCCCCGAGGCTGAGCCCGTACCCCGCCTCGAAGGCCAGCGCGTGCTGTGGCGGCTGTGGGCCCGCCACGACGCCCTCAACCCTCTGGCCTGGACCACCCTGTTCACCGACCAAACGCCCGAGGAGGTCCTCCTGCCCGTGATCGACGCGCTGGCTGCCGCCCCGGACAGGGGCCTGGAGCGGTCGCTGCGGTACCTCGCTCGGAGCGAGGCCGATGACTCGGCGGTCACGGCCCCTCTCGCCGCTGCGGGATGGTCTCCTGATCCGACCGAGCAGCCCCGCACGTATCACGCGCCGCGCCTTCAGGCCCGCTTCACCCACCAAGTACCTGGCAGCCACGGTCACTCGGACCACGCGCCCGCCCGCTGGCTGGCCACCGCCCGTCTCGACTACGACGCCCCGGCGCAGTGGGCGGCCTCCTTCGACGACACCACCCCAACCAGCATCCTCGCTGCCTTCACCACCGCACTCGCCGACCCGAACCCGGTCGAACGCTACGAACTGCCCCGAGGCGCCGAGGCGTACCTCACCCTCACCCCCGCCTGATCCACACCACTCAATCCGGTCGGCCCGGACGTCTCCGGGCCGACCGCTCCTTCCCCTTGCCCCTGCACAAGGAGGAGCTGTCTTGGCCCACCACCGCGCTCCCCTGATAGCCCATCACAAGGACGGGTCGGAGTGCCCGCCGTCCCACAAGCACACAACGTCCGGCAAGCCCCTCCACGCCGATTGCCCCGGCCGCCACCACTTCGAGTCGGTCTGCACGTGCGGTACCTGGAAGCTCTCCGGGGGCGTCAAGACCTACGTCAACGAAGAGCGCAAGCGACACCTCGCCACCCACCGCGCCGCCGAGCCCGTCGAGGGCCCGGCCGTGCTGCGCGGGCTCCTGCGCCTCGACGCCAGTTGAGCCTCACGCCGTTCTCTCCCGGCCCCGCCCGTTTCCTGTAGGAGGTCTTCCATGTCCCGACTGCCGACCGTCGGCCAGCTCATACACCAGCTCCAGACTCTCGACCCCGACCGCCCGGCACTCCTCGCGATCAACCCCGACTGGCCATTCGCCCACGTCATCGGCCGAATCGTCGAAGGTGAGGGCGACAGTGGCCCTGCCGCATACATCGCCGAGGACGGGCAGCACGGGTACCTCCCGCGCTCCGTCGCCGACGCCTTGGGATGGCACGAGGAGAACTGGGACCCCGGCCTCCATCCCGTCGCCCCTGGTGGTGAAGACCAGGAGCCGTGGTACCTCGATGGGCAGGACGCCGCGTACGTCGTGACCGAGTTCTTCCGCCACCGGCCGGGCTGGACCGCGTACGACACCGATGTGGAGGGTGTGTACACCGCCCCCGGTAACCATCTGACGGTCCGCTGCGCCGACAGCGGCTGGTCCTTCGAAGCCCGCCGCACCCCCGGCGGCGAGGAGGTCTGGCACGCCGACTTCGACGCCGCCGTCCCGCCCACCGCCATCAAGGCGTTCGCCACGGCGCTCCTGGGCCCGGAGCCGACCTTCTGATCTCACCCGCCGTGGTGCTGCCCCGTGCGGACTCCTCCGTCCGCACGGGGCAGCGGCCCACCCGTGATTGTCCGCTGATGGAGGAACCATTCCCCCGTACACCCCTGCCTGCCCGTCCCTCGTCGCCCTCCAGACCCTGACCGCCGACCCGATGCCCGACGGCGTACGCGGAGCCCTCGTCCGCCACGTATCCGCCACCCCCGCCGGCGCTTTCCAGATCAGCTGGTTGGCAGCCGATCTCTCCGGTTCCGTACCACCCGGCCGGATCCTGCTGAGCTGGAGCCCCGCCACCGAGGGCACTGTGGACGTCACAGCCCACCTCGGCCTGCATGGCGCCGAAGTTCTACTGGCCACCTGGCCCGGCTTGACCGGCGACTGGAGCCACACCATCCGCCCCACCGTCGTCGAGGTCATGGGCTTGCACTCCGCCCTCACGCTGGCCACCGTCGTCCTGGAACTGCTCTCCGGCTGAAATCAGGTGCCGGTCTCTTTCAACCTGCATGGCATACCAGCGGGCATGAGTCGACCGACGCCGCCGCACTCGGCTCGGCGGCTCATGCACCGCATCGGCCTATACGCAGACTTCAGCAATGTCCGGCACGGCTCCAGGGAGTGCACGAAGCACGGTGTTGACGTGATCCCTCTGAGGAGGCTGGCACACACGCGTTGATCGCGATGTGAGCACTCGGCTGCACAGACAAGGTCCCGCAGGCATAGCGGCACGTTATCGTCTGGCGAGTTGACTGCATGGCACAGCGAGGAGCGAAGCGTGCGCGGTGAAGGGCGGCTGCCGTTGCCGATGGCGGCGGACAGCGGGCGCTGGGTGAGCGTGACAGCGGAGCGGACCGTTCTTGGTGTGGTCCACAACATCACCTCCGCGACCCGGCTGCTTGACCTGCTCACCGTGTTCGAGGGCGACCGGCGCATCCAGACCGTTTTCACCTGCACGGAGTCGTCGGCACTAGACGAGGGAACCCTTGAATTCTTCACTTCCCGGGGAATGTTGCACATACCCTGGAGAGAAGCGACAGCGCACAAATTCGATTTGGCGATTGCCACAAGCCGTGGCGGCAACCTTCAAAATCTACGGACACCGCTGATCGGCGCACCGCACGGCGCCGGGTATAATAAACAATTGAAGCCGGAAGCCGGAAGCCGGAAGCCGGAAGCCGGAAGCCGGAAGCCGGAAGCCGGAAGCCGGAAGCCGGAAGCCGGAAGCCGGAAGCCGGAAGCCTTTGGCCTGTCGCCTGAATGGTTGATGCATGAAGGGCGAGTTATTCCATCGGCGATCGTTCTTTCTCACGAGGAGCAGCGAGAGCGGCTGGCTATCAGTTGCCCTGAAGCTGTCCCCGTGAGCGTGGTGGCGGGGGATCCTTGCTTCGATCAACTGCAGGCGAGTGCTCCGTTCCGCGAGGACTACCGGCGTGCTCTCGGAATTCGCCCAGGCCAGAAACTCATTGTGGTCTCGTCCACGTGGGGGCGCGGGTCGATACTGGCGTCAGACGAACGTGATATGGATATCCTCCGTCGCGCCCTGGCGGAATTGCCACTCGATGAAACCCGTGTTCTGGCAGCAGTCCATCCGAATGCCTGGTACGGCCATGGCGCTTGGCAATTGCAAAACTGGCTGGCGCCGCTTACCGAGCATGGGCTGCTGCTTCCCGTGCCGGACACGGAAACCTGGAAATCAGCGCTTCTGGCAGCAGATGGGATTCTTGGCGATCACGGCTCTTTGACGATGTACGGAGTCGCTTTGGGAATTCCCACAGTCCTGGGGTCCTTCGCGGAATCGAAGGTCGCCCCTCAGTCCCCCATGGCTCGTCTCGGTGCGGTGCTTCCTCGGCTGTCTGCTCACCGGCCTTTCCTACCGCAGTTCGAGGAAGCAGCCGCAGCCCAGCAGGGCAGTGCCGAACTTCGCCACTTGCGCACGGCCGTAACGTCACGGCCAGGGGAATCGGCCGCTTTGCTGCGGCGCCTGTTCTATCAGTGGCTCGAACTTCCCGAGCCCGTGACTCCCGCCCGGCCACGGTTGGTGCCGGTTCCTTCCACCGTGCCGGTCGGATGCACTTCCCCCGTGCAG
This sequence comes from Streptomyces ipomoeae 91-03, assembly GCF_000317595.1. Lineage (GTDB taxonomy): Bacteria > Actinomycetota > Actinomycetes > Streptomycetales > Streptomycetaceae > Streptomyces > Streptomyces ipomoeae. Next base: position 5,892 of record NZ_AEJC01000541.1, on the reverse strand, counting down.
CGGCCGGTGTACGTGTCGGCCGCCCCGGACGAGCGTCGGGCCACGGTGCGCCGCTATCCGGCGCCTGTGCAGCGGCGCACCGTGGAAGGGCATCTGGCCGGCACCCATCTGGTGGCGGATATTGACGATCCGGACGCCAGCTGGCCCCGCTCGGCGGACGTACTGCTTCTGCCGCTCGGCCGACCGCGCCGCTTGGACGGAAAGGCGCGCTGGGAGGATATCGCCGCCCGGTACCCCGGGTGTGCCCTGCTCGCCATCGAGGAACCCGAGGACGGCTGCCTGGCGCTGCTGCCGGGCGGCATGCGCCTGCGCGCCCGCTGGCAGGGCAGGCGCCCCTGGTGGACATCGGCCGCCATCGCGGCCTCTGTGGTCCTCGACCACACGATGTCCAGGGCCGATAGCCCCGGCCCGATGCGCCTTCAGGTAGCGATCGGGCCGGACGCCGAGACCGGCCTACTCGACATCGTCGCCCTGTGACTCGTCCTCATCGTCGGCCTCCGAGGTGTCCGTGAGGCGCTGGTCCGCCTCCTGCGCCCGGAGGCTGTTCGCCTCAAGGAACAGGTCGCGGGCTGCGGTCCAGTCCTGCCTTGCCGCACGGCGGTCGCCCTGCTCGTCCCGCAGATCGCCCCGGAGCAGATGGATGCCGGCGCGCTGGTACGGCGGACCGTTCACCGTCATGATCTCGATCGCGTCGTCCAGCGCCTGCACTGCCTCGCCCGGCCTTTCTGCTGCCCGGCGGTCCTCGGCGTACCGGGTCAGGGCACGGGCCTCGTTGTAGGGGTCGGGCACCGGCAGGCGCGCGAACTGGCGGCGTGCGGACCGAAGTTCACGTGCCGCCTCGTCATGACGTCGCAGATCCGTGTAGGCCACGCCCCGGTGGAGGGCGAACAGAGCATGGCCACGCCGATGCTCGATGCCCTCCAAGGCATCCACTCCCAAGGCGTAGTACGCCAGGGCTTGGGCCGGGTTCCCCAGCTTGCGTTCCGCCAGGCCGAGGCCCTCCAGCACGCTGGACTCCGTACGCCGCTGTTCTTCGGTGGCGTTGCCGTCTTCTGGCCGTACGAGTTCCAGTGCGCGCTCGAAGTACCGGCGGGCGGCCTCCGGGTCGCCCTGGAGGGTGCTCCACCGGTCGAGATGAGCGAAGCCGAGCTCGAAGTACATCCGCGCGAGCGCCAGCGTGTCCCCGCATTCCTGGGCCGACTTGACGGCAAGTTCATGCGTCGTGATCCAGGGGCTGTGCAGGCCACACTTGAGGTAGAACGTATGCAACCCCTGGGTCAGCCGCCAGGTCTGCTGGTGCCGGCCCTTCTCGTGGGCCAGGCGCACTACGTTTTCCAGGCTCTCCCGGCGCCGCTCCAGACTCGCGATCAGCGCCGGTGCGTCAACGGTGCCGGTCGGTGCGTAGGCCGCGTATGTTCCCGCGGGATCATGCCGGTAGCGGGGGGACAGGGCTGCCTCCATGCGTTCGGCGAACTCCAGGCGATACCCGATGATCCGATCCAGGATCGCCTCACGAACCGCGACCGGTTCGTCGGCGAGAGCGCACGCGTGGGCGTGATCGTGGATCAGCCGGTGGCGCACCCGGTATCCGCCGTCTCCGGTCGGTTCGATCAGATTCGCGAAGGTGAGCTGCTGGAGAGCCCTGTTCCGGGCAGCGGCGTCCATGTCCGGGAGCATGGCCCGTACGAGATCCACCTCGAACTCTTCAGCCGGGTGAAGGCCGATGCACCGATAGACGGCCGCGGCGTCGGGGGCGAGAGCGCGGTAACCAGGATCCAGAGCCGAGGACAGTTCTTCTTCCATGTTGAGCGCTCCCAGCCTGGTCCTGCGGTCGGACAGTTCCGCCGCCAGCTCCTGCACCCTGCCGGGGTGGCCGACTGCCAGCTGGGCCCCGGCGATACACAGTGCGAGGGGCAGTCCCCTGCACTCGTCCGCGATCAGGTCCAGTTCCTTCTCGTATCCAGCCTCATTGCTGCCGATCCTGCCGACGCTGACCAGCAGCCTGCGGCTGTGCTGCGAGCTCAGGGGGCCCACCTCGAAAGGTTCGGCATTCAGGGTGCGAACCAGCTTGGGCAGGCGGGAGCTGCTGGTGATGAGGACCACACTGTCCGCGGTGTTCGGCAGCAGCGGTTCGACCTGGGAGGCGAGGACAACGTCCTCGAGCAGCACGACGATTGGGCCGCGGGCGGCGAGCAGGCGGAAGTACGCCGACCGGGCCCCGGGGTCAGCGGGAATGTCCTCCACCGGGACTCCCAGCTCGCTGAACCAGCGTTCCAGAACTGCCGCGGGTTCCGGCAGGTTCCCCCAGGCATCCCTGCCGAGCGAAGCATGCAGTTGAGGGCAGCCGGCCAGCTCTTCCTGGTGTCTGTGCAGCCACTCGCGCACGGTGGCGGACGTCCCTATTCCGGGCACCCCATGCAGGTACATCGTGGTGGGAGCCTTGGCAGCCCGGCAGTTCTCCCAGACTGCGTCCATCCGCAACAACAGCTCGACGTTGTTCTGGTAGTGGCGTGTCGGCCCCAGGGTGATGCGCGGCAACGGCGCAGCGGCCGGCAGCAGGGACGGCTGCGGGATCGCCGGTTCCCCACCGTGGTAATGGTTGTAGACGTTCGACACATACACCTGACTGCCCACCGCCATGGTGCCGTTGGTGACGGCATTTCCGGTCTCGGTGAGCAAATCCCGCAGTTCACCTGCCAGGGACGGCTGTTCCGTGAGCAGCCGACGCAATCTGCTACGCACCAGCATCTCGACGTCAGCCTCAATGTCTGCCGCACCTGCCTCGTCGCCTCTGGCACGGGCCAGGCTCAGATCGCTGCGCAGTTCATCGAGTTCACGAAGAACGGGTTCCTCGCGTCCCTCCCCGCCACCCCGCCTCAGCAGCGCACCCACCCGGTCCTTGACCGCGGTGTAGGCGTCGGTCGCCATCGCCCCCACTACGGTCGTGCCGATGGACGCGATCAGCCGCATCAACTCCGCTTCCACTCAACCCCCTTGAACTGCCCTGAGTCCGGCTCGCCCCACCGTATCGGCTTCCGGCCGACATACAGCAGATCATGTGCCGGCCCATCCGCACATGGCCAACGACCGGCGGACCACGGGGAGAAGGAGCGGATACTCGCAGCACCACGGCACGACGCGTTCGTGGCGCAGCTCAGGTCCAGTAGGTGCCGCTCAGCTCCCCGCCATACCCCGAAGCCTGGATGGTGGCCTGCAAGGAGTCGTACTCCTCGCCGCCGGAGTCGGCCATCGCCTCGAAGTCGGCGCGGCCCAGCTCGCGCTCGACCCACTGGTGAGCGCAGCGGCAGCGGATGCTGACCTGGTTGCGGTCGCAGATGATCAGCCAATCGCGGCGGGCTCCGCAGGCCGGACACATCTGGATGATGCCGGTGATCACCAACTCGCCGGGGTGAGTGGTGCACTCGATCCGGTACGCGCCGTCGTGCGGTTGCATCTCCTGCTGGAGACGTAGGAGCGGGTCGTCCGCAGCCTCCGGCTTCGGCATGTCGGTTCTCGTACGTACGGCGTCGTCGTGCAGCACCAGCGTCAGCTCCCTCGTCATCTTTTCCAGCCATAACAGGGCCGCTGGCCCAAGTCCAGTGCGTTGAACTGCGGCTCAGCGCCTCGGCCCGCGCGCGCGGGGGTCCGCGGAGGCAACGGGGGCAGGGCTCGTGTCGGTCTGCGCAGAGGTTGTACGTGGTCCGGTGCGGCTGGCCGTGCTGGTCTTGTTGTCCTTGGCGGTGGTCGTGCTGCGTCGACGCGGAGCGTTGGCTGTGGCGGGGAGTTTGCCCAGGCGTCGTATGCGCCAGATGAGTACGTCGGTGACGCTGTCGGCGGTGTCGAGCTCTCGCCACTCGACGGCCTTCTTCAACAGCGCGGCCGGATCGTGTCCGGCGCGTTCGGCCTCGTCGAGGGTGGCGGTCAGGGCGTCCCAACCGGGCTCACCGTCGAGTTGGTGGTTGGGCAGGGCGGCGTTGATGGTGTCGGCGTGGCGCTGGCGGATCGGCTGCGGGAGGTGGCGGCCCTGCTCGCGCATTGCGCGCATCGGGGTGCGGGCGGCGGCTCGGTAGGCATCGCGCAGGTGGTGGGCGGCCTGGGCGGAGGCGGCTGCCTGTTGGGCGTGGCCTCGGGCGGAGTGCCAGCGGGCGGCGGCGATGGCGAGCAGGACGAGGGTGGACAAGACCATGGCGGTGGCACCGCCGTCTTCGCCTCGGCCGAGGGCATCTCCGGCGCGGACGATTCCTCGGGCGGCGGCGCGTACGGCGCGATTGTCGGCGCGTTCGGCGCGGAGGTGGGAGCGGGTGGCGCGTTCGAAGGCACGGGCTGCCTCGCGGAGTTCATCGCGGGTAGCAGCGGGTGAAGTCTGGGCGAGGGCGTCGAGAAGTTCGCCGGCGCCGACGAGCTGGGCGGCGGCGTCTTCGTCTTCGTCCTGGCCAAGGGCCATGGTGACGCGTTCGGCTGCACGTGCCGCTTGGCGACGGGCCTGCGCGGGCTGCGATCGGCTGGGGGAAGGTGTGCCCGGGGGCGTGTAGCGCGGTTCGTCGTCGCGCTCATGGTCTTGATCTGCGGGTCCGGCGGCGAGACGTTTGCGGATCTTCGGAAGGGAGAGGTCGGGGGCCAGCTTGGAGCCGGGGAACCAGATGGGCTGTCCCTCACGGTTGCGGTCGCCGGGCAGGGCGACGGAGTATCCGAGGGTGTCGCCGGACGGGGCCAGGCGCTTGTTGACGCGCAGTCCAGCTTCGGTCAGGCGGGTGAAGAACTCGGCCTGGTCGGCGGCTCCAGCGACCGCCTGGCGGACGGCTTCGCGCAGGATCTCGCGCGGGGTGCGGTCGTGGCCGGTGCGCTCGGCCTTGAAACGCTCGGCGCTGGTCGGGTTCTGGGCTGCGGTGCCGTCTCCGGCGTTGAGCTCACGCAGCCCGAATTCCTTCTCGATGCGGCGGCATTCGGCCTGGGAGCGCTTTTGGTCGAAGGAGTTGCGGGGCTGGCGCAGGTCGCCGCGCACGATGGTGGCGAGGATATGGATGTGGTCGTCGGCGTGGCGTACGGCCACCCACCGGCATCCGTCCGGATCTCCCTTTTCCGCGATGCCGGTGGCGTGGACGACCCGGCGGGCGACCTCGCCCCACTCGGTGTCGGACAGGTACCGGTCGCCGGGAGCGGTTCGTACCGAGCAGTGCCACACGTGGTTCTTGGGGGCGCGGTCGCCGAGTTGATTGACGCGCAGATCCAGGACGTGGGTCAGATCGGTGAGGGTGGCGTCGGGGTCGCGGCCGGGGTCGGGGGCGAAGCCGTCGAAGGAGGCGACCTGGTGCGGGTCGATGTGTTCGTCGCGTTTGCCGGGCCCGTAGAGGTAGGCCAACAGCCCGTACGTGCGTGAGCCTCGGCTGATGTCGGGGACCATCTACGTGCGCTTTCGTACGAGGGCGTGGGCGACAGCGTCGACTTGGGCGAGGGTGTGGAGAAGGGTCTTGAGGGCATGGTCGAGGTGGCCGGGGCGGGGCTGGCCGCCGGCGTTGTAGATGTAGGCGATCTGGTTGATGTTGTTGCCGACGCGGGATATCTGGGCGCGCAGGGCGGCCAGTTCGTCGATGGCGGCGTCGAGCTGATCGTTGGAGTCGAGCGGGGTGGTGGAACCGCGGGCGGCCGAGAGTCCGGCGGCGGCGAGGTAGCCGGAAGGGTAGACGCGGTTGCGGGCGGCGGCGGCGATGATCTCGGCTTTCTCATCAGCGGTGAAGCGGACGGCGATCACGTCTTCGCGATGCGTGGGCTGGTAGGCGCGGCGGCGAGGGCGGCGTTCGGGAAGCGCAGCATCGCTCGTACTCGGGACGGCTTGGGCAGCGGAGTCTTCGGCTTCCCCGTCTTCCTGTGGCGCCCTCTGGTGCCGCAGGTCCG
>NZ_AEJC01000540.1 GCF_000317595.1 Streptomyces ipomoeae 91-03 | reverse complement strand
GGGCCGGACGGCGCGCACGGGCTGAGCGAACAGGAACAGGACGCCGTGCGGTTCCGGGTGGCGCGCGGCATCAAGGCCCGCCCTGGGGATGCTCCGGAGGGGTGGAAGCGGTGGGCGGAGGAGGCGTTCCATCCGCCGCAGCCGTGGCGGGAGTTGCTGGGCGCCGCGGTCCGGTCGGCGGCGTCCGGGGCGGGCGAGGACTACACGTACGGGCGGCCGTCGCGGCGCTCGGCGGGGGTACCCGGAGCCGTGTTGCCGAGTCTGCGGCGCAGACCGCCCCGGGTCTCCGTGGTCATCGACACCTCGGGGTCGGTGAGCGACGCGGAGTTGGGCAGCGCGCTCCTGGAGGTCGCCGCGATCTCCCGTGCGGTGGGCGGGCGGCGCGATCTGGTGACCGTGGTGCCGTGTGACGCGGCGGCCCGCATCGCGCATCCGCTGTGCCGGGGCGAGGGAATCCCGCTCGTCGGCGGCGGGGGTACGGATCTGCGTACGGGGTTCGCCACGGCGCTGCGTTCCCGGCCCGACGTCATCGTGGTCCTCACCGACGGGCAGACCCCTTGGCCTTCCTCACGACCGCCGTGCCGGACGGTGGTGGGCCTGTTCTCCCGGCCGTACTCGAACGACTCGTGGGACGAGGACGACCCCGACTACGTACCGGACTCCCCGCCCGCATGGGCACGAGTGGTGGACATCGGCTGAGCCCTCCTTCCCTTGCCCTCGCCCACCCAACCTGTTCCCTTACGTTCACCCCACCCACCTGACAATGAAAATGATTATCGATAAGGTGCGCATGGCAAGCCGGTCGCCCCCCTCAGGGGGCTTCGTCGGGCTGCCCTGACGCTGTACCGCACCGCACGAAAAGGGGAGCTGTGGCTCATCTGTTGGTGGTCGAGAGCTGGGTCGGATCGATGAGCAGGCTGCTGCCACGGGCGATTCGGGAGGGCGGACACGAGTTCACCTTCCTCACCCGCGACCTGCACCACTACCTGCGCTCGGCCCCCGAGGGCACGGCGCATCCGCTGCTCGGCGCCCGGAACGTCGTCACGGCGACACCAACGACATCGAGGCCCTGCTGCCGGAGGTCGCGCGGCTGCACGCCGTGTTCGGCTTCGACGGGGTGATCTCGTCCTGCGACTACTACCTGCCGACGGTGGCGTGGATCGCCGGACACCTGGGACTGCCCGGCCCGGGGCCGACGGCGGTCGGCGACGCCTGCCGGAAGGACGCCACCCGCCGGGTCCTCGCCGACGCCGGGGTGCCCGGACCGCGCTTCGCCGTCCACCAGGAGTGGGCCGAGCTGGCCCGGGCGGCGCGGGAGATCGGCTACCCGCTGGTCGTGAAGCCCGTCGACCTGTGCGCGGGCATGTACGTACGGCGCGTGGACGACGAGGCCGAACTCGCGGCGGCCGTACGGGCATTGGCCGACTTCCCGCTCAACGCGCGGGGACAGCGGCGTACGCCCGCCGTGTTGCTCGAAGAGTTGCTGACCGGCCCAGAGGTGAGCGTCGAGACCGTGTCGTACGCGGGCGCGGTCCATGTCGTCGGGGTCACCGACAAGAGCATCGGCGGGGCGCCGGCGTTCATCGAGACCGGCCATATGTTCCCCGCCGCGCTGTCGGCGGCCGACGCGGAGGCCGCCGAGCACACCGCGTCGGGCGCGCTGAAGGCGCTCGGGCTGACGGACGGCGTCGTCGCGCACACCGAGATCAAGCTGACGCCGGCCGGGCCGCGCGTCGTCGAGGTCAACCCCCGGCCCGCCGGGAACCGCATCACCGAGCTGATCCGCCATGTCACCGGCATCGACCTGGCCGCTGCCGCCGTCGATGTCGCACTCGGCCGCGAACCCGATCTGCGGCGCCGGGAGACCGGGCTGCGCAGCGCGGCCGTCGGCTTCCTCGTACCGCAGACGTCGGGCACACTCGACGCGCTGGACGGCGGTCGGCTCAAGGACGCGCAGGGCGTGCTGGAGGCGCAGCTGGCCGAGCCGGGCACACAGGTCAGGGCGGCGGGCAGCAACAACGAGTACCTCGGGCATGTCATGGTCGGCGACGCCGAGGGGCTGGGGGCGCGCGAGCGCGTCGAGGCGCTGCTCGGCGAGTTGCGCTCCGGGCTGGTGATCCGGTGACCGCCGTCGCGCCGGTGGCCCGCGCGGCCACGTACGAGGAGCTGGTGGAGCGGGTCCGGGGCGGTGAGCTCGGTCCGGATCCGCGGACGCTGCGGATCGCGGTGGCCTTCGCCACGCGCCAGGCCGTACGGCACGACGGGCGCGGCACCGGGTACCGCAACGAGGTGCTCAGCCTGCGGCTCGCCGGTGCCGTCGGCTCCTGCGCGGTCGAGCCGGGGACGTTGCCCGACGCCGCGATCGACGACTGTGTGGGTGCCGACGTGGCCCGGCTGCTGGACCATCCGCTTCTGCCGGTGCGGGTGGCCGCGCTGGACGCCTATCTCATGCACGTCGGCCCGCACACCCCGGAGAACGGGGCGCTCCCCTTCCCCCTGTCCGCCGGGACATCGCTGGAGAAGTCCCGGGCGCGGGCGCGGGCCGTCGTCGAGCTGCTCGATCTGCCGCCGGGGGCCACGGTGCTCGTGGTCGGGGTCGTCAACTCCCTTCTGGAGGAGCTGCGTTCGCGCGGGCTCGGCCATGTGCCGTGTGATCTCAAGGGCGGGGTCACCGAGTGGGGCGAGGAGATCGTCACCGACGCGCTCGGCGCGCTCGACCGGTGCGACGCGCTGCTCGTCTCCGGGATGACCCTGGGCAACGGCACCTTCGAACCCTTGCGGCGGCATGCGCTGCGGCACGGCAAGCAGCTCGTGATGTTCGCCCAGACCGGCAGCGCCGTACTGCCCCGCTTCCTCGGCCACGGGGTGAGCGCGGTGTGCGCGGAGCCGTACCCCTTCTTCTGGCTCGACGCGGGGCCGGGCACCCTGCACCGCTACGCGACGGACGGCTCGGGGCGCGGCTACGGGCCGGACGACTCCGGTCACGCCTTCGGCCGGGACAGCGCGGGTCCCCGTTCCAGCCTCGGCGGCCCGGATTCGGGAGGCGGCCGGTGAGCCCGTCGACCGCCCTCCGCGCTGTCGCCCGTCCCGAGCTGCTGTCCCTGCTCGGGCGTACGCCGCTGGCGCGTATCACCGCCGATCTGCCCGGTCCCCAGCCCGGTTTCTGGGCCAAGCTCGAAGGGCTCGCGGCGGGTGGGATGAAGGCGCGGGCCGCCGTGTCGATGCTGATGGGCGCCCGCGAACGGGGTGAACTGCGGCCCGGTGCCCCGGTGGTGGAGTCGACGTCCGGGACGCTCGGCGTCGGTCTGGCCTTCGCGGGGCAGGCGCTCGGGCACCCGATCGTGCTGGTCGGCGACAGCGAACTGGAGCCGTCCATGCGGCAGTTGCTGCGCTCCCACGGCGTACGGCTGGAGCTGGTGGACCGTCCGGCGACCCGGGGCGGCTGGCAGGCGGCGCGCCTCGCCCGGCTGCGGGAGCTGCTGGCCGTGCTGCCGGACGCGTACTGGCCCGACCAGTACAACAACCCGGACAACACCGCCGGTTACGCCTCACTGGCCGCCGAACTCGCCGCCCAGCTCGACCACTTGGACATCCTGGTGTGCAGCGTCGGCACCGGCGGCCACAGCGCGGGCATCGTCGGCCCGCTGCGGCGGCACTGGCCGGGGCTGCGGCTGATCGGCGTCGACTCCGTCGGCTCCACGATCTTCGGCCAGCCGGCCCGGCCGAGGCTGATGCGCGGCCTGGGCAGCAGCATCCATCCGCGCAACGTCGCCTACGACGCCTTCGACGAGGTGCACTGGGTCGGGCCCGCCGAGGCCGTGGACAGCTGTCGGCGGCTCGCCCGCGGCAGCTTCGTCAGCGGCGGCTGGAGCACCGGTGCGGTCGCCCTCGTCGCCGCCTGGGCGGCCCGCGTCCACCCGGGCGCCGTCGTCGCCACCGTCTTCCCGGACGGCCCGCACCGCTACCTCGGCAGCGTCTACGACGACGACTTCACCACCGCGCACGGCCTCGACCCGGCCACCGCCGCCGCGCGCCCGGTCGAGATCCCCCACCCCGGCGCCGCCGAGGCCGTCGGCTGGGTCCGGTGCGGCAGGGTCAGCGACCCCCTCGCGGTCCCCGCCGGCCCGTTCGCCACCACCCCGCCGGGCACTCCCGCCGGCCCGTTCGCCACCACCCCGCCAGGCACTCCCGCCGCCCCCTCCACCACCGCCCCACTCGGCGTCCCCGCCGTTCCGCCCGCCTCGGAAGAGAGACTGTGAAGGTCATCCAGCGCACCGTACGCCTCGAACTGGCCGAGCCGTTGCGCATCTCCCGCTCCACCATGTCCGCCCGCGAGGCGGTGTGGCTGACCGTCGAACACGACGGGGTGCACGGCCATGGTGAGGCCGTCACCAGCGTGTACTACGGCCTCGACGCCGACACCCTGGGGCGGCGATTCACGGCCGTCGCCGCCGACCTCGTACGCTTCCGTGATCCGGAGAGCGCGCTGGCGGCCCTGCGGGACGGCGAGTCGGCCGGTGCTCCGGAGACTCCGCCGGCCGTCACCGCCGCCGTCGACTCCGCGCTCCTCGATCTCGTCGGCAAGCGGGCGGGCAGCCCCGTCCACCGGCTGCTGGGCGCGCCGTCCGCTCCCGTCGCCGCCACCGCCCGGACCATCGGCATCACCGCGCCGAGCCGTGCCGCGGCCGAGGCCCGCCGTCTCGCCGCGAGCGGCTTCGAGGTGGTCAAGGTCAAGGCCGGGGCGCCCGACCCGGAGGACGACGTCGAACGCGTACGGGTCGTCCGCGACGCCGCGCCCCGGGTCCGGCTGCTCCTCGACCCCAACGGCGCCTGGACGGCGGCACAGGCGGACGCCCTGCTGCCGCGCTTCGCCCAGCTGGGCGTGGAGGCCGTCGAACAGCCCCTCGCACCCGGCGATCCGGAGGCGCTGGCCGCCCTCGCCGAGCGTTCACCGCTGCCGGTCATCGCCGACGAGGACGCCGTGAGCCCGGAGGACGTACGACGGCTCGCGGGACGCGTGCACGGCGTCAACGTCAAGCTCGCCAAGTGCGGCGGCGTCCACGCGGCCCTGCGTATCGCCGAGTCGATCGAGGGCAGCGGCACGGAGCTGATGCTCGGCTGCCTCACCGCGAGCAGTCTCGGTCTCGCCCCCGCCGTCCACCTCGCCGACCGCGCCCGCTGGGTCGACCTCGACGGGCACCTCCTCCTCGCCCACGACCCGTGGACCGGCATCGGGGGCGACGACGGATTCGTACGGACGACCGACCTGCCGGGACTGGGAGTCCGGCCGAGGGAGGAGGCGCGCGGTGAAGACGTTGCATGAGATACGCCGCTTCCCCTTCGCCGTACGCCTCCTGCTGGTCAACCAGCTCGGCGTCAACATCGGCTTCTACCTCCTGATCCCCTACCTGGCCACGCACCTCACCGAGAACCTGGGCATGTCGGCGGCCGTCGTCGGCGTCGTGCTCGGGGTCCGGAACCTCAGCCAGCAGGGCCTGTTCATCATCGGCGGATCGGCCTCCGACCGGCTCGGGGCGCGGGGCGTGATCATCGCCGGGTGTGCGCTGCGGACCGTCGGGTTCGGGCTGTTCGCGCTGGGCGACGGGCCGGCGGTGCTGCTGGCCGCGTCCGTGCTGAGCGGGCTCGCGGGCGCGCTGTTCAACCCGGCCGTACGGGCTTATCTCTCGCAGGAGGCCGGGGAGCGCAAGGCGGAGGCGTTCGCGCTGTTCAATGTGTTCGCCACGACGGGTGCCCTGATCGGCCCGTTGCTGGGCAGCGTGCTGCTGCTCGTGGACTTCCGTACGTCCGCGCTGACCGCCGCCGGGATCTTCGCGGTCCTCACCGTGGCCCAGGCCCTCGTGCTGCCCGCGCGGCAGGTGGAGCCGAGCGGGAGCGGGGTCCTCGGTGACTGGCGTGAGGTGCTCGGCAACCGTGCCTTCCTGGCCTTCGCGCTCGCCATGGTCGGCATGTTCACCCTGGAGAACCAGCTGTATCTGCTGCTGCCCGCCGGGGCTCGGCAGGCCACCGGCTGGGACGGCGCGGCCGGTCTCGTCTTCCTCGTCGGCACCCTCGCCAACCTCGCGCTGCAGCTGCGGATCACGACCGCGCTCAAGGCCCAGGGCAGCAGGGCGCGTTGGATCGCCGTCGGGCTCGCCGTGACGGGGCTGGCGTTCCTGCCGCCGGCCCTGATGGCGGGAGCCGGGTCCGGTGGGTGGCTCGACGCCGTACCGGTTCTGCTGGGCGCCCTGCTCCTCTATCTCGGGCTCATGATCGCCTCGCCGTTCGTGATGGAGCTGATCCCCCGCTTCGGGCGCCCGGAGCTGACCGGCACATACTTCGGGATCTTCTACGTCGTCTCGGGCGTCGCCGCGGCGGTCGGCAACACCGTCGTCGGGTGGGCCATGGACACCGGGGAGGGCGGCGGGCACGCCTGGCTGCCCTGGGTGTGCTGCGCCCTGTTCGGCCTGGTCTCGGCGGGCGGGGTCGCCTGGCTGCACCGGCGCGGGGAGCTGCCCGCCGATCCGGCGCCGCTCTCCCCCGCCGCGACCGGTGAGAGGAGCACCGCGTGACCGAGCGAGTCCCGCGCCCGGCAGCGGCCGTGCGGCCTGACGGCGACGGAACCGGACTGGCGAACGGCAATCTCCTCACCGACAACCCCGAGCTGTACGAGGCCCGCTTCCCCGACGCCGACCGGCTCGCCGGACGCTGGGCCGAGGACTGTCTGCGCCGCCACGAGGCCGGGCCACGCGTCCTCGACATGGGCTGCGGCACCGGCCGCGACGCCGCCCACCTGCACGGCGTCGGCCGTACGGTGACCGGCGCCGACCTCTCCGAGGCGATGCTCGCGCACGCCCGTGCCCGGTACCCGGGGCCGGAGTACGTGCGGGCCGACCTGCACGGCTTCGACCTGGGCCGGGCCGCCTTCGACGCGGTCGTCTGCCTGGACAGCTCCCTGCTGTACTGCCACACCAACGACCAGCTCGACGGCTTCCTCACCTCCTGCCGCCACGCGCTCGCCCCCGGCGGACTGCTGGTCGCCGAGATGCGCAACGGCGCCTACTTCCTGGGCCGCACCGACCTGCTCGACACCCCGACCGTCAACGCCTTCATCTGGCAGGGCACCGCCTACCGGTCCACCACGACCCTGACCGTCGATCGCACGGCCCAACTCCTGCGCCGTCACCGCGTCTGGACCGCGGACGACGGAGTACCGCCCGTCGAACAGCACTCCGCCTGGCGGCTGTTGTTCCCGCAGGAGGTGCGCCATGTCCTGGCCGCGCACGGCTTCGAGGTCCTGGAACTCCATGACGGGCCTGGACCGCGTACCGAACCTCCCTGGGAGGAAGGGCAGTTGCCCGGCGGTACGACGGACGCGGACCGGCTGCATGTCGTCGCGCGCCTCGCCACGGCTCGCTGATTCCTCCCCCCACTGATCTCTCATCCACATCACACCCCAAGGAACCTTCATGCACGACGAACGTTTCCCCGGCCTGCGCCGCCGCGGTTTCCTCGCCGCCACGGGCGCCGCCACGCTCGGCGCGCTCGCCCTGACCGGGTGCGGCGGGGACGGGCAGGACGCCGAGACCGACGGTGGCGAAGGCGGTGCGCCCAAGCGCGGCGGACGGCTGCGCGCCGCGTTCGCCGGTGGCGGTGCCAGCGAGACGCTGGACCCGCATCTGGCCAACCTGTTCGCCGACGTCGCCCGCGCCAAGGCGCTCTACGACAAGCTCGCCGACTACGGCCCCGATCTGTCCGCCGAGCCGCGTCTCGCGGCGAAGTGGGAGTCGAACAAGGGCCTGGACCGCTGGCAGGTCACGCTGCGCGAGGCCACGTTCCACGACGGCAAGGCGGTCACGGCGAAGGACGTGCTCTACAGCTACCGCCGTATCGCCGACCCCGAGAAGGCGTTCCGCGCCAAGGCGTCGCTGGAGCCCATCGACCTCGACGCGAGCCGGGCGACCGGCGAGCGGAGCATCGAGTTCGTGCTCAAGCGGCCGACCGCCGAGTTCCCCAACGTCCTGGCCGCGTTCGGGGCGTACATCGTGCCGGAGAACGCGGGGGACGACGCCGCCGACTTCGACAAGAAGCCGATCGGCTCCGGCCCCTTCCGCTTCGTGTCCTTCGCCCCCGGCCGCTCGGCCGTCTTCCGCCGCTACGACGACTACTGGGAGGGCGCCCCGTACCTCGACGAGCTGGAATTCGTCGTCGCCAACGAGGAGTCGGCCCGCGTCAACGCGCTCCTCGGCGGCCAGGTCGAGTACGCCCACGAGCTGAACCCCACCACCGCGCGCGCCCATGAGGGCAAGGGGCAGATCGAGATCGTCCGGTTGCAGGGCAGCGCCATGCAGGGGTTCTGCATGAAGACCGACCGGGCGCCCTTCGACGACAAGCGGGTGCGTGAGGCGTTCTTCCTCATCGCCGACCGGCAGGAACTCATCGACGGGGCGCTGTCCGGGGCGGGCGTGGTCGGCAACGACCTGTTCGGGAAGGGGTACGAGTACTACGCCGCCGATCTCCCGCAGCGCGAGCAGGATCTGGACCGGGCCCGGGCCCTGCTGAAGCAGGCCGGTGCCGAGAAGCTGAAGGTCACGCTGGACACCTCGGCCGTGGCCGCCGGGTTCACCGAGGCGGCCGGCATCTTCCGCGACCAGGCGGCCAAGGCGGGCGTCACGATCGATGTGAGGATGGGCAGCAAGGACTCGTACTGGGCCGACATCCTCGACTCCGGCACCCTCGCCTGCTACCGCTCCGGCGCCATGCCCATCGAGGCGCACATCTCCCAGCGGCTGCTCACCGACTCCACCACCAACGCCACCAAGTGGCACCACAAGGACTTCGACGCGCTGTACCACCAGGCGCAGTCCACCCGCGACAAGACCGAGCGGGCCGCCGTGTACCAGCGGATGCAGCGCCGGCTGTACGCCGAGGGCGGCTTCCTGATCTGGGGGTTCGCCGACTGGATCCTCGGAACGGCCCGCAATGTGAAGGGCGTCGAGACCAAGGCCCCCGCCAACACACTCGACTGGGCACGCTTCGACAAGGTGTGGCTCGCGTGAGCGGAGGCGGCCTGCGCTCCTTCGTCGCCCGGCGGCTGCTCCTCGGTGTCGCGCAGACCGTGGCCGTGGTGCTGCTGGTCTTCGCGCTCACCGAGGCGCTGCCGGGCGACGCCGCGGTCGCCCTGGCCGGGGACCAGCCCGATCCGGCCCGTATCGCCGCCATCCGCGAGGCGATGCGTCTGGACCGGCCCGTGCACGAACGGCTGGCCGACTGGGCGGTGGGTCTGCTGCACGGCGACTTCGGCACCTCCCTGGCCTCCGGCCGACCCGTCGCCCAGTACATCGCCGACGGCTTCGGACCGACCCTGCTGCTGGCCGCCCTCACCGTGGCGCTGCTCGTGCCGATCGGCTTCGGGCTGGGTGTGCTGGCCGCGCGCCACGAGGGCGGACTCGTCGACCGGGTGGTCAGCTCCCTGACGCTCGCCGTGTACGCGGTCCCCGAGTTCGCGCTCGGGGTGCTGCTGGTGACCGTGTTCGCGCTGAAGCTGGGCTGGCTGCCGCCGACCGCCGTCGGCTACGGCACCGATCTGCTCGCCCACCCGGCCGCACTGGTCCTGCCCGTGCTCGTCCTGCTCTCCCGGCCGGTCTGCTCCCTGGTCCGCCTGGTGCGCGCCGGCATGATCGACGCGCTCGCCTCGCCGTACGTCGCCCACGCGCGCCGGTACGGCGTTCCGGGCGCCCGTGTCCGCTACGCCCACGCCCTCCCCAACGCCCTCGCGCCCGCCGCCCAGCAACTGGCCCGCACCATCGACTGGTTGCTGTGCGGTGTCATCGTCGTGGAGGCCCTCTACGTGATCCCCGGACTCGGCACCGTCCTCCTCAACGCCGTCGCCGAACGCGATGTGCCCGTCGTGCAGGGCCTGGCCGTGGTGTTCGGCGTGCTCACCGTCGTCCTCAACCTGGGCGCCGACGTGGTCGCCCGGCGGTTCGCGCCTCGGGCGGGGGTGGCGGCATGACGTCGGGGACAGCCACCGCGACCGACACGACCAGCGGAACCGACGTCGGGGCCGCGCGGCGTACGGGCCGTTTCGCGCTCGGCGTCGCCGTCATCGCCGTCCCCCTCCTCCTCGCCCTGCTGGGACCGGTGTTCGCGGGGGAACCGGGCCCACGGTCCGCGTCCTTCATGCTCGGCGACGGGCACTGGCTCGGCACGGACTTCGTGGGCCGGGACGTGTGGCAGCAGGTGCTGCACGGGGGTCGTCCGGTCGTGCTGACGGCGCTCGGGGCCGGTGTTCTGGCCTATCTGGTCGCGCTCCCGATCGGTCTGGTCGCGGCCCTGACCCATCGGCGGTGGCTGGAGGAGCTGCTGATGCGGCCCCTGGACGTCCTGATCGCCGTGCCGTCGCTGCTGCTGATCCTGCTGGTCGCCTCGGTGTTCTCCCCCGGAGCCGTCGGTCTCGCCCTGCTCGTGGCGCTGGTCAATGTGCCGGACGCGGCCCGACTCGTACGCGCCGCCGCCACGGAGGCCGCCGCCCGGCCCGTGGTCGAGGCGCTGCGGCTCCAGGGCGAGAGCTGGTGGCGCACGGCCGTCGGCTATGTCGGGCGCAGCATCCTGCGGACGCTGGGCGCCGACGCCGGGACCCGGCTGACCGGTGTGCTGTACCTGGTCGCCACGGCCGCGTTCCTCGGCGTCGGGGTGGCGCCGGACGCCGCCGACTGGGCGGTGATGGTCGACCGCAACCGTACGGGCCTGTTCGTACAGCCCTGGGCCGTGGTCGTCCCCGCGCTGCTGATCGTGGCCCTCACCACCGGCACCAACCTCCTCTTCGACGCCGCGCTGGAGAAGCCGGGCGGGCGTGGCGGGAGCGACAGACCCGGCGGCCGTGGCGGGCGCCGGGTACGGAAGGAACGACGCGTGTGAAGCGATACGACGACGGCGACGGCGACGGCCGGACCGCCGAAGAACCCCTGGCCGAGATCACGGATCTGCGCGTCGAGGTCGGGGGTCGGGCGATCGTCGACGGGGTGAGCCTAAGGGCCCTGCCCGGCAGGGTCATCGCGCTGGTGGGTGCCTCGGGCAGCGGCAAGACCACCACCGGGCTGGCCCTGCTCGGCGAGTTCCCGACGGGCGCGCGGGTCACCGGCGAGGTCCGCGTGACGGGCGACGGCCCGGTCGGCCATGTGCCGCAGCATCCGGCGGCCGTGCTCAACCCGGCCCGTCGTATCGCCGCGCTGCTGACCGACATCGCCCGCGCTCAGGTACGTCACCTGCCTCGGGCCCAGCGCCGTACGGCCGCCCGCGAGCGCGTCCTGCGCGCCCTGGCCGATGCCCAACTGCCGGACGGCGAAGGTCTTTTGCGGCGCTACCCGCATCAGCTCTCGGGCGGGCAGCAGCAACGCGTCGTCCTCGCGCAGGCCCTTCTGCTCGGCGCCCGGGTCGTCGTCGCCGACGAGCCGACGACCGGACAGGACGCCCTGACCAAGAGCCTCGTCGTCGACCAGTTGGCGGCGGTCGCGGCCCGGGGTATCGCGGTCGTCCTGCTCAGTCACGACCTCGACGTCGTACGCGCGCTCGCCGACGAGGTCCATGTCATGCGGGCGGGGCAGGTCGTGGAGTCGGGCCCGGCACAGCCTCTCTGGCTCGCGCCCCGGCACGAGTGGACCCGCCGACTCCTCGACGCCCAGCCGTCGTTCACGGAGACGGAGAGAGAAGGGGCCTCCGGCGAGCGGTGCGGCCCGGCGACCGTGGAGCCCGTGCTGCGCGTACGCGGCCTGATCGCCCGTCATCGCGACGGCGATCGCGGTACGACCGTCGCCGTGCGCGCCCCCGAACTCGCCCTGCGGGCCGGGGAGTGCCTGGCCGTCGTCGGCCGTTCGGGCAGCGGCAAGACCACCCTCGCCCGCTGTCTGGCCGGACTCCACCGTGACCTCGACGGCGAGATACTCCTCGACGGCACTCCCCTTCCGCGCAGTCTGCGGGACCGCGGCCGGGGGCAGTTGGCGGCCGTGCAGTACGTCTTCCAGGACGCCCGCGCCTCCTTCGACGAGCACCGCCCGGTCCTGCACCAGGTCGCCCGTACGGCGGTCCGGCTGCGCGGCGTCGACGACCGCGCCGCCGAGACCGAGGCTCGGAGCACCCTGGCCCGTCTCGGCCTGCCGGCGGAACTGGTCCACCGCCGCCCCGGGCAGCTCTCCGGCGGCGAACTCCAGCGCTCGGCCCTGGCCCGCGCCCTGCTCGCCCGCCCCCGGGTGCTGATCTGCGACGAGATCACCTCCGGGCTCGACATGGTCACCCGCCGGGGCATCCTCGACATCCTCACGGGGCTGCTGCGCGACGGCGGCGACACCGACGCCCATGCCGACACCGGCGTATCCGGCGAGTTGTCCCTCGTCCTGATCACCCACGACCTGGACACCGCCGCCGTCGCCGATCGCATCGCCGTCCTGGACGCCGGGGAACTCGTCGAACAAGGTGACGCGCGGCAGATCCTCACGGCGCCACGACACCCGTTCACCGTCTCGCTCATGGCGACCACGGCGCGCCTGGCGGCGGGCACGGGCTCCTGAAGGGCATCACCGGTCCCACAACCTCTACGCATGGGGACGTCTGATGCAGGCTCCGGGTAGACACTGCGAACTGATCGCCACAGGGAGTAACTTCGGTGCATACGCGTAGCCACGGCGGTGCGCGTGTCGTGGACCGGATAAAGGGGGAACTGTGCGTTCCGGGCAGGAGTTCGCCGGCCGCTTCGTCCTCAAGGAGGTCATCGGCGCGGGGCGCGGCGGCGATGTGTGGCTGGCCCACGACACGGTGGTCGGGCAGGACGTCGCGCTGAAGCCGGAGCGGATCGCGGGCGACCGTGAGACCGCCGTACAGCGGCTGCTGGGCGAGCCGCGTGCCATGGCCAAGTTCCGCGACCACCCGCATGTCGTGACCCTGTTCGACGTCGTGACCGTGCCTCAAGCTCCCACCGGGCCTCAGGTCCCCCGGGAAGGCGACGAGCACCGGGACGGGGACGGGCAGGAGAGCGAGCCGGAGACGTACTGGTTCATCACCGAGTACGTGCGCGGCGGCGACCTGGACGGGCAGCCGCCGATGTCTCCCGTGGAGGCGGCCCGTATCGGTGCCCAGATCGCCGACGCGCTCGTGGCCCTGCACGAGGCGGGCATCGTGCACTGCGACATCAAGCCCGCCAACATCGGCCTCACCCGGCGGGGCACGGCGAAGTTACTGGACTTCGGCGCCGCGTACCGGGTCGGCGGCACGGAGACCATCACCGCCAACGGCCCGTTCAGCTTCACCCCGGACTACGCCGCCCCCGAACTGGCCAGGGGCAATGTCCCCCGGCCCGCCTCGGACGTGTTCTGCCTCGGCACCACCCTCCACGCACTCGTCACCGGCTCGCCCCCGCGTGGCGGCGGGCCCGAGGACGACGACGACGGCCGGGGAGACGGCGGGGACCGGGAGGACACCGAGCGCCTGCGGTACTGGAAGGCCGAGCAAGGCGTCGTCGAGCTGGACGCCGACGCCGTGGGCCCGCTGTACCCGGTGCTCACCGCCATGCTGCGACGCGGTCCGGGACAGCGCCCCGGCGCCGCCGAGGTCAAGCGGCTCCTGGAGGCCGTCGCCGAACCCACCGCCGAACCGGCGTCCCTCGGATCGGCCGAGCCGCCCCAGCCGCCCGTGTCAGCCGATACGGACGGCCCCGGCGGCCCGTCCGACAAGCGCCCCCGGCGGCGCCGGGCCCTGCTCGCCGCGGCCCTCGGCCTCAGCGCCGTACTGGCCCTGGGCCTGGTCCTCATCCCCAACGGCAGCGACGACGGCAGACGCACCGACGACTCCGGCCGGAGCAGCCTCCAGGACAGCTCCTCGAATTCCACGGACGCCACGGACTCCCCGAGCGGCGCGTCGCAGTCGCTGATCGGCGATCCGCGCACCGCCGATGTGTGCGCCCTCGCCGACGCCACCGCTCTCGGCCGGTTCGGCAAGGTCGAAGTGGACGTGGACTACGGGAACTTCGACCAGTGCGACGTCCTCGTCCACTCCGACGGCAAGACCCGGATCGACGTGTCGTTCCAGCTCCGCCCGGGCTCGGCGCCGGAGACGTCGACGCCCACCAGCACCATCGGCAGGATCGACATCACGGAGTCGGCGGAGAGCGACGAGTGCACACTGCTGCTGACGCCCGACGGCCCTGCCGAGGGGATCGTCGGGGTCCGCGTCAACATGGGCGAAGGCTCCGTGGCCGGCGGCAGCGCGACGCTGTGCGCGGTCGCCGACACGGCCGCCCGGAGCGCGGCCGAACTCCTCAACGAGGGCCCGGTACCCCGGCGTTCCCAGGCCTACCCGGAGGCGTCGCTGGCCTGGGCGAACGCCTGCGAGCTGCTCGACGCCAAGGCGCTCTCCGCCGTCCCCGGCCTCAAGGTGGACGAGCCGGAGGTCGGTGTCGCGAACTGGGGCTGCGAATGGTCGGGCTCGGTCGACGAGTTGGAGGCCGAGGTGGACTTCTTCCGCGATCAGCCGAAGTCCGGGACCGAGGGAACCCCGCTGAGGCTCAGTGGGTACGACGGCCTCGCCGTGCCGGACGACGACGGCGAGGCCTGCCGGGTCTACGTCCAGTACCGCGAGTACAGCGGCGAGAACGCGGAGACGTTCGCGGAGATGCTGCGCCTTCGCGTCGGCGGGCAACGGCCCACGGACGAGCTCTGCGAGACGGCCACCTCCCTCGCCCGTTCCGCCGCCGCGCGACTGCGCGCGCAACCGCCCTCG
>NZ_AEJC01000539.1 GCF_000317595.1 Streptomyces ipomoeae 91-03 | reverse complement strand
ATCGTGCCGCTGGGGCGATGGGGGAGGGTGGGCGCGGCGGCGCCTCGTTGCGCCGAGTTGCGCAGCCGACACCCGCCCAGCCCCAGCCGCCGGGTCACGTACCCACCCCGACCTGCCCCGGCGCCGGGGCACGTACCCACCCCGAACCGCCCCCGGCGCCGGCTGTCGGTCCGCCCTCGTTTCGGTCGGCTGATCGCCTCGCTCGTATGCTCGAAGGATGACGACCTCCGCGACCTCCGGAACCGGCCCGACCGCGAACTCCATGCGTCGCGCCCTGAAACGTGCCCGGGACGGTGTCGCCCTGGATGTCGCCGAAGCGGCCGTGCTCCTGCAGGCGCGCGGTGCGGACCTGGACGACCTCACCGCGTCCGCCGCCCGGGTGCGGGACGCGGGTCTCGAAGCGGCCGGGCGGCCCGGTGTCATCACGTACTCGAAGAGTGTCTTCATCCCCCTCACCCGGCTCTGCCGGGACAAGTGCCACTACTGCACCTTCGTCACCGTTCCGGGCAAGCTGCGCCGCGCCGGGCACGGGATGTTCATGTCCCCGGACGAGGTGCTGGACGTGGCCCGCAAGGGCGCCGCCCTCGGGTGCAAGGAAGCCCTCATCACCCTCGGCGACAAGCCGGAGGACCGCTGGCCGGAGGCGCGGGAGTGGCTTGACGCGCATGGTTACGACGACACGATCGCGTACGTCCGGGCCATCTCCATTCGGATCCTGGAGGAGACGGGGCTGCTGCCCCACCTCAACCCGGGTGTCATGAGCTGGACGGACTTCCAGCGGCTCAAGCCCGTCGCGCCGAGCATGGGCATGATGTTGGAGACGACCGCGACACGGTTGTGGTCCGAGCCCGGCGGCCCCCACTTCGGCTCCCCGGACAAGGAGCCCGCCGTACGCCTGCGTGTCCTGGAGGACGCCGGTCGCTCCTCCGTTCCCTTCACGTCCGGGATCCTCATCGGTATCGGGGAGACTTACGAGGAGCGCGCGGAGTCCCTTTTCGCGCTGCGGAAGGTCTCCCGGGCGTACCACGGGATACAGGAACTCATCATTCAGAACTTCCGCGCCAAGCCGGACACGGCGATGCGCGGTATGCCGGACGCCGAGCTGGATGAGTTGGTCGCCGCCGTGGCCGTCGCCCGGCACATCATGGGGCCGTCCGCCTGCCTCCAGGCCCCGCCCAACCTCGTCGACAGCGAGTACGAGCGGCTGATCGCGGCCGGTGTCGACGACTGGGGCGGGGTGTCACCGTTGACGATCGACCACGTCAACCCGGAACGGCCCTGGCCCCAGATCGAGGAGCTCGCCGAGCGGTCCCGGGCCGCCGGGTTCGAGCTGCGCGAACGGCTCTGCGTGTACCCGGAGTTCGTGACGCGCGGCGAGCCCTGGCTGGATCCGCGGCTGCTCCCGCACGTACGGGCGCTCGCCGACCCGGAGACGGGGCTGGCCGTGTCGGACGCTGTGGTGACGGGGCGTCCGTGGCAGGAGCCGGAGGAGGTGTTCGTCGCCGCCGGGCGGACCGATCTGCACGCCTCGATCGACACCGAGGGGCGTACGTCCGACCGCCGCGACGACTTCGACGACGTGTACGGCGACTGGGGCGCCCTGCGGGAGGCGGCGGCCCCCGGAATGGCGCCCGAGCGCATCGACACGGACGTACGGGAGGCGCTGCGCACGGCGGCCGACGACCCGACCCGCCTCACCGACACCGAGGCGCTGGCCCTGCTGCACGCCGACGGCCCGGCGCTGGACGCCCTGACGCGCATCGCGGACGACGTGCGCCGGTCGGCGGTCGGCGACGACGTCACGTACATCGTCACCCGGAACATCAACTTCACCAACGTCTGTTACACCGGCTGCCGTTTCTGCGCCTTCGCGCAGCGGAGGACGGACGCGGACGCGTACACCCTCTCCCTGGACCAGGTCGCCGACCGGGCGCAGCAGGCGTGGGACGTCGGGGCCGTCGAGGTCTGTATGCAGGGCGGTATCCACCCGGACCTGCCGGGCACGGCGTACTTCGACATCGCGCGGGCGGTGAAGGAGCGGGTGCCGGGCATGCATGTGCACGCGTTCTCGCCCATGGAGGTCGTGAACGGCGCTACGCGGACCGGCATGTCGATCCGTGAGTGGCTGACGGCCGCGAAGGAGGCCGGGCTGGGCTCCATCCCCGGCACGGCGGCCGAGATCCTCGACGACGAGGTCCGCTGGGTGCTCACCAAGGGCAAGCTTCCGACGGCGACATGGATCGAGGTGGTGACAACCGCCCACGAGCTGGGCATCCGTTCGTCGTCGACGATGATGTACGGCCACGTGGACCAGCCGAGGCACTGGCTCGGCCATCTGCGGACCCTGTCCCGCATCCAGCGACAGACCGGCGGTTTCACGGAGTTCGTGACCCTGCCCTTCATCCACACCAACGCGCCCGTGTATCTGGCCGGCATCTCCCGACCGGGCCCCACCATGCGCGACAACCGCGCGGTCACGGCCATGGCCCGCCTTCTCCTCCACCCCCACATCCCCAACATCCAGACGAGTTGGGTGAAGCTCGGCACGGAGGGCGCGGCGGAAATGCTCCGCTCCGGGGCGAACGACCTCGGCGGCACCCTGATGGAGGAGACGATCTCGCGGATGGCGGGCTCGTCCTACGGCTCCTACAAGTCGGTCAAGGACCTGATCGCCGTCGCCGAGGCGGCCGGCCGCCCGGCCCGGCCTCGTACGACGTTGTACGGGCCGGTTCCGGAGGAGCGGCAACGGGCGGCGGCGGTTTCGGACGGTCATCTGCCGGAGCTGCTGCCGGTGCTGGACTGACGCACCGCACAACAGGCCGTCGGCTAGTCGGTCGGCCGTTCGTTCGCCGGCAGGTGCGTCACCAGCAGCACCACGCCGCTCAGGAGGAACACGCGGAGGGCCGCGTCCAGGCCGTTCCAGTCTCCCGACTGCCACATGACGAACCATTCGCCGCCGATGGCGATGAAGCCGGCGCCGAAGAGGAGCAGGACCATGAGGAGGCCGAGGGTGCTGTAGCGGCGGGCGGTGTGGAAGGCGCGGTGGCGGAGGGCGGTGGCCCAGAAGTAGGTGGCGGCCAGGAGGACCAGGGCCGCGATCGTCTCCCAGATGATGATCAGGACGTAGACCGCGTCCTGGATGCCCTTCGACTCGATGGCCCGCCACATCAGGTCCTCGTCCTTGAACGTGGTGTCCATGGCGAGCACATGACGTACGAACTGCTGGTTCGTCCCGAAGTCGGTGATGTTGCTGAACGCGACGAGCGCCATGTAGAGGGCGACCGTGCCGACGAGGAGCGTGGAGGCAAGGGGGAGGACGGATGTGCGGGGGGTCTGCTTTTCAGCCATGGGTCAACTATGTGCGTGACCGAGGCCCAACCCCAGGGGTTTTTCGGCGAGTTGGATCACCGTGAGGGCTGCCGGTGGCGGAAAAGTGAGGATCGTCGTGGGGCGGGAGTGGGGGATGGGAGGCGTA
>NZ_AEJC01000538.1 GCF_000317595.1 Streptomyces ipomoeae 91-03 | reverse complement strand
GGGGATCAGACCGGCGGGGCCACGAACACACCGGGGTCGACGTCGTTGAACGACTCCTTGGCGACCAGCTCGTTCATCGGGTTCGCCGTGCCCCACTGGTCGGTGACCTCGGGCCGGGAGAAGTCGTAGACGTGCGGGTGCCAGGAGTCCTCGTCGAGCAGTTCCAGCTCCGTCGTGTACTCGACGGTGTTGCCGTGCGGGTCGAGGAAGTAGGTGAAGGTGTTGTCACCCGCCATGCGGCGGCCCGGTCCCCAGATCTTGCGGAAGCCGGCCCGCATCACACGGCCGGAGCCACGCATGTACTCGTCCAGGCCGCGCATCTCGAAGGAGACATGGTGCAGGGAGGTGTGGGGGCCCTGCGCGATGGCCATGGAGTGGTGCTGGTTGCTGATCCGCATGAAGTGCATGACCTCGCCCATGTGCGGTGAGCTGAGGGTGTCGGAGAGACGGAAACCCAGGTGGCGCTCGTACCACTCACGGGTCTTGTTCAGGTCCGGGGAGTTGAGCACCACGTGCGACAGCCGGACCGGGATCGCCTCCTTCTCCTCGATACGGCGGTGCTGCCGCGCCTCCACATCGGCCAGGACCTCGATGGTGCGGCCGTCGACGTCGAAGAACCGGAAGCCGTAACCACCGCCGGGGGTGTCCATCTTGCCCGGCTGCGAGATCAACTGGACGCCTCCCGCGAGGAGTTGTTCGGCGAGCGTGTCCACGTCGGCCGCGCTCGCGGCGCCGTAGGAGACCAGGTCGAGACGCTTCTCCTCGGCCTTGCGGAGCCGGATCACATAGCGCTCGGGGGAGCCCTCGGCGGCCAGGAAGGAGATACCGGAGTCCTCCGCGACCTTGGTCAGGCCCCAGACACCGGCGTAGAAGTCGAGCTGCTTGTCGTAGTCGGGCACGGCGAGGTCGACGTGCCGCAGATGGGTGAGCAGGCGGTTGCTCATGGGGGGTTGCCTCCTCAGGCGAGGTTGAGCAGGGCGGCGGCGTTGCCGCCCCGCACCGCGTGGAAGTCGTGTTCGGTCAGGTGCGCGGCGCGCAGGGCGTCGAGGGGGTCCTCGGTGCCCATGTCGAACGGGAAGTCGGAGCCGAGCAGGACACGGTCGGCGCCGGCGACGCGGATCAACTGCCGCAGTACGTGCGGGTCGTGCACGAGGGAGTCGAAGTACAGCTGCTTCAGATAGTCGCTCGGCTCGCGGGCGCAGTCCCGGGCGTCGGGGCGGGCCCGCCAGGCGTGGTCGGAGCGGCCGATGTGGGTGGGGAGGTAGCCGCCCCCGTGCGCGGCCACCAGCTTCAGTCCCGGGTGCCGGTCCAGCGCTCCGGAGAAGATCAGATGGGAGAGCGCGACGGCGTTCTCGGTGGGCTGGCCGACCGTGTTGGACAGGTACCACCGGTCCAGGCGCTCGTCGAGCGTGCAGCCGAACGGGTGCAGGAAGACCAGCGCGCCGGTCTCCTCCGCGCGTGCCCAGAAGGGGGTGAGCCGCGGGTCGGAGAGCTCCACCTCCCGTGTTCCGTCCGGCCCCGGGGCGTGCGAGGAGATCTCCACGCCCCGCAGACCCTGGTCCAGCGCGTGGTCGAGCAGGGCCACGGCGAGGTCGGGGTGCTGGAGGGGGACGAGGCCGAGGCCGTGCAGCCGGTCGGGGGCCTTGGCGCAGTGTGCGGCGGTGCCCTCGTTGGCCAACCGGCAGACGGTCTCCGCCAGTTGGGGGTCGGCCCAGTAGTGGTAGTGGTTCGGCGAGGGGCTCACGAGCTGCGCGTCCACGCCGGCCGCGTCCATGGCCGCCAGGCGCAGAGCGACGTCCGTCAGCTTCGGCACCCGGGCGCCCACCATGGGGCCGTTCACGGCGAGGGCCGCCGGGCCGTTGCGGCGGGCGTCGAGGTCGCGGGCCTTCGCGAGGCCGGGGTGACCGGCGACGGCCTCCTCGACCTGGGGCAGCAGGACGTGCGCGTGCACGTCGACGGTGGGCACCGTCACGGCAGCTCCTCCAGCCGTCACGGCAGCTCCTTCAGCAGGTTCATCGTGCGGCCGATCAGCCCGGGCACATCGGCGTCGCGCACACCGTCCAGCTGCCACTGCCCGATCTGCACGGACGCCTCGACGACGGTCCGGACCCGGGGGATACGGCGGTCGTAGTAGCTCTGGAACAGCTCGTCGTCCCAGTCCCGGCCGCTCGTGAGCAGCTCGGCGAGCACGAGGGCGTCCTCGAGGGACATGGCCGCGCCCTGCGCGATCGTCGGCGGACAGCAGTGGGCGGCGTCGCCGACGAGGACGACCCGGCCGCGGTGCCAGGAACCCTCGACCAGCATCCGGGTGAACCAGGTGTAGTTGACCTGCTTCGGGTCGGTGATGTGCTTGGTGATCTCCGGCCAGGCCCCGCCGTACGCCTGCGCCAGGCGGCGCATCTCGTCGGCGTGGTCGGCCGGGTCGACGGACGCGCGGTCGCGGCACCCTTCGACGACGAACGCGTAGAGGGTGTCCTCGCTGGTCGGGGTGTAGCCCGCGATGTAGGCCGGGCCGCCGTAGGCGAGGTCGGAACGCGTCACGCTCTCGGGCCGCGGGGCGGCGATGCGCCAGATGCCCATGCCGGTCGGTTCCGGCTTGTCGGTGATGCCGATCGCGGCGCGGGTGGCGGAGTTGAGCCCGTCGGCGGCGATGACCAGGTCGTAGCGTCCTTCGGTGCCGTCGCTGAAGCGCACGGAGACGCCGTCGGCGTCCTGCCGCAAGGTCTCGGCGGTGGTGCCCAGGCGCACGGTGGTGCCGGAGGCGCGAACCGCGTCGATCAGGATCTGCTGGAGCTGGGGGCGCCGCATACCGAGGGTGGCGGGCAGGTCCTCGCCGCCGGTCTTGATGTCCTCGGCGATGTGCAGCACCGTGCCGTCGGGGGCGGTGATGCCGAGCGTGCCGAAGGGAAATCCGGAGGCCTCCACCTGCTTCCACAGGCCCAGTTCGCGCAGCACCCGCAGGGCGTTGCCCTGGAGAGTGATACCGGAGCCGGTGGTGGCGTTCCAGTCGGGCCTGGCCTCGATCAGGTCGACGGTGATGCCGGCGCGGCGGAGCAGGACGGCGACGGCGTTGCCGGCGGCGCCCCCGCCGATGACGAGGACGCTGCGGGTACCGCCGCCGGCCGCAGGCTCGGGGAGGGTGGGTCTTTCGGTCATGTCGGGAACCTCCCGAGGTAGGGCCGCGCGGCTCTGAGCGGCGGGGCTACGGCTCGCCCGCTGGGGACGCGGGCGGGGGTGGGGACGGGGGTGCGGGCGGCCTGCTGGGGATGCGGGCCGGAGGGGGACGGGGGTGCGGCTTGCTCGGCGGGGAGCGTGGGCCGAGGTGGTGCGGGCCCGGTGCGGCGCTGCTGTCCGGGGAGGGCCGGCGCGTCCGGGGGCTCGGTGGGCTACTTGACGGCGATCGGGTTGACCGGGGAGCCGACGGCGCCCGTGATGGGCAGGGGAGCGGCGGTCAGCCAGAACTCGTACACACCGTCGTCCGCGCAGTCCGCGGCGAGGGCGTCGAGGTCCCACATCTCACCGATCAGCAGGCCCATGTTGGGGATGACGACCTGGTGCAGCGGCTGGAAGGCGTTTTCGAACTCGTTCGGCCGTACCTCGAACCCCCAGGTGTCGGTGGCGATCCCGGCGATCTCGGTGCCGTGCAGCCAGCCGGCCGTGGTGAACGACAGCCCCGGCGCCGGGCCGCCCGCGTAGTCGCCCCAGCCCTCCCGTCGGGCCCGCGCGAGCTGCCCGGTGCGGACGAGGACGAGGTCGCCGCGGCCCACACGTACGCCATGGGCCTCGGCGGTGGCGGTCAGCTGTTCCTCGGTGATCGCGAAACCGTCGGGCAGCTCTCCATCGGTGCCTACGACCCGGCCCACGTCGAGGAGGACGCCGCGTCCGGCGACGTACGGGGCCATGTGCTCGATGCCGGTGACGAGGTCGCCGTCGGAGGTGACGACCTTCTCGGCGGCACGGCCGTTCCATGCCTTGCCGTGGTCGAAGATGTGCCCGAGCCCGTCCCACTGGGTCGAGCACTGCAGCGGCATCGCGATCACGTCGTCGGCGCCGCCGATGCCGTGCGGGAAGCCCTGGTTGCCGAGGGCGGCGTCCGTGCCCGTGTCCAGCATCGTGTGGACGGGGTTCGTCCGCCGGCGCCAGCCCTTCTGCGGGCCGTTCATGTCGAAGGACTGCGCGAGCGAGAAGCTGACACCCCGGCGGACCAGGGCCGCGCCCTCGCGACGCTTGGCCTCGTCGAGGAAGTTCAGGGTGCCGAGCACGTCGTCCTCGCCCCAGCGCCCCCAGTTGGAGTACGCCTTGGCGGCCTCGGTGATCGCGCCCTCGGGGTCGTGCCGGTCCGGACTCACGCCGTCCCCTCCTCGACACAGCGGGTGCGCTGCACGCCCAGACCGGTGATGGACCCCTCCATGACGTCGCCGTCGCGCAACAGCCGCCCCCAGTGGATGCCGTTGCCGGCCGGGCTGCCCGTCAACACCAGGTCCCCGGGCAGGAGTCGGGCGGTCTGGGAGATGTACGAGACCAGGCGGGCCACCCCGAACAGCATGTCCTTGGTGGACTCGTCCTGCATGGTCTCGCCGTTGAGCTTCAGTGTGACCCGCAGATCACCGGGGTCCGCGATCGATCCGGCCGGGACCAGCCAGGGGCCGAGCGGGGTGAAGCCGGGGGCGTTCTTGCAGCGCAGCCAGTCCGTGCCGATCGCCTTCATGTCCCGCCGGAACACGGTGGCCCGGTCGGTGAGGTCGTTGGCGATCGTGTACCCGGCGACGTACTCCAGGGCCTCCTCGACCGACACCCGGTGGGCGGGCCTGGCGATCACCGCCGCCAGCTCCAGCTCCCAGTCCGGCTGCTTCGCCCAGGACGGCAGCACGACGTCGTCGTACGGGCCGGTGATCGTGCTCGGCAGACCGATGAACACATACGGCAGGTCCTCGGCCGCCCGGCGGTCCATGACCGCGGCGATCTCCGCGCGGGCCTCCTCGACGGTCCTCGGGTCGTCCGGGGGCGGTGGGCGACCTCCAGGTCGATCACATGCTGCCGGTAGTTGGCGCCGGACTGGAAGATCTGGCGGGGCTCGATCGGGGCATGCACCCGCAGGTCCTCCAGGGCCCGCCAGTCGAGGGTGTCGTCGTCGGCGAGGGAGTGCAGGACGGGCAGGGTCTCCTCCCACCGCTCCATCACGGCGCGCACATCGGACGGCGCCCAGTCCAGGGCGCCGCTCAGGTCGAGCACCCGGCCGTCGGCCAGGAGGCCGGGGAAGGGCGCCCCGTCCGGAGCGGAGAGAGCGGAGAACGTGCCGAGCGCGAAGGGGCCGACAGGTTGCGCGAGCGTTGCCATGAGATTTCCTCCCGCTGGGTTGCGGGTCTACTGTGACCCCGATCGACCAATCAAGGAAATCAATCCTCTGGATACGGCACATCCATTCCATGGATGGTTCTCCCTCGCTAGGTAGGTGGCCCGGTGAACCTGTCCCGACTCGACCTCAATCTGGTCGTCGCCCTGCGCGCCCTGCTGGAGGAGCGCAACGTCACCCGGGCCGGTGAGCGCGTCGGACTGAGCCAGCCCGCGATGAGCGCGGCGCTGGCCCGGCTGCGCCGTCATTTCGACGACGAATTGCTCGCCCGCACGGGCAACGCCTATGAGCTGACCCCGCTCGGCGTCGCCCTGCGGGAGCGCAGCGCGACCGCCTGCGACCTGCTGGAGCGCGTCTTCTCCAGCCAGGCCGACTTCGAACCGGCGGCCGAGACCCGCGAGTTCACCCTGCTCGCCTCGGACTACGGCGCGGCCGTGTTCGGCGCCGCGCTCGCCCGCGCCGTGCACCGGGAGGCGCCCGGCATCCGGTTCGACTTCCAGCATCCGGCGCCGTCCGTCGTGGAGAACACCGCCACCATGCTGAGCACCGTCGACGGACTGCTGATGCCGCACGGCGTCATCGACGGCTTCCCCGCCGTCGACCTCTACGAGGACCGCTGGCTCTGCCTCGTCGCCGACGACCACCCCGAGGTCGGCCACGCGCTCACCCTCGACCAGCTGGCCACCCTGCCGTGGGCCGTCTACCAGCGCCCCTACGACGCCCCGGTCGCCCGCCAGCTCAGCATGCTCGGCATCAGCCCCCGGGTGGAGGTCTCCGTGCAGACCTTCCAACTGCTGCCCCACATGGTCGAGGGCACCCGCCGGGTCGCGCTGATCCAGGAACGCCTCGCCCGCCGAGCCGTCGGCGCCGCCGCGGTACGCGTCCTGCCCTGCCCCTTCGAAGCCGTACCCGTACGCCAGGCCATGTGGTGGCACCCGGTCCACGCCCAGGACGCCGCCCACATCTGGCTCCGCCAGAAGGCCGAGGAGGTGGGCGCGGCACTGATGGACAACGGCGGGGGAGCGGGGAAGGGACCGGCGCCGGGGAACGGCACGCTGGCGGGGAACGGGACGACGGTGGGGAACGGGGCGGCGGCGCAGGACCCGCCGCGCTAGGCGCCGGGCGACAGCGCCTAGCGCGGCGGGTCGAACTCCCTCCCGTCACCCAGGAGTTGGCCGACGAACCCCACATGCCGCTGGTTCGCGCGCCCCGTCAGGGGCGCGGGCAACCAGGAACATGCCGCAGACGCGTCCGCC
This sequence comes from Streptomyces ipomoeae 91-03, assembly GCF_000317595.1. Taxonomy (GTDB): domain Bacteria; phylum Actinomycetota; class Actinomycetes; order Streptomycetales; family Streptomycetaceae; genus Streptomyces; species Streptomyces ipomoeae. Next base: position 4,794 of record NZ_AEJC01000538.1, on the reverse strand, counting down.
GCGACTGCGCATCGGCGTGTGCGGGCTCGCGGTGGGCGCCGCCGGCTCGCGACGGCCGTCGCTGCCGCCAGTGCGGGTGGATGGGGGCTGATCGCGCCCGCACGGCGGGGCCGCACATCGGCACGGCCGCGTGCCCCTTGAAGGCGCGGGGGCGCCCGGGGTTTTCAGGGGTGGGGAATTGTGCGAGCAACTGACCGCAACCCGCGGCGGCGGCCTGGATCACCCCGCACACCTCCCGCTGTGCGGGTCGTGCCCGCGCGGCGGAGCCGCATATCCACAGCCCCGAGCCCCTGGGCCCGCTGCCCTGCCGTATTCCGGTCGGCGCACGCGGCCGGGGCCGGGGCGCGATACGCGGCGAGCTCCCCGGCCCCGGTCTTCGCGGTGTCAGACCAGTTGCTCCGGCAGCGGCCGGGGATCCATGGCGTCCGCGCGGCGGCGGGCCGTCAGCAGGCCGGCTGCCACGAGGGCGGCGGCCAGGCCCAGCATGCCCACCGCACGGGCGAGGCTGCCGACCGCTGACTCCACGGCGAGCAGGACGAGCGGGCAGACGAACTCGCCGCCGAAGAAGGCGGCCATCCACAGGCCCGTGCCACGCCCCCGGTCCTCGAACGCCAGCCGGGACATGGCGCTGGTGAGCAGCGCGGGCAGCAGCATGCCCGTGCCCACACAGTTGATCACCGCGCCGACGACCAGCAGCGGGACGTTCCCGGCGGCGAACATCACCCCGAAACCGACCGCGCAGACCGCGAACACGGCGGGCAGCATCGGGTCGGGCGATCGCTTCAGCCGGGCGAAGACGATGGCCCCGCCCACCGTGGCCGCACTGGCGATCGCGGTGGCCAGACCGATCACACCGGGGTTCTCCACCCCGAGGTCGTCCAGCAGGTACGCCATCTCCACCGGCACGGTGTAGAAGACCATCGCCCCGAAGAAGGTGAGGGCGCAGACACCGGCCAGCCGCCGGAAGGGGAACGACCGCCCGGTCCCCTGCGCGGCCGGCGTCCCCGCCGCCGGCGAGGCTTCACCGTCGGCCGTACGGGACGCCGGGTTCGGCAGGGCACCGGCCATCAGCGGGGCGAGCACCAGGCTCACGGCGTACACCCAGAACGGCATCCGCCACCCCGCCGCGCCGACGGCACCGCCGAGCACGAAGAACGCGGTGGCCGACGCGGAGGCGCACATGGTCTGCAGGGCCAGGTACTTCACCCGACGGTGACCGGAGTAGTAGTCGGCGATCAGGGTCGTACAGCACGTCATGATCGCGGCCTCGGTGACCCCGACCAACGCCCGCCCGGCGATGATCGCGCCCAGCGAGTCCAGCCAGAGCGGGGCCGTGCCGAACACGGCGTACAGCACGGTCGCCACGATCAGCAGCCGCTTGCGGCCCACCCGGTCCACGATCACCCCGGCGAACGGCGCCAGCAACGCCAGCGACAGCGCCGGAACGGTCAGCGCCAGCGGGACCAGCGCCTTGGCGCCCGGGGTCGACTCGAAGTGGTCCTGCATCTGCGGCAGCACCGGGGCGATCAGCACGGCGCCCAGGATCGGCAGACAGCTGCCCGCCATCAGCAGGGTCACACGCAGCAGATGGGCCGGGCCCGTGACGGAGACGGGCGACGGGATGTCGTCGTCGACCGCTGCGGACGGCGGCGGGGGAACGGAACCGGGCATGGCGACTCCAGGGACGGTGAACGGGAGCGGGCATGCCTTTCACGGGTGCCGACGGCGCACGGCATGCTGCGGGGAACCGCACGGCGGCGGCTGGTCCGGACAGCGGCGTGCGGGTAGGGACGACTATGGGCGGTCGCGCGTCCCGCCGCCATCCTCCACACGATCCGAATCCCGTATCCGGCGCATCCACGCGATGGATGGGCGCGGCCCGCACCTGGGTGAGGAGCGGCAACTCGTTTGAAGCTTCAATCGCTGGGTCCTGGGCTGCGACCATGACCACTTCGCCACGCCGGCTCGACGGCGAGGAGCGGCGGGCCTGGCCGGCCTACCTCTCCACAAGCCCCGACCACACGCTTAGCATGTCGGAGTTGGCGGAGCGGCTGAAGATCACCCGCAGCCGGCTCACCCATGCCGTGACCCGGTTCCAGGAGGCCGGTTACGTGGACCGTCGAGAAGATCCGGCCAACAGGCGCAACCAACTCGCCGTGCTCACCGCCGAGGGGCAGGAACTGCTGGAGCGGGCGGCACCCGGGCACGACCAGGAGGTGCTGCCGTGGCGTCGGCGGTAGCACAGTGTGGATCCGGCCACCCCGAGTAGTCGTACGCGTCGGGTGGGGTGCCCGGAGCACAATGAACCCCGACACTGAGAACCTTGGAAGTAGCGCCACGCAGTCGGTCTTTGACCTCACTGGCGGTGTGGTCCGGGCTGGGGAGAGAAGGAACGATGGGCGAGCACGGTGTCGCCTCGGCTGCGGTCGATGCCAGAGGGGTGGTCATCGCCTGGAGTGCCGATGCCCGTCACCTGCTCGGACACGAGCCGGAAGAGGTGATCGGCCACCCCGCGGCCGATCTGCTGGCCGTCGCCCTCCCGCCCTCCGCGCTGAGCCGGCTCGCCGAGCCCGCCGACTGGCACGGCACGGTCCACGTCCGGCACCGGGACGGCCACCGGGTGGAACTGGAACTCCAGGCACGTCCGCTGCTGGACGCGGCGGGGCAGACCCAGTGGTTCCTGACGGCCACGGTGCCGCAGCCGACGGCGCGGCTGCGCCGATGGGCTCTGGAACAGTTCCCCGTCCCGATGGCCCTGTTCGACCGGGACGGCCTCGCGGTGTCCGCGAACTCCGCCATGGAAGTGGTGATGGGCCGACCGGAGCGGGAACTGCTGGGCCGACGCGTCGGGGAGTCGGCCGACGGCCGGCGCCACCTCCCGGGCTTCGAGGGGCTCGGCGACGTGGTGCTGCGGGTGCTGCGCACCGGCGAGTCCGTGCCGTTCGAGGCCTGGCTGCGCGCGCCCGGCGAGTCCCGCGAACACGCGTGGCTGGTCTCCCTCAGCCCGCTCAAGGACGACACGGGCGATGTCCTCGGCGTCTGCCTGGCGGCGATGGACAGCACCGAACAGTTCCTGGCCCGCCGTCGGCTGACCATGCTCAACGAGTCCAGCGGCCGGATCGGCTCCACCCTGGATGTGACGCGCACCGCCGAGGAACTGGCGGAGGTGTGCACGGACTACTTCGCCGACTTCGTCACCGTGGATCTGCTGGACTCGGTGCTCGCCGGTGAGGAGACGGCCCACTCGCCCGGCGCCGGCCTCCTCGTCTTCCGCCGCACCGCCCACCGGTCCGTACTCGACGGCTGCCCCGAGGCCGTGATCCTGGTCGGCGACAGACACACCTACGGCGAGGACACCACCCCGGGCCGCGCCCTGACCAGCGGCCGGGCCAGGCTGTATGAGGCCGACGACATCACCCGGCAACAGTGGGCCATGGGCGTGCCGGAGCGGGCCCGCAGCATCGAGACCCACAGCATCCACTCGATGATGGCGGTGCCGCTGCGCGCCCGCGGCGTCACCCTCGGCCTGTCGATCCTGGCCCGCCACCGCACCCAGGAGCCCTTCGGCGCGGACGACCTGCTGCTCGCCGAGGAACTCGCCGCCCGCGCCGCGGTCTGCGTCGACAATGCCCGCCGCTACACCCGTGAACGCGCCATCGCCCTCGAACTGCAACGCAGCATCCTGCGCCACCACGCACCCCTGCAGGGCGCCGTCGAGGTCGCCTCCCGCTACCAGCCGGCCAGCTCCCGCGCCGGCATCGGCGGTGACTGGTTCGACGTCATCCCCCTGTCCGGGGCCCGGGTCGCGCTGGTGGTCGGCGACGTCGTCGGCCACGGGGTCCAGGCCTCCGCCACCATGGGCCGGCTCCGCACCGCCGTACGCACCCTCGCCGACGTCGACCTGGCACCGGACGAACTGCTCACCCGGCTCGACGACATAGTGCTGCGCCTGGACGTCGAGACGACGACGGACGGCGCCGAACGCCCGGACAGCCCCGGCGAGATCGGGGCCACCTGCCTGTACGCCGTCTATGACCCCGTCTCGCGCCGCTGCACGATGGCCGGAGCCGGCCATCCGCCGCCGGCGCTGGTCGTCCCGGACGGCGAGGTCGAGTTCCTCGACCTGCCCACCGGGCCACCGCTCGGCCTCGGCGGCCTGCCCTTCGAGACCGCCGAGTTCGACGTGCCCGAGGGCAGCGTGCTCGCCCTCTACACCGACGGCCTCATCCAGACCCCCGACCGCGACCTGGACGACGGACTCGCGGCGCTGCGCCGGGCCCTCGGCGGCAAGGGTCGTTCCCTGGAGGAGAGCTGCGACGGAGTCCTGCGGGACCTGCTGACGGACCGTCCCGCCGACGACGTCGCCCTCCTGCTGGCGCGGACCCACGCGCTCGACGCCGACCGGGTCGCCACCTGGGACGTGCCCGCCGACCCCACCTTCGTCGCCCTCGCCCGCAAGCTGACCTGCGACCGACTCGCCGCCTGGGGGCTGGAGGACGTCTCCTTCGTCACCGAACTCATCGTCAGCGAGCTGGTCACCAACGCCATCCGCTACGGCGAACCCCCCATCCAGCTCCGGCTGATCCGCGACACCACCCTCATCTGCGAGGTCTCCGACGCCAGCAGCACGGCCCCCCATATGCGCCGCGCCCGAGCCTTCGACGAGGGCGGCCGTGGCCTCCTCCTGGTCGCCCAGCTCACCCAGCGCTGGGGCAGCCGCCACACGAGAACCGGCAAGACGATCTGGGCCGAACAGACACTGCCGGAGGACGACCCCAGCCAGAACTGAGGGTG
>NZ_AEJC01000537.1 GCF_000317595.1 Streptomyces ipomoeae 91-03 | reverse complement strand
GCTCCACCGTTTTGGGCAGGCAGGTGAGGCCCGCGAAGACGAGTCAGTAGCCGCCCGGGTACCCGTATCCGCCCGCCGCCGGGGCCTGCTGGGGGGCCGGGGCGGCGTGGGCCTCGCGGTCGTAGAAGGGGCGCGCGGCGGCGCGCAGCCACATCGCGACCGGGTCGTATTCGTCGGACATCGCGACGGTGGAGACGGGCAGTCCGTCCGGGACCGCGCCGATCGACTGCTGCATCATCGCGCGCACCGAGTCCACGGCGGGCGGCGAAGTGTCGTACACATCGAGGCCGATGGCCAGATACGGCGCGCCGAGCGCGGGCTGCACCCAGGCGCGGCGCAGGGAGCGCACGGCCGGGGTGCGGTGGGCGTTCTGCGTCAGCAGCGCGTAGAACTGCGGGATCTCGATGGACGGTTCGGACAGCCGGAGCGGGCCGGCCGGCTGCCGCTCCAGGCCCGTGGCGATACGGCGCAGATCCAGCCAGGGGATGCCGACGCCGCCGCCCTGCGCGTGCGGGTTGAGCCAGAGGCCGTAGTGGTCGGGGTAGAGCGTGCGGGCCACGTCCAGGCCGTCGACGACCTCGTAGCTGCGGTTCCAGCCACTGGCGGAGAGCTCCTGGGCGGACGTCACGCACGGGGCGTAGTTGAACCCGTCCACCTCCATGTTCCCGTACTGCGCGTCCGGGGAGCCGGCCTGGCCGTGCCACAGGAGCATCCAGATCTGGCCGGTGGAGGGGGCGGCGAGGGCACGCAGCAGCGCCTCGTAGGCGTCGTAACGCCCGGGCGTCACCTGGCGCAGCATGTGCTCGACCTGCCCGGTCGCGATGCCGCTCGCGCTCACGTTGGCCGCCCTTCGCTTTTGAGCCTGGGTTGGGGTTGGACCCTGGTTAGAAGTCCAGCTTAAGTGGTGTGCGGGTCGAGCCGGTCAGAGCTCGGGTGGTGGTGTGCGTCGCGGGGTGCGGGTTCGTCGTGGTCGCTCGCGCAGTTCCCCGCGCCCCTGAAGGGGCGCTGCCCTCGGCCGGAGCAGACCCGTGCCCCTGACGGGAATCCGGTCAATAACCCTGTTGGTAGAAGGGCCGTACCTTCTCGCGCAGCCAGTCGCCCACCGGGTCCTGGGCCACGTCCAGGAAGACCATGTTGACCGGCCACCGGACGGGGGCCTTGGCCAGGGCACGGCCGAGGGCTGCCAGGGGGACCGTGCGGTCGGCTTCCCAGGAGCCGAGTTCCACGCCGATGAACATGACGGGGGCGGCGGTCTCGATGGCGGCCAGGCAGCGGCGGGCGGAGAGGACGACGCCGGACGCGCCGAACTCGGCGGAGGCGGCGGCGAGGAAGTCGACCGGGTCGTCCTGCCAGTCCGGCTCGAACAGACGGACCCGGGCGCCGCTCGCCCCACCGTCCAGCGGGGCGCGTCCGGCCCGGCAGAGTTCGGCCACGGCGGGCGGCGGCAGCGGGACGCCCACGACACCGTCCGGGTTCAGGGCGAGACCCGCCTGTGGGGGCAGTCCTCGCGCGAACTCCACGGCCGGGGCGATCGTGTACGACATGTGGTTGCCGACGACCTGACGGAACTGCTCCTCGGAGCTGAACACCGGCACATACGCCTGACCGTCGATCTCCATGGTCGGCAGATCGAGCTGCGTACTGCTCGGCCCCCCGCCCTCCGGCAGGGGCACCCACACGAAGCTCCTGGCCAGCACCTCCACGATCCGAGCCCCCGCCGACGGCACCCCCAGGGACGCGGACAGCACCTCCTCCAGCTCATTACCGGGCCACCCCCCATGCCCATGGGGGTACGCCTGTGCCGGAAAGTCCGCCGGGAAGTCCATCTGCCGCCTACCGCTTCACTCCGCGATGCTGTTGTCCCTGAACTTTAATGCGCCCCAAACCCGATCCTCGTCAACACATCCGCCGCGTCCCGGTCGATCAGCACCGCCGACCCGCACCCCTCCGGCAGCCGCCCCTTCTCCACCGCCCGCAACAGCCGAGCCATCGCCCCCCGGTGCCGGGCGAACGCGTACGGCGACACCCCGCGGCCGCGACTTCGCTGACCGTCCCGGGCCTGCCCGGGGCTGACATCGAGAAGCAGCAGATGGAGCGTGCCGCCACGCCGGCGGGCCTCCCGGGCCAGCCACTGCCGGACCCACGCCTGCGTCCCGCAGTCGTGTACGACGACGCCCTCTGCGGACCGCAGCGCCCGCCGCAGCGCGGCGTAGTGGGCGAGCCGCACGAACGGCCGGTACACGGCGTACGGCAGGAACCGGGCGAGGCGGGCGTCGAAACGGTCACGTGTGTCCTGGGAGTCGATCCGGATGCCCGGCACGGCCCGCCGCATCAGCGTCGACTTGCCGCTGCCGGGGAGCCCGGTGACAACGACGAGGTCATCCGGCCCGAAGGACAGCTCATGGGGACTGCGCCCGCCCCGCTCCCTGAGGTCGCGGACGACCGCCCTCGGGAACGGGCCGCACGCCTCACCGGCCGGGGCCGCGGGCTGCTTGGGCAGCGCGATGCCCGAGGTCGTCGCGTACGCCGTGGTCCTGTTCACCGTGATCGTCCTCCCCAGGGGTTGGAAGACCCATCCCCACCGACTGTAAAGAGAAGGTAATGCCCGATCCCTCCGGGTTCAGTCCTCGTACTGCCACAAGAGTGCTACGGACCGGCGGTGCCCGCCTGTTGCCCCTGTCCCCCACCTGTGGACGGTCCCCCTGCCGTGCCGCGCCGATGCGTGCAATGATGTGCGCGCCAACTGCATACCGGCCGCTTGAATCCGCGCGGGAGAGCCCTCGGCAGTCGTTCGCCGGGGCGCCGAAGGAGCAAGTCCCTCCCTTGAATCTCTCAGGCCCAGATACCGCGCGGGCGAGGCACATCTGAAAAGCGAGCCGCTTCGCGGCGGCTCCACCCACGGTGCAAGTCACGGCCACGGGTACGTACGGTCACAACCCCCGTACGTACGGTCGTGATGAACCTCTCAGGTTCCGATGACAGATGGGGAGGAACTTTCCTCGCCTGTCATGCCTTGGGAGCAGAACCGATGAACAGCAGTCCCCTGCGCCATACCGCGCTCGATGCCCTGCATCGCTCGCTGGGCGCGACGATGACCGACTTCGCGGGGTGGGACATGCCCCTGCGGTACGGCTCCGAGCGCGACGAGCACAACGCCGTCCGGACGAGGGCCGGGCTCTTCGACCTCTCGCACATGGGCGAGATCACGGTGACCGGGCCGCAGGCGGCCGGCCTCCTGAACCACGCCCTCGTCGGCGACATCGGGGGCGTGAAGGTGGGCCGCGCCCGCTACACCATGATCTGCCGCGAGGACGGCGGCATCCTCGACGACCTGATCGTCTACCGGCTCACGGAGACCGATTACCTGGTCGTCGCCAACGCCTCCAACGCCCAGGTGGTGCTGGACGCGCTGCGGGAACGTTCCACCGGCTTCGACGCCGAGGTGCGCGACGACCGGGACGCGTACGCGCTGATCGCCGTCCAGGGCCCCGAGTCGCCCGGCATCCTCAAGTCCCTCACCGACGCCGACGTCGACGGCCTCAAGTACTACGCGGGCCTGCCCGGCACGGTCGCCGGTGTCCCGGCGCTGATCGCGCGCACCGGGTACACCGGCGAGGACGGCTTCGAGCTGTTCGTGAAGCCGGAGCACGCCGTCGAGCTGTGGCAGGCGCTGACCAAGGCGGGCGAGGGCATCGGCCTGGTGCCCTGCGGGCTGTCCTGCCGGGACACGCTGCGCCTGGAGGCGGGGATGCCGCTGTACGGGCATGAGCTGTCCACGGAGCTGACGCCGTTCGACGCCGGGCTCGGGCGGGTCGTGAAGTTCGAGAAGGAGGGCGACTTCGTGGGGCGTACGGCGCTCGCCGAGGCCGCCGCCAGGGCCGAGAGCGACCCGCCGCGCGTCCTCGTCGGGCTGGTCGCCGAGGGCCGCCGGGTCCCGCGCGCCGGATACCCGGTCGCCGCCGGCGGCGAGGTCATCGGCGAGGTCACCTCCGGCGCCCCCTCCCCGACCCTGGGCCGGCCCATCGCCATGGCGTACGTCGACGCCGCGCACTCCGCGCCGGGCACGGCCGGGGTCGGCGTGGACATCCGCGGCACCCACGAGCCGTACGAAGTCGTGGCGCTGCCCTTCTACAAGCGGCAGAAGTGACACCGTCGTAGACGTTCGGAAGCGGCATCGGCGAAGACGTCGGCGAGCGAGAGTGGCGTAGACGTCCGTGAGCGACAGCGGCGTAGCCGTCCAGGGTGAGGCTGGGCAGATCCGCTCAGCTCATCCCTGGTTTCAGCAGTCCCCCCAGTCATCAGCACTCCCCCGCGTACAGGAGAATTCAGGCCATGAGCAACCCCCAGCAGCTGCGCTACAGCAAGGAGCACGAGTGGCTGTCGGACGCCGAGGACGGCGTCTCGACGGTCGGCATCACGGAGTTCGCGGCGAACGCGCTCGGCGATGTCGTCTACGCCCAGCTCCCCGACGTGGGCTCCACGGTGACCGCGGGCGAGACCTGCGGCGAGCTGGAGTCGACGAAGTCGGTCAGCGAACTGTATTCGCCGGTCAGCGGTGAGGTGACCGCGGTCAACGAGGACGTGGTCGACGACCCGTCGCTGGTGAACACCGCCCCGTTCGAGGGCGGCTGGCTGTTCAAGGTACGCGTCGCGGAGGAGCCGGCCGATCTGCTCTCCGCCGACGAGTACACCGCCCACACCGCCGGCTGAGGAGTCGTAGACCTTCATGTCTGAGATGTCGCTTCTGAACACGTCCCTGCACGAGTTGGACCCGGAGGTCGCCGCCGCCGTCGACGCCGAGCTGAACCGCCAGCAGTCCACCCTGGAAATGATCGCCTCCGAGAACTTCGCGCCCCTCGCGGTCATGGAGGCCCAGGGCTCGGTCCTGACCAACAAGTACGCCGAGGGCTACCCCGGCCGCCGCTACTACGGCGGCTGCGAACACGTCGACGTCACCGAGCAGATCGCGATCGACCGCCTCAAGGAGCTGTTCGGCGCCGAGTACGCCAACGTCCAGCCGCACTCCGGCGCCTCCGCCAACCAGGCGGCGCTGTTCGCGCTGGCCCAGCCCGGTGACACCGTCCTCGGCCTCGATCTGGCGCACGGCGGGCACCTGACGCACGGGATGCGGCTGAACTTCTCCGGCAAGCAGTTCAATGTCGTCCCGTACCACGTGGGGGACGACGGTCTCGTCGACATGGACGAGGTCGAGCGGCTCGCCAAGGAGCACCGGCCGAAGGTCATCATCGCGGGCTGGTCGGCGTACCCGCGCCGGCTGGACTTCGCCGAGTTCCGCCGCATAGCCGACGCCGTCGAGGCGTACCTGTGGGTGGACATGGCCCACTTCGCCGGTCTGGTCGCGGCGGGGCTGCACCCGAACCCGGTCGAGTACGCGGACGTGGTCACCTCCACGACGCACAAGACCCTGGGCGGACCGCGTGGCGGGATCATCCTGGCGAAGAAGGACTTCGCGAAGAAGCTGAACTCGTCCGTGTTCCCGGGCTTCCAGGGCGGCCCGCTGGAGCATGTGATCGCGGCGAAGGCGGTGTCCTTCAAGGTCGCGGCGAGCGAGGAGTTCAAGGAGCGGCAGCGCCGTACGGTCGAGGGCGCACGGATCCTGGCGGAGCGTCTGACGGCCGCGGACGCCCGCGAGGCCGGGGTGAACGTGCTGTCCGGTGGCACGGACGTGCACCTTCTCCTGGTGGATCTGCGGGAGTCGGAGCTGGACGGGCAGCAGGCCGAGGACCGTCTCCACGAGGTCGGCATCACGGTCAACCGCAACGCCGTCCCCAACGACCCGCGCCCGCCGATGGTGACCTCGGGCCTGCGGATCGGCACCCCGGCGCTGGCGACGCGCGGGTTCACGGCCGAGGACTTCGCGGAGGTCGCGGACGTCATCGCCGAGACCCTCAAGGCGCCTTCTCCCTTCGGGGAGGCCGAGGCCGAGGCGCTGAAGGCACGGGTGCAGGTCCTCGCCGACAAGCACCCGCTGTACCCCGGCCTCGGGAAGTAGCTCTCGGGAAGCAGCCCTTGGGAAGCAACCTTCGGGAAGCAGTCCTCAAGAAGCAACGAAGTACCCCTGGCGGCGGCCCCCGGGAAGTAACCCCGGCTTCATGGGCACGCAATGCCGCTCGTCGAGGGCGCCGCGCACACTGGAGGTGTGCTTCCAGAGCGCGCGGCGCCCCGTCGCTCCCTCCCCCCTTCGCGCCATCCCGTTCTGAGGAGTCACCGTGGCCATTTCGGTCTTCGACCTGTTCTCGATCGGTATCGGCCCGTCCAGCTCCCACACGGTCGGCCCCATGCGCGCCGCCCGTATGTTCGCCCGCCGGCTGCGCAACGAGGAGTTGCTGTCGTCGGTGGCCTCGCTGCGGTGCGAGCTGTACGGCTCCCTGGGCGCGACCGGCCACGGCCACGGCACCCCCAAGGCCGTACTGCTGGGCCTGGAGGGCGACTCACCGCGCACCGTGGACGTGGAGACGGCGGACGAACGGGTGGAGCGCATCAAGGAGTCGGGCCGGATCGGGCTCCTCGGGGAACACGAGATTCCGTTCTCCTTCGCCAAGGACCTGGTCCTGCACCGCCGCAAGGCACTGCCGTACCACGCCAACGGCATGACGCTCTGGGCGTACGACGCCACGGGTGCCGAGCTGCTGTCGAAGACGTACTACTCGGTGGGCGGCGGCTTCGTGGTCGACGAGGACGCCGTGGGCGCCGACCGCATCAAACTCGACGACACGCCCCTCAAGTACCCCTTCCGCACCGGCGACGAGCTGCTCCGCCAGACGAAGGAGACGGGTCTGTCCATCTCCGCGCTGATGCTGGAGAACGAACGCGCCTGGCGCACGGAGGACGAGATCCGCGCCGGGCTGCTGGACATCTGGCGGGTGATGCAGGCGTGTGTGTCACGGGGCATGTCCCGCGAGGGCATCCTGCCGGGCGGCCTGCGCGTCCGCCGCCGCGCCGCCGTCTCGGCCCGCCAACTCCGCGCCGAGGGCGAACCGTTGGCCCGCTCGATGGAGTGGATCACGCTCTACGCGATGGCCGTGAACGAGGAGAACGCGGCGGGGGGCCGGGTGGTGACGGCCCCGACGAACGGCGCGGCCGGCATCATCCCCGCCGTCCTGCACTACTACATCAACTTCGTGCCGGGCGCGGACGAGGACGGGGTGGTGAGGTTTCTGCTGGCCGCCGGTGCCATCGGCATGCTCTTCAAGGAGAACGCCTCCATCTCCGGCGCCGAGGTCGGCTGCCAGGGCGAGGTGGGCTCCGCCTGCTCGATGGCGGCGGGTGCGCTGGCCGAGGTCCTGGGCGGCTCCCCCGAACAGGTCGAGAACGCCGCCGAGATCGGCATGGAGCACAACCTGGGCCTGACGTGCGACCCCGTCGGCGGCCTCGTCCAGATCCCCTGCATCGAACGCAACGGCATGGCCGCGGTCAAGGCGGTCACCGCCGCCCGCATGGCCATGCGCGGCGACGGCTCCCACAAGGTGTCCCTGGACAAGGTCATCAAGACCATGAAGGACACGGGCGCCGACATGAGCGTCAAGTACAAGGAGACGGCGCGGGGCGGGTTGGCGGTCAACATCATCGAGTGCTGAGGGGACAGGCCGAAGACGCAGCGGTGTTCCGCCAGACCCATCACGGATGTGCCGGATGAATTCCCCGCGTGCCGGCATCGCTCAGGGCCTCTCGTCGGTCGTCGGCACCCTGCCCCGCTCCAACGTCTCGGTCACGTCGAGGGTGGCGGGGACGGGCACGTCGAGGCGCCGTGCGTGTCCTCCTCGCTGCGCAGTCGGCCGGCCGGCCGGTCCGCCCGTCCCTGGGAGCGCCGCGCGTTGGCGGCGACCCGCCGGGCGATGCCGTACAGCCACGGCAGAGCGGGGCCCCGCTTCGTCGACCGGCGTTCCCGGGCGATGGTGAAGACCTCCGAGGCAGCGTCATCGACCAGGTCCGGGGTGAGTCTGCGCGCCAGGTACCGCGCCACGGCGTGGTACGAGTCCCGGTACACCGCCTCGAACCGGGACCACTCGTCCGCGATCTCGCCCACACGGCCTCCCCTTCCGATGATGCTCGCAGACTGTTTGTGTCCGCCGCCTCCTCGGGATTACAGCAACCGGCCGTATCTTCCGCGCTGCCTGCGCATCCGCACCCCCTTCTCAGCCGCCGTAGGCAGCGGCAGGCGACGCACCGTGGGTTCCGCAGCTTCGGGGCGGTTCCGGCGGCGTGGGGGGGGGAGAGGATGGCGGACGCGTCGGCCTCATGGGTGGTCGGCCGATGACAGGGCGTCCACGGTGGCGGCGCTCTGCCGGAGCAGAGCGGTCGCTCCGGCGAGCGCGTGCAGCTCGACGATCATCCGTGTGATCCGGTGGCGTGTTTCCGGATCCAGGTCCTTCCCCCAGGTGAGGCTGCCGTCCACCACCACGGCCTGGGTCGGTGCGGTGACGCAGCCCAGGGCGCGGGCGACCGCGCGCAGGTGCTCGCTCGCCTGAACGGCCGTCAGCGACGCGCCGACCGACACCACGCCTACGGGCTTGCCGCGCAGCGCGTCCCCGCGCAGATGGTCGAGGCAGTTCTTGAGGATGCCCGAGTAGCTGCCGTGATAGCAGGGCGTGACCAGGACCATGCCGTCCGCCCACTCGGCCTGGGCCCGCAGGTCGGTCAGGACCGACGAGCCGTCGGCCTCGGTGTGCAACAGCGGGAGCGGGTATTCGGCGAGGTCGCGCAGGACTGATGTGCTGCCGGCTTCGGCTGTCTCACGGCAGACGAGTTCCGCGACGGAACGGGTACGGGAGAAGGGGGCGGCGGCCCCGCCCAGCACCAGGATCCGGCAGGGTTCGGCGGCGATCACCAGCGGACCTCCCCCGGCGCGCGGGCCTCCCCCGGGTCCGCGCCCGAAGCCCCGTCCGCCTCCTGCCGTCCCGCCGGGTGCATGGCCCGCTGCACGGTCCGCAGCAGGGGGGCGGTGTCGTAACCCGTGTACTGGGCGGCGGCCAGCCGTACCGGATCGCCGGAGTGGTAGCGCTCGTACTGCATCTGGCGCTGGCCGAAGGCGCTGCCGGTGGCGTCCCAGGCGAGCTTGAGCAACCGGACGCGCTGCTCCGCGGAGACTCCGTGCGCGCCTCGGAAGTAGCGCTCGATACCGGGCCACAGCTCGCTGCGCAGATCCTCCTCGGCCGGGGTGCTCAGCAGGCTGCCGCCGCCCAGGAGCTGGATCACCTCGATCATCCGGCTGGTCATCCTGGGGAAGTGGTAGCGCAGGGCGAGCACCGGGGCGATCGCCGGGGTGAGGGTGCCCCACTCGCTCGGCGAGGCGTCGGCCTCGGCGGCCAGGACGCCGGCCCTGGCGAGTTCCAGGGCTCCCAGCACCTCGCCCAGCATCTCCTTGACGTGCAGAAAGGTGTCGGTGCCGGACATCTCGGCCAGGGCGACGGCGACACCGGCGAGGAGTTCGGCCTTGACCGCACCCCGGACGATGCCGTGCTGGCCGGTGTGATGCCGGGCGGTCGTCGCGTCGTACAGGCGGTTGGCGGCATCGACGTCGCCGTGGAAGAACACCCGGTCCCAGGGAACGAGTACGTCGTCGAAGACACAGGTGGCGTCGATCTCCTCGTACGGAGCGAGGGGGGTGCTGAGCAGCCGGGTGGGGTCGGCGACCAGGGGTTCCCGGCAGATGATCCGCAGCCCCGGCGTGGCCACCGGGATCGCGAAGGCGATCGTGTACGCCTCGTCGCCGGGCCGGTATCCGGGCAGCGGGAAGACGACGATCTCGTCGGCGACGGGCACCAGGGTGCCGATGAGTTTGGCTCCGCGCACCACGACGCCCTCGCTCGTCTCCCGGACGATCCTGAGGTGGACGTCGGGATCGTCCTGCTCGTGCGAGGAGTGGGCGCGGCTGAGCGGCGGGTTGATGGTGGCGTGCGACAGGAACGGGTCGCCGTCCAGACAGGCGGCGTGGTAGGCGGTGACGTTGCGGCCGAAGCGCGGGTCGGCCTTGTCGAAGAACGGGGCGGCCGAGGCGAAGGCGGTGACCGCGGTGTTCACGAAGTCGGGTGACCGGCCCAGCAGTCCGAAGGTGGTCTCGGCGGTGGCCCGGAACGCGGCTCCGCGCCGGCGCAGGGCCTGGGCGTCACGCGGCGCGGCCAGTGACAGGGGGTAGCGCCGGCCACCGTCCTGGTAGGTGAGCACCTCGCGCAGCAGCGGGTCGTGCTGCTGGTCGTACAGGCGGGCGACGGTGTGCGCGGCGGCGGCGAGGACGGGTTCGGCGAGTACGTCGTCGACCCGCCGCCCGGCGAGCCAGACCTCGCGTCCGTCGCTCAGTCCCCGCAGATATTCGGCTCCGGTACGGATGGTCATGCCCGCCCTCCCGTCACGACCTGGCCGGATCCCGCCGCGGGACCGAAGTCCGCTGCCACGGCGGCCGGTGGGTGGAGTGGGTGGCGGGCATGGCGCAGCAGGTCGTCCCTGGTCCGCCACAGGGCCTCCAGCGGGGTGCCGTGGTCGCGCAGCCACTGATCGTCGTACGTCTCGTACAGATAGTTGGCCCCGGTGTCCGGCGCGATGGCCAGGACCGGCTCGCCGGGGTGCGCGGCGGCGTAGCCGAGGGCCGCGAAGACCGCCGCCCCACCGGACTCGCCCAGCAGCAGGCCTTCCTCGGCGGCCAGCACCCGGCACACGGACAGGGCCTCGGTGTCGGTGACCCGGTGCAGGGAGTCGACCGGACCGCGGTCCAGGTTGCCGGGGCGCCAGCTCAGGCCGATGCCCCGCATCCGGTACGGCTCGAACGGGTGGCCGAAGGCCGCCGATCCGGCGGCGTCGACGGCCCGGACGTGCAGGGCGGGGAACCGTTCCTTGAGCGCGGCGCTCAGCCCGCTGAGATGGCCCCCGGTGCTGACCGTGGCGACCAGCGCCGACAACCGGTCGAAGTCCTTCACGATCTCCTGGGCGGTGTGCAGCCGGTGTGCCTCCGGGTTGTGCGGGTTGTCGTACTGATCCAGGGTGTACGCGCCGGGGATCTCGCGGACCAGTTGGCGCACCCGCCGGATGCGGGCCGTCTGATAGCTCCCGTTCGCGTCGGGCCGGGCGACCGTGTCGAGTTCCGCGCCGAGGCTCGTCGCGTAGGCGAGTACGGACTGGGGCGTCTTGGGGTCGACCACGAGGATCACCCGGTAGCCCTTGACGGCACCGATCAGAGCCAGGGACTTGCCGAGGTTGCCCGAGGTCGACTCCACGAGCGTCGCTCCCGGCCGCAGCAGGCCCGCGCGCTCGGCCTGTTCGACCATGTACAGGGCCGCACGGTCCTTGATGCTCCCGGACGGATTCGCGCCCTCCAGTTTCACGTAGATCCGGTCCTGCGGCCGTGGCAGGAGCTTGCGCAGCCGGATGACGGGGGTCATGCCAAGGGTCTCCAACAGGCTTTCGTGTATCACGGTGCCTCCATGCGGGGGGGGTGGGCCTGTCAGCGGACGACGATCAGTTCCCGGGGCAGTGTGGTCAGCAGGCGGTTGCCGTCCGGGCCGACGACGAACGGGTCCTCGACGTGCACACAGCCGAAGCCGAACTCGTAGTACGGCGTCTCGATGTTGACCACGGTGCCCGTCCGCAAGGGGTCCGTGCTGTCCGGGCGGATCAGCACCGGGTCGTAGACCTCGACGCCGATGCCGTGCCCGACGTGGTTGCGCCGGTAGTGCGGGATCCCGGCGTCCCGTACCGCGCCGACGGTGAGCTCGAAGAGCTCCTGGCCGGTCATGCCGGGGCGGGCGTGGTCCAGCGCGGCCTGCTCACCGGCGAGCACGGCCTCGTAGAGGCGGGCCAGCCGCTGGTCGGGGTCTCCGAGGGTGGCCACCCGGGCGATGTCGCACCAGTAGCCGTCGACCACGGCCCCGACGTCGAACCACACGGCCTGGCCCCGCCGCAGCGCCGTGGTGGTGGGCCGGCGCTGACCGGCCACCGCGCCCGCTCCGATCCGGATCAGGGTGAAGCGCGGCGTTCCGCCCTGGGAGGCGACGGAGCGGTTGAACTCGCGGACCAGTTCTCGCTCGGTGACGCCCTCGCGCATCACGGCGACCGTGGCGCGGATCGCGTTCTCCGCGACGCGCGCCGCCGCCGCGACGAGTTCCGTCTCCCGGTCGGTCTTCACCTGGCGGACGTGCCGCAAGTGCCCGGCACCGGGCACCAGTTGCCAGCCGGGCAGCCGCTTGCCGAGTTCGTCGAGGAAGTCCGCCGGCACTCCCTCCTCGTCCACGGCGACCCGGCCGCCGCCGGGGCAGACCTGTTTCACCGCGTGGACCAGGGCGGACAGGGCATCGTCGAAGCGGGGGTCGTCGGAGACGGCCCGCAAGAGGGCGTCTTCGTGGTCCAGGGCCACCTCCTCGGGAAGTTCCCGATAGAAAGGGCCGTAGCCGATGGCCCCGGCGATCGGCTCGTCGGCGTCGAGGAACTGGTCGACCTCGCAGCGCCCGCAGACGAAGAGCGCGCCCGCCCGGGTGTCCCGGGACAGCACGGCGAAGGCCCGCCCCGAATGCGGGAACATATCCAGGTGCACACTGCTGACGCCGGTCAGATACGTCAGATTCTCCGCGGTGGTGCTCACCAGTGCGTCCAGGCCGAACTCATTCATTCTCCGCTGGAGACGGTCATGATTGACGCGCATTCGATCGGTTCCTTTCCATGCTCCGGATGCGAATTGACGCATCCGGCGAATCAGGCACGAAGGGCCGGCGAGAGATATTCGCACACGACACGGAAATTCCTTTCGCCACTGCCGCGCCCAGCATCACAGCCCTCGGCAAATCGGTCTTGCATGAATGCGACCCCCTTCCAGCATCTGGCCACCGAACCGCCATAATGCGCCATTCCCGGCGTTCCGAAATCAGAAGGTATGCACCGGTTTCAGCGTGTTCAATGTCACAGTTTTGGTGTACCAAAAATGGTTCCGGTGACGTCACAGCCATACTGCACAGAATTCACACATATCCCCGAGGGGGCGGAAAATTTCATCCGGGGCGGTCGATATGCCTAGCATTCGATTTCATGTCGACGGCGCCCCGCACAAAGGAGACGACCTGGAAGCCCTCCGAACTCGGCCCGCAAAGTCACATACTCGGATACCGGGGTTTCCGGGCGGGAGAAGGAAGAACCGGCCGTCACCTGGTGACGCCGGACGGAATGGTCAGGCTCGTATTCGGATTCGGCAGCCCATTACGTGTCGCAAACGCGCTGGACCCACGGCAGTCGGTGACCGCCGCCTCGCTGGTCGTCGGCGTCCGCACCACGGCGACGCTGGGCGAGTACATCGGCCCCGTGCACGGCGTCACCGTGCTGCTGACACCGCTCGCCGCGTACCGTCTGACCGCGGCTCCGATGGAGGCATGGGCCTGCCGCACCATGGACCTGGCCGACGCGCTCGGCGCACGCCTGCGGAACTTCGTCGACAGGCTGGCCGCCTACCCCGACTGGCACTCCCGCTTCGCGGTTCTCGACCGACTGCTGGCCGTCCGGCTGCTCAGCGGCCCTCCCTGCTCTCCCCGGGTCGACTGGGCATGGCGGAAACTGCACCACACCGCGGGACGGATCCCGATCCGCCAACTGGCCACCGAAACCGGGTGGAGCCACCGCCAGCTGGAACGTCGTTTCCTCCAACAGGTCGGCCTGCCGCCGAAATCACTGGCCCAGGTGCTCCGGCTGCAGGAGGCGCTGCGCCATCGGAGACACGGCCTGACGTGGGCGGACGCGGCCGGAGCGGCCGGCTACCACGACCAGGCGCACTTCACCCGCAGCTTCAAGGCGATGATCGGCTGCACTCCCGGACGGTTCTCCGGTGTCAGGGCCGCCTTCCGGGAACACGGCCCGCTCGACGCCCTTCCCGACCAGTTCCCCACCGCATCGCTCGACGCCACGACCGGAACGATCCGAACAGGAAAGGCAGGAGACATATGTGCGGCATCACCGGGTGGGTCGCCTTCGACCGCGATCTGCGCACCGAGCAGCCCACCGTGGACGCCATGACCGAGACCATGGCCTGCCGCGGGCCCGACGGCCTCGGCACCCACATCGACGAGCATGTCGCCCTGGGCCACCGCCGGCTGGCCATCATCGACCTGCCCGGCGGCGGACAACCGATGAGTGCGCCCACCCCCCACGGCGCCGTCAGCATCGTGTACGCCGGGGAGACCTACAACTTTCCCGAACTGCGCACCGAACTCGCCGCCCGTGGACACTCCTTCGCCACCCGCTCCGACACCGAGGTGGTCCTGCGCGGCTATCTGGAGTGGGGGGAGGCCGTCGCCGAGCGCCTCAACGGCATGTACGCGTTCGCCATCTGGGACGCCCGCGAGGACAAGCTGGTGATGGTCCGCGACCGGGCGGGCATCAAGCCGTTCTACTACTACCCCACACCCGGCGGGGTGCTTTTCGGTTCGGAGCCCAAGGCCATCCTCGCCAACCCGATCGCCGAATCCACCGTGACCGTCGACGGGTTCCGTGAGCTGTTCGCCTTCATCAAGACGCCTGGACACGCCGTATGGGAGGGCATGCGCGAGGTCGAGCCGGGCACGGTGGTCACGGTGCGGGCCACCGGCATCCGCACCACCCGCTACTGGACCCTGGAGACCAGGGAGCACACCGACGACCGGGACACATCGGTGGCACGGGTGCGTGAGCTGCTCCACGACACCATGCGCCGCCAGCTCGTCTGCGACGTGCCCAGCTGCACTCTGCTCTCCGGCGGGCTGGACTCCTCGGCCATGACCGCGATCGCCGCGGCGCAACTGGCCGGGCGGGGAGAGAAGTTGCGCAGCTTCGCGGTGGACTTCGTCGGCCTGACCGAGAACTTCGTCGCCGACGAACTGCGCCCGGATCCGGACACCCCCTTCGTGCACGACGTGGCGGAGAAGTCCGGCACCCTGCACCAGGACATCGTGCTCGGTTCGGCCGAGTTGACCGACCCCGAGGTCCGCCGGAAGGTCATCCGCGCCCGCGATCTCCCCTCGGGTCTCGGTGACCTCGACGCCTCGCTGTACCTCCTTTTCAAGGCGATCCGCGGCCACGCCACCATGGCGCTGTCCGGCGAGTCGGCCGACGAACTGTTCGGCGGCTACCGGCAGTTCTTCGCCCCCGAGGCCCGTGAGGGCACCACCTTCCCGTGGCTGGCCGGCCACCAGCAGTTCTTCGGCCAAGGCACCAAGGGCCGGCAGGGCGGCGCTCCCGAGCCGGCGCGGCAGAGCCTGCTGACCGACCGGCTGAGCGCGGCACTCGACCTCGACCACTACATTCAGGACTCGTACCACGACGCCGTCGCCCGCATCCAGCGCCTCGACGGCGAGGACGAGTCGGAGTGGCGGATGCGCAAGATCAGCCATCTGCACCTCACCCGGTTCGTACGCATCTGGCTCGACCGCAAGGACCGGATGAGCATGGCCTCCGGCCTGGAGGTACGGGTGCCCTTCAGCGACCACCGGCTGGTGGAGTACGTGTACAACGCGCCCTGGGCGCTGAAGTCCTTCGACGGCAAGGAGAAATCACTGCTGCGTGCCGCCGCCGCCGACGTCCTGCCGCGCTCCGTCGTGGAACGCCGCAAGTCCCCCTACCCGTCCACGCAGGACCCCACGTACGCCGCCGCCCTCCGTGAGCAGTGCAAGGACCTGCTGAGCACGCCGGGACACCCGGTGTTCGACCTGATCGACAAGGGCAGGCTGGCGCGGGCGGTGACCACCGACGCCCCGCAGATCGACCAGGCCTCCCGCCGCGAACTGGAACGGACGCTGGACCTGGCCGTATGGATCGACATGTACGCCCCGGCCATCAAGCTGCCCTGACCCGGCCGTGGTGCGGTACGGGAGTCCCGGGCCGTCCGCCGGGGCTCCGTCCCGCCGCCATCGCCCCCCTGCCCCGGCCCTCCTTTCGCCTCTCCTCCCGTCTCGGAGCACGACGTTGGCACCTTCGAGTCAGCAACAGACCTCACCGTCCGCCGGAGCGGCACCCCCCGTTCCCCTTCCCGCGTCCACTCGCCGAGGGTGGCTCGCGGTCCTCGCCGTCGCCTTCGGTGTCTTCACCGTGACCGCGACCGAGACGATGCCCATCGGACTGCTCCCCGAGATGGCGGCCGGTCTGGGCGTCTCGGAAGGGACGGTCGGGCTGACGGTCACGCTGTACGGCTTGTTCGCGGGTGTCCTCGCCCCGGTCCTCACCGCGGCCACCCGCCGGCTCGACCGCGGACGGCTCCTGCTCGTCATCCTCACCGTGTTCGTCGTGGGCAACGTCCTGACCGCGACGGCCGTGAACTACGCGTGGCTGATGTTCGTCAGACTGCTGATCGGATTCATCCACGGCGTGCTGTGGGCGATCGTCGCGAGCATCGCCGTACGGCTGGTTCCACCGGACCGCTCCGTGCGGGCGACCGCCATCGCGTTCTCCGGGATATCCCTGGCAACGGTCGTCGGAGTCCCCGTCGGCACCATCGTCGGCCAGTGGCTGGACTGGCGTGCCGCCTTCTGGGCCCTGGCCGCCTGCAGCGCCGTCGCGCTCATCGCCACCGCGGTGCTCATGCCGGCGATGCCCCCGCAGGGCGGCGTCCATCTCTCCGAGCTGCCCCGTCTGCTGAGGATGGGCAACCTGCGCACGGCGCTGGGCGTGACCGCCATCGTCGTGATCGGCCACTACGCCGCCTTCACCTACATCACTCCCTTCCTGCTCCGGAACGTCGGCGTGCCGTCGGGCATGGTCGGGGTGCTGCTGCTCTGCGTCGGCGCCGCCGGCGTCGCGGGCAACTTCCTCGCGGGAGCGGTCATCGGACGCGGCCCGGCGCTGCGTACCGTCATCCTCGGCCTCATCGCCGGCACCGGCGGTTCGATGGCCCTGCTGCTCGCGGTCGGCACCTGGAAGCCCGGGGCGATCGTGTTCCTGCTCAGCTGGGGACTCGCCTACTCGGCACTGCCGGTCGCACTGCAGACCCTGGTCTTCCGCAGCGTGCCGCAGGCGCGAGAGGCGGCGACCTCGCTCTACGTCCTGTCCTTCAACGTCTCGATCTCCCTGGGGGCGCTCTTCGGTTCTCTCGCCCTCGACCGCTCGGGGCCGTCACTGGTGATGATCACCGGCATCGCCTTCTGTGCCGTCGCCCTTCTCGTCACCACCTTCCTGCGTCCCGAGCGGACGGCCGCGTGACACATATGCGTGAGCGCCCCTCCGAGGACGGGACGGTGGGGGGCGACCGGCGCCCACTGGTCGTGGTGGCCGCCGCGATCGTGCGGGAGGGGCGGCTGCTGGTGGTGAGCAAAAAGGCGGCCCCCGACGTGTTCTATCTGCCCGGCGGCAAACCCGACACGGACGAGACGGCGCTCCAGACCCTGGTGCGGGAGCTGGACGAGGAACTCGGTGTGGAGCCGCTGGAGCCACACTTCCTGGCCCAGGTCGAAGCCGTGGCCGCGCTGGAGGGTGTGCCGATGCGGATGACCGTGTTCGAGGCCCGCATCAGCCGCACCCCTCGGCCGGCGGCCGAGCTGGCCGGATTGCGGTGGGTGTCCGGCCTGGAGCAGGACCTTGTGCTCGCGCCCGCCGTACGAGACCACGTGCTGCCTCTGCTGCGGCACAACGGCGCGCTCGCGACCGTACGAGGAGACGGCCCGGGGTGAGCCGGCGGTCGACATCATCGGGAGCTGAGGCGGTCTGCGGGGGTCGGGCGGTTCAGGGGCAGGAGATCACCTGGGCCGCGTAGCTGAGGCCGGCGCCGAAGCCCATGAGGAGGACCGGGTCCCCGGTCCTGATGTGGCCGAGGTCGATGAGGCGGGTGAGGGCGAGGGGAACGGAGGCCGCCGAGGTGTTGCCGGTCTCGACGATGTCACGGGCGACCGCGGCGTTGGTCGCGCCCAGACCCGTCGCGAGGCGTTCCATCATCCGCAGATTGGCCTGGTGGGTGACCAGGCCCCTGAGGTCCTGCGGGGCCAACCCGGCACGCGCACAGGCCTCCTGGGCGACCTGGACCAGCTCGGTGGTGACCCAGCGGTAGACGGCCTGGCCGCTCATCGTCACACTGCCGTGCCGGTCGGGGATGGTGATCAGGGAGGCCTTGTCGCCGTCGCCGCCCCACACCACCGGGTGGATCCCGGTGTGCTCGGCGGCCACGACGACCGCGGCGCCCGCGCCGTCCGCGAACACCGTGGCGGTGTCGACGTCCATGGGGTCCACCCAGTCGGTCATCCGCTCGGCGCCGACGACCAGCGCGCAGCGGCTCGTGCCCGAGCGGACCAGGCCGTCGGCGATCCCGAGTCCGTAGCAGAAGCCCGCGCAGGCGGCGTTGACGTCGAAGGCCGCGACGGTGGGGACGCCGAGCAGGGCGGCGACGGACGCCGCGCCGTTCGGCATGGGCGAGGGCATGGAGCACGTGGCGAGGACCAGGACGTCGACGTCGGCCGGGGTGAGCCCCGCCGCGGAGAGGGCCTTCGCGGCGGCGGTGGCGCCCATGCCCGTCAGCGACTCCTCCGGGCCGGCGAAGCGCCGCTCGCGGATACCGACGCGCCGCTCGATCCACTCGGCGGACACACCGAGCGGCTCCCCCAGTTCCGTATTGCTGACGATCCGCCTGGGCCGTACGCCCGCGACGGCGACGATTCGGGAGCCGGCCCCGGCGGCGCGAACGGCGCCGTCACGGACGACCGGTGCAGATGAATTGGACAACTCGCTGTCACCTCGGTGAGTCTGCGGCGGTCGGTTCGGCGGCTTCCGGCAATTCACCGTTCCGCGGACATGGAATGCGGATCGGCGCAATGTTCGGAAGTAAGGATTCCATCAGCATCAAAGTTTTACCGTTTCCTGAAGAAGCGCGGTCCGGGCGGTTCACCGAGAAGAATCGGGGGTTCCGGTCACCGCCTTCACTGCTGACAGCCACTCGACCCGCCGGTATAGTCGGGCGGGTTGCGGACACCAAGGGGGTGGATGTCCAGTTGATGGTTTTCAGGGCTCTCTTCTGATTCCTCCTCCGGTGGACGATCATCTCAAGTAGTTGGAGAGCGCATGTACGGGGAAAATCATCCAACTGTCAAAAATGCCGGATTAGGAACGGGATTCGGGGGACCCGTGGGCCTGGCGCAGCTTGAGCGCTCTGCCCTGCGGGAACTGACTCCGCGAGAACGCGAGGTGCTCAGCGTGCTCTCGATCGCCGAGGGGAACCGGGCCCTCGCCCGTCGCCTCGGTATCGCCGAGCGAACGGTGAAGGCGCATCTGACGAGCATCACGCGGAAACTGGGACTGCGGAACAGGATGGAAGCGACCCTCTTGTCGGTGCAGTGGGCGGACGAGCTCCGTCCGAGCGGAAAGAGTCCCGAGCGCACGTGACAGGTCGTCCGGACGGTCCCCGGACGGTCGCCGTATGGCTGTTGTGGATTCCTGACCACTCGGCGGCGGCGGCCGACAGCGTATGGATGCTCGACGACGGGGAATCCGCGCGGGCCGACGGGTTCCAGGACCCGGCGGCACGTGAACGCTATGTCACCTCCCATGTGGGCCTCCGGGTACTGCTCGGTGGGTGTCTGGGGATCGCACCGCAGGACGTGGAGTTCCTCCGCGAACCCTGTGGAATGCCGGACTGCGAGGCGCCGCACGGGCGGCCGGTGATCGCCGGCCGCCCCCAGCCGTGCTTCTCGCTCTCGCACGCCGGCGACGCCGCCCTCTTCGCGCTCGCGGACACTCCCGTGGGCGTGGACATCGAGTCGGCGGAACTGATGCGGGACAGCCTCGACGGCGCGGCCCGCCGGCTGCACATCGAGGAGCGGCGTGCCGTGGCCGCCCTGTCCCCCGCCCTGCGGGAGAGGGCCGTGCTCGGCTGCTGGGTGCGCAAGGAGGCGTACCTCAAGGGCATCGGGACCGGGCTGCCCGGCGGGCTCGGCCGTCATCATGTGGGCCTGGCCGAGGAGTTGGCGCCCGACTGGGCGCCGCCGGGCCCGGAGGGCTGGGCCATCGCCGATGTGCCCGCGCCCGAGGGATACCAGGCCGCCGTCGCCGTACGCCACGACAACGCCGGGGCGGACGGCCCGCGCCCCCTGGTGCGGGTCTCCACGCTGCGGCTGCCGTAGTACCGCGCCGGCCCGGCTACGGCTGTCCACCGCCGCCCGCGCTCACCACTTTGTTCAGCCGGTGCATCCGGGTGGCCAGGGTCATCCGGCCCTCCAGACGGAACGCCGGCGGACGGCGCCCGTCCACGTCGTCGAAGCCGTACTCGACCGCCAGGTCGCCCGTGCTCAGCACCTTGCCCGAGCGCTCCATGACATCGGGGTCGGCGAGCAGTTCGGCGATCGCCCGGCCCACGTACTCCGGTGAGTGCACCACCGACGCCGGGCCGCTGCCCATCGCGTCCCAGGCCGCCTCCACCCGCTCGGTCCGCACGAAGCCCGGGTGCAGGGAGACCGCCGCGACACCGCGTTTGCGCAGGTCGGCGGCGAAGCCCCGGCACATGCGGTCGGACGCCGACTTGAAGACGTCGTAGCCGACCTGGCCGAGGTAGATGTCCCCGTCGGAGAAGCTGATGCCGACCACCAGACCGCTTCCCTGCGGGATCATCAGCGGGGCCAGCCGGCGCGTCACGTCGTACTGGCCGCGCAGCGACGCCTCGAACAGCTCGTAGCGCCACATCGGCTGCTCCCAGAAGGGGGCGTCGAAGCGGACCTCGGCGGACCGCTCGTAGCCTCCCCAGGCGTTGTTGACCAGGAGGTCCAGTCGGCCGTGGTCGGCCTCGATCCGCTCGGCGAGGGCCGCGTTGTCCGCCGCCACCGAGTGGTCGCAGCGCAGGGCGACGGCCGTGCCGCCGCGCCGCGTCACCTCGTCGGCCGTATCGTCGACCGTGCCGGGCAGATCCTCGGTGCGCGCTCCGGCGCGGGTGCTGCGGCCGGTGACGTACACGGTCGCGCCCGCGTCACCGAGCGCGAGCGCGATGCCGCGGCCCACGCCCCGGCTGGCCCCGGTGACCACGGCCACCTTCCCCCGCAGGTCCGGGGCGTTCCAGGCGTCGTTCACGCCAGTGTCCTTCCGTCGGTGGCCGGGGCGCTCAGCCGAAGTGCTCGGCGGCGTACTCCAGGCCGGTCAGATACGCGGCCGTGTCGTCGACACGGGGGATGCCGTAGCGCTCGCGCAACTCGGGCATGGAGGTGGGCAGGACACCGCCGCTGCACCGGGTGACCTCGCTGACGTCCCGGAGGACCGAGAGGTACGAGCGGGTCATCGGCGCCGTCCGCGCGATGGCCTCGGGGTCGAGGTCGTCGGCGTTCACCACCGGTGGCGCGGTCAGCTGACGGCCGCGCCCGGCGGCGTGCTTGACCAGGAGCTCCAGACAGGTCTCGACGTCCATCGCCTCCTCGCCGTACGTCACCCAGAACTCGCCCCGGTCGTCCCCGAGTTCGATGGCGCGCAGCACGGCCCGCGACAGCAGGTCCTGCGGGACGAAGTCCATGCGGATGCCCGGGTGGGCGGGGACGAACGGCGCCCGGCCCCGGCCGATCCAGTCCGACATCAGCTGGACGATCTGCCCCTGGGAGGTCCAGCCGGTGCGGGAGTCCCCGATGAGGTTGGTCGGCCGGAACACGGTGTGCGGCAGACCGCTGTCGGCCAGCAGCCGCTCCGCCCGGAGTTTGGAGCGGATGTAGTGGTGGACGACGTTCCGCTCGCCGAGGGGCACGGGCGCGTCCGGGGCGAGGGCGGCCACGAAGGCCGTGCTCATGAAGTGGACGGTGGCGCCCGCCTGTTCGGCGAACTCGAGCACCCGGCGGGTGCCCTCGACGTTGATCGGCTCATAGCGCTCGGCGGGCAGGCCCCATTCGGTCAGGCCCGCCGAGTGGATGACGACGTCGACCTCGGCGGCGAGCGCCGCATGGCTGTCCGCGTCGAGTCCGAGGCGTTCCGCCGTCAGGTCCAGGGCGACCGGCGGTTCCTCGGCCTCGGGGACCGGCGCGCTGTGGGCGGCGGCGATGATCCGTGGACCGGCCGGTGTCCGCTCCCGCAGGATGCTGCGGCCCACGACTCCGGAGGCCCCGGTGAGCAGGACCGTGCGGCGGGCGCTCACAGGCGGGACTCCTTCCAGCCCATCAGGCGGGCCACCGCGCGGGCGCCGACGTAGAGGGCGGGCTCCGGCGGGAAGTCGGCGGGGGGCCTGCGTCGCTCGTCGTCCACGAACAGCAGCCGTGAGTAGTCGGTGTCCTTGCCGAGGGTGAGGTCGCGCAGGACCTTTCCGCCGGTGTGGGTCGCGGCGATGCCGTTGCCGCAGTAGCCGTACCCGTAGAGGATGTTTCCGCCGCTGAGGGAACCGAAGTGCGGGGCGTAGTCACGGACGACGTCGGCTGTTCCGCCGTAGGCGTAGGTGAATCGGACGTCCGCCCACATCGGGAAGAACCGGAGGAATTCCCGGTGGATCTCGCGGTAGACCTCGGGCCGGTTCATGTTCCGCTGCCGTTTGTCCCGGCCGTAGTAGTACGGCGCGGGTCCGCCGGCGAACATGACGCGGTTGTCGTGGGTGAATCGGGCGCAGGTGAGCAGGGACTTGGCCTCGACCAGGCCCTCGCGTCCGGCCCATGCCACGCGGGCGAGCTGTGCGTCGGTGAGGGGTTCGCTCACCATCGCGTACGTCCAGATCGGTACGACCTTCCTGCGGAACGGGGGGAAGGCGTCCATGTGGACGTTGGTGGCGAGCACCACCTTGTCCGCCTTCACCCGGCCGCCGGCGGTGACGACGGTGGGCCGTACGCCCGGTTCTACGCGCAGGCAGGGCGAGTTGTCGTAGAGGGTGACGCCCTTCTCGCGCACCACGCGGGCGATGCCGCGGGCGAGCTTGAAGGGGTTCACCAGCGCGCCGCCGGTGCGCATGCCGGCCAGCACCGCGGGTGAGCCGATGATCGCCCGGGACTCCTCGCCCGACAGGATGCCGGCGCCCGCCGCGCCCATCCGCTCGGCGAGGTCGCGGTCGTGTTCGAGGCGTTTGAGCTGGGCGGCGTCGGTGGCCACCATCAGGTAGTCATTGGCCTCGTACTCGGCGTCGACGCGGTTCTTGCGGGCGAACCGGCCGATCTCCAGGATCGACCGGCCCACGGCCTGCGAGGCCTCCAGGGCCCGGCTCAGACCGAACTCCTTGACCAGCGCCTGGATGTCCTTGCCGATGGTGGGGGTGACGAATCCGTCGGCGCGGCCCGAGGCTCCGTAGCCGGAGTGGTGTGCCTCGACGATACGGATGTCGAGCGCGGGTTCGGCCTCTTTGAGGAAGTAGGCGGTCCACAGCCCGGTGAAGCCGCCGCCGACGATGCAGACGTCGCAGTCGACGGTCTCCCGCAGCGGGGGTCCGACGGTGACCGGCTCGGTGTCGTGCCAGTAGACGACGTGCTTGTACGCGTTCTCGTACTCGTTCCCGTACGCGTTCTTGTACGTCGCGTTCTTGTACGCGTTCATTCCTCGGACCTCCTCTCAGACGGCTTCGAGGATCAGCCTGGACAGGCCGAGGTGGCGGTTGGCGAAATGTCCGACCGTCGCGCCCAGATAGCGCTCGTAGTTGGCCACGTTCTCCTCGCCCGCCACCTTCACGGCCTGGTCGCGATGGGCCCGGAGCCGGTTCAGCCATTCCTGGCAGGTGCGGCTGTAGTGGTCCGGGTCATTGCGCAGGGCGACGATGTCGAAGCGTTTCTCGCTCGACTCGACGACCTCGGAAAGGGCCGGGATCTCGGACTCCGGGAAAATGATGTCGATGATGAACATCAGATCGCGGACCGTCTGCCGGTCCATCCGGACGTTGTTGCCCTTGACGTTGGTCTGCAGCGCGAGCCGGCCGCCCTTCGGGAGCCAGGCACGGCACCGCTCGAAGAACTCCCGGTAGGCGGCGACGCGTTCGGCGCGGGACAGGCCCGTGCGCGCGAAGTGCTCGAACGCGCCGATCGAGATGATCGCGTCGTAGCCCTCCGCCGGCTCGTGGTCGAGCCAGTTCTCCACCCGGACCTCGGTGCGCGGCAGGGCGGCCTCCCGCAGGCGTTCGGCCTGGCTGTCGCTGAGGGTGAGACCGACGGCCTGCCCCACGTCATGGACGTTGACCAGACGGTCGAGCAGGCTGCCCCAGCCACAGCCGACGTCGAGGACCCGGCCCGCGCCGGACGCCCTGGCACCCTCGATCAGATGGTCCAGCTTGCGCTTCTGGGCCGCCTCCAGGGTGTCGCCCGGGTCGTCGAAGTCCCACAGCGCACAGGTGTAGGTGAGGTCCTCGTCGAGCCACAGGGCGAAGAAGTCGTTCGAGACGTCGTAGTGGTGCCGTATGGCCTGCGCCGTGGCGCCCAGGTAGTCGATGGTCGTCACGCGGCGGCGCTGCCCCGCTCGCTCTCCTCCGCGAGCTTCACCAGATCCGCCACCGTCTTGACGCTCGCCGCCTTGCTCTCGTCGAACTCGATGCCGAGGTCGTCCTCGATGGTGTAGACGATGTCGGCTATCTGGAGGCTCGAAAGGCCCACCGAGTCGAAAGCCGTGTCGGCGTTCAGGGTGTACGAACTCGCCTTGCTGCCGAGCTTCTTGGCGATACGGTCGCATACCTCTTCAGCAGTGATCACGGAGATACCCTTCCGGTAAGAAGAAAACAATCGCCTGGAATTGCCGCCTGGAATTTCCTGTGAACCACGACGGACTGCGACTGGAGTACGACGCGGCCCCGCCGCTCGAAAAAGGCGCAGGCGAAATGCGAGAGGTCCGGGTGCGAACCGCCGTGGAGAGCACGGCGAGCGGTTCCGGCACGGGACGGCGCTCCGAACGCTACACACGACCTCCACAGGACGCCATTGCCCTTTGGGGCAATGATCATCCTGGCGAGAATTACCGCTGGCGAAAATGGAGTTGAGGTGTTTTGCTTGGCTCAGGATCACCCGGCCAGCCGTCGTCGGCCGTTCCCGTCCCCCGCATCCGACCAGGACCAAGGAGATTCGACATGGCTTCGGTAGAGCTCGCGGCGGGCACCGTGGAGTACCAGGACACCGGCGGTGACGGGCCCGTCGTGGTCCTGCTGCACGGCGTCGCGATGGACGGCTCCCTGTGGCGGAACGTGGTGGCGCCGCTGCGCGGGGAGTTCCGTTGCGTGGTACCGACGCTGCCGCTCGGCGGGCACCGCAGGCCGATGAAGCCCGACGCCGATCTGTCGATCCCCGGTGTGGCCCGGCTCGTCGCCGAGTTCCTCGACGCGCTGGACCTGCGGGACGTCACCCTGGTGATGAGCGACTGGGGCGGGGCGCAGGCGCTGGTCGCCCTGGGCCGGGACGAGCGGGTCGGCCGGCTCGTCATCACGTCCTGTGAGGCGTTCGACAACTTCCCGCCGGGCCTGCCCGGTTCGAATCTGTACACCTCCGCGAAGCTGCCGGGCGGTATCAACCTCGCCTTCCGGCTGCTGAAGTGGAAGCCGATGCGGCGGCTGCCCATGACCTGGGGCTGGATGAGCAAGCGGCCCGTCCCGCACGAGGTGATGGACACCTGGTTCGAGCCCCTGTGGACCTCCGCGGAGATCCGCCGGGATCTGCGGAAGTACGTACTCGGGGTGCCTCCCAAGGAGGAACTTCTCGCCTGGGCCGAGAAGTTGCGGGAGTTCGACCGGCCCTCGCTCGTCGTGTGGGCCACCGAGGACAAGGTCATGCCGCCGGCACACGGGCGCAGGCTCGCCGAGCTGCTGCCCAAGAGCGAGCTGGTGGAGATCGACGACAGTTACACCCTCATCCCCGAGGACCAGCCCGAACGCCTCGCCGCGCACCTGAGCACCTGGCTGCGCACGGGGTCGGCGAGCGGCTGACACGGGCTCGGCGAGCGGCTGAGCTGAGGGGTACGGCGGCGGTCGGGGCCGGGGGCTGACGGGGAGACCGGTGGCCGGGGGCTGACGGGCAGACCGGTGGCCCGGGACGACGGCTGACAGGGAGACCGGCGGCCCGGGGCCGCTGAGGGATCTCGTGCGTACGCGTACGTGATCGAGGGTTCGGCGGGTGGCCGAAGGTACGGCGTTCGGTGTGTGCCTTCGGCATGCCCCCGGGCCGTGACGACGTGGTGATCCGAAGATCGGAAGATCCGGAAGGTTCGGAAGATCCGGAAGGTTCGGAAGATCCGGAGATCCGAAGAGAAGTCATCTGGTCCTGACGACGGGACTCTGTGGCCGCTCCCCGCACGGGGAGCGGTGGGCTTGGGCTGGCGCGGGGGCGCAGGGCGACGACGTGGAGGATGGGCATGGCTGACGCGATGGCTGACGCGATGGACTCGGCCGACTCGATGGACTCGGCCGACTCGTTGGGCGGGCGGGACAACCCCTTGGCGGTACGGCTGGCCGCGCTGCCGGAGGACGCCCGGTACCCGGCCCTGCTGGATCTGGTGCGGGAGAAGACCGCGGAGCTCCTCGGCTCGGAACCGGCGGACGTCGACCCGGACCTCGCCTATCGCGACTTCGGCTACAACTCCCTGGCCGCGGTGGAACTGACGAGCAGCATCGGCGCCGCCGCCGGGCTCGAACTGCCGCTCACGCTGCTGTTCGACCATCCGACGCCAGCGGCCGTGGCCCGGCATCTGCAGTCCTCGCTGGGGTTCGCCCCGACGACCGGCGAAACCCCTGGGGACGTCCAGGAGCCGGTCGACGACCACGACCACGCCCACGATCGCGATCCCGTCGCGGTCGTCGGCATGGCGTGCCGATACCCGGGCGGTGTCGCCTCACCCGCCGACCTGTGGGACGTCGTGGCCGCCGGGCGCGACGTCGTCTCGGACTTCCCCGCCGACCGCGGCTGGGACCTCGACGGCCTCTTCTCCGACGACCCGGAGCAGCCCGGTACGAGCTACGCCCGCACCGGTGGCTTCCTGGACTCGGTCGCCGATTTCGACGCCGACTTCTTCGGGGTCGCGCGCCGCGAGGCCCTGGCGATGGACCCGCAGCAGCGGCTGCTCCTGCACACCGTGTGGGAGGCCCTGGAGAACGCGGGAGTCGACCCCGGCACCCTGCGCAAGTCCCCCACCGGTGTCTACATCGGCAGCAGCGGCCAGGACTACGAGCAGGTGGCGCGCTCGGGACCGCGCGAGCTGGAGGGCTACTGGGGCATCGGCTCGGCCGGCAGCGTCCTGTCCGGCCGCATCGCCTACGCCTTCGGTTTCGAGGGGCCCGCGCTCACCGTCGACACGGCCTGCTCGTCGTCCCTGGTGAGCGTGCACCTGGCGGCCCAGGCGCTGCGCACCGGGGAGTGCTCGCTCGCCGTCGCCGGTGGCGCCGCCGTGATGGCGACGCCCAAGGTGTTCACCGAGTTCAGCAGGCAGCGGGCGCTGTCGCCGGACGGGCGGTGCCGGTCCTATGCCGGGGCGGCCGACGGCACGGGCTGGGCCGAGGGGGTCGGCGTCCTCGTACTGGAACGGCTCAGCGAGGCGCGGCGGCGCGGTCATCGGGTGCTCGCGCTGCTGCCCGGCTCGGCCGTCAACCAGGACGGGGCGAGCAACGGGCTGACCGCGCCGAACGGTGCCGCGCAGCAGCGGGTCGTGCGGCAGGCGCTGGCGGCGGCCGGGCTGCGTCCCGGTGACATCGACGCGGTGGAGGGCCACGGCACGGGCACGAAGCTCGGCGACCCGATCGAGATCGATTCGCTCACGGCGGTGTTCGCCGAGGACCGGCCCGCCGGACGACCGCTGAGGCTCGGCTCGCTGAAGTCCAACATCGGCCACAGCCAGGCCGCGGCGGGCGTCGGCGGCATCATCAAGATGATCGAGGCGCTGCGCCACGGGGTCCTGCCCCGGACCCTGCACATCGACGAGCCGACCCCCAAGGCCGACTGGTCGAGCGGCACGGTGTCCCTGCTGACGGAACCCACGCCCTGGCCACGGGGCACCCGCGTCCGCCGTGCCGGCGTGTCGGCGTTCGGCGTCGGCGGGACGAACGCCCACGTCCTCGTGGAGGAGCCACCGCTCAACGACGACCCGGCGGCCGAGGGGTCGGCCGACGAGGGCGGGTCGAGGGGCGGCACGGCGGCCGGACGTCCGGCAGATGAGGTCGCGACGGGCGAAGGCACGGCCGACGGAATCGTGGCGGATGAGGCCACGGCCGCCGCACGCGCGGCCGGCCGAAGCGCGACGGATGAGGGCGCAGCCGGCGAAGCCGCGATCGACTCGGACACGGCCGGCGCAAGCGCGACCGGCGCAAGCGCGGCGGATGGAAGTACGGCGGGTGGAAGCACGGCCGACGGAGTCGTGCCGGATGAGGGCACGGCCGCCGCACGCGCGGCCGGCCGAAGCGCGACGCATGAGGACGCGGCCGGCACAGGCACGGTCGGTCGAAGCGTGGCAGATGAGGGTGCGGTCGACACAGGCACAACCGGCCGAAGCGCGGCGCATGAGGGTGCGGTCGGCGGGGGTGTGGGCGGGGGTTCTTCGGTTGTTCCCTGGGTTTTGTCCGCCAAGAGTGTCGGCGCTCTGCGGGAGCAGGCGTGGCGGCTGCATGGGCGGCTTGTCGAGGTGGGCGAGGTGTCGCCCGTGGCGGTCGGGGCCGGGCTGGCGTTGACGCGGGCCCACTTCGAGCATCGCGCGGCCGTCGTCGGCGCCACGCGCGAGGAACTTCTCGGGGCGGTGGCAGCCCTCGCGCACGGGGAGGCCGTCGAGGGGACCGCCCTCGGCAGGGCGCGTCCCGGCGGCAAGGTCGTGTTCGTGTTTCCCGGGCAGGGCTCCCAGTGGATCGGCATGGGTCGTGAACTCGCCGCCGCGCACCCGGTGTTCGCCGAGGAGCTGCGCGCCGTCGCCGACGCCCTCGCACCGTACGTCGACTGGTCGCTCGACGACGTGCTGCGCGGCGCGCCGGGCGCTCCCCCGCTGGACCGCGTGGACGTCGTACAGCCGGCCCTGTTCGCCGTGATGGCGGCGCTCGCCGCGCTCTGGCGGCGGCACGGGGTGCGGCCCGACGCCGTCGTCGGGCACTCCCAGGGCGAGATCGCCGCCGCGTACGTCGCCGGCGGGCTCTCCCTCGACGACGCCGCGCGGGTCGTGGCGCTGC
This sequence comes from Streptomyces ipomoeae 91-03, assembly GCF_000317595.1. Classification (GTDB taxonomy): domain Bacteria; phylum Actinomycetota; class Actinomycetes; order Streptomycetales; family Streptomycetaceae; genus Streptomyces; species Streptomyces ipomoeae. The sequence continues at coordinate 34,277 of NZ_AEJC01000537.1, read as the reverse complement.
GCAGCCGGGCCATCGCCACCACCATGGCCGGCCAGGGCGGGATGGCGTCGGTGACGGCCTCCCCGGAGCGGCTGCTGCCGCTGCTCGATCGCTGGGGCGGGCGCATCTCCGTGGCCGCCGTGAACGGGCCGTCCTCCATGACCGTCTCCGGCGACCCCGACGCCCTCGACGAACTTCTCGCCCGCTGCGCCGAGGACGGCGTCTGGGCCCGGCGCGTCCCCGTCGACTACGCCTCGCACTCCCCTCAGGTCGAGACCATCAAGGAGTCGCTCGCCGAGGCCCTGGCTCCCCTGGCGCCCCGCTCCGGCGAGGTCCGCTTCCACTCCACGGTCACCGCCGCCGAACTCGACACGGCACAGCTGGACGCCGGCTACTGGTACCGGAATCTGCGGCAGCCGGTCCGGTTCGAGGAGGTCGTACGGCAGCTCCTCGCCACCGGCCACACGACGTTCATCGAGGTCAGCCCGCATCCGATCCTCACGGTCGCGGTGGAGCAGACGGTGGAGGCGACGGGCGCCGCGGCGGCCGTCCTCGGTTCGGCCCGGCGCGACGGGGAACTGGCGCGCTTCACCGGGGCGCTCGCCGAGGCGTACGCACACGGAGCGCCGGTGGCATGGGACGCGGTGTTCGACGAGCGCACCGCCCGGCGGGTCGAACTGCCCACGTACGCCTTCCGGTCGGAGCGGTACTGGGCCACACCGCGGGCGGGCACGGGCGATGTCACCGGCGCGGGCCTGCGCCCGACGGGGCATCCCCTGCTCACGGCGGGCGCCGAGCTCGCGGACGGCGCGGGGTGGCTGTTCACCGGGCGGGTCTCGCGGGGCACGCACGGCTGGCTGGACGACCACGCGGTCTACGGCACCGTGCTGCTGCCGGGCACCGCGTTCGTGGACATCGCGGCGTGGGCGGGCGCGCGGCTCGGCTGCGACATGGTGACCGAGCTGACGCTGGAGGAACCGCTGGCTCTCGTGGACGACGGGGCGGTGGATCTGCAGGCGTCGGTGGGGGCGCCGGACGCGGCGGGGCGGCGGTCGATCACCGTCCATTCACGTGCCGTCGGCTCACCCACCGGTGACGCGACCGGTGGTGAGGGTGAGGGTGACGGGGCGTGGACCCGGCACGCCGTCGGCCTCCTGGAGGCGGCACCGCCCGGCGAGCCTCCGGCGCGGGCGGCTGCCTGGCCGCCGCCCGGCGCCACGGCCGTGGACGTCGACGGCCTCTACGACCTCCTCGCGGACCGCGGCTTCGGCTACGGCCCCGTCTTCCAGGGCCTGCGCGCCGCCTGGCGCCACGAGGACGGGCTCCTCGCGGAGGTGGACGTCACGGCGGACGCGGACGGCTTCGCCGTGCACCCGGCGCTGCTGGACGCGGCGTTCCACGCCCAGCTCACGGAGCTGACGGGCCCGGACGCCGAGTCGGCGCAGGCATGGCTGCCGTTCACCTGGTCCGGCGTACGGATCGGCGGTCCGGACGCGACGCGGCTGCGCGTGACGCTCACCCCGCAGGGCGAGGGGACGGTACGGATGTCCGCGACCGACGAGACCGGCGCCCCCGTGGCCTCGGTCGACGCGGTCGTGGCCCGCCCGGTGTCACCCGCCAAGCTGGCGGCTGCGGGCGCGGGGACGGACTCGCTGTTCCGCCTGGAGTGGCAGCCGCTGCCGATGCCGGATCCCGGCGTTCCGGCCCCATCGGCCACATCAGCCATGTCAGTCACATCAGCCACGTCAGCCACGTCAGCCACCTCGGCCACACCAGGCACGCCGGCCGCACCAGACACGCCGGCCGCACCGACCGCACCGGCGCGCCCCGTTGGGCCGTACGCGCTGCTCGGCGAAGGCGTCGACACCTCCGCGTACGGGGCGGACGTACCCTCCTACCCCGATCTGACCGCCCTCCTCGCGGCCCTCGACGCGGGCGCCCCCGTCCCGGACACCGTGCTCACCGCCGAGCCCGCACCGCGCGCCACGCCGGACGCGGTGCCGGACGCGGCACGGGCCCGTGATCTGGCGCACCGCACCCTCGCCCTGCTGCAGGGATGGCTCGCCGAGGAGCGGCTGGCCGACTCGCGGCTCGTCCTCGTGACCCGGGACGCCGTCGCGGTCACCCCGGACGCCACCACCGTCCGACCGGAACCGGCCGCGCTCTGGGGCCTGGTGCGTTCCGCGCAGTCCGAGCACCCGGGACGGTTCACGCTGATCGACCTGGCGGGTGCCGACGAGACCGTACCGGCGGCGCTGCACGCCTCCTCCGAGCCCCAACTCGCCGTGCGCGACGGCATCGCGTACGTCCCGCGCGTCGTCCGCGCCCGTGCCACGGGGGAACCGCTGCCCTTCGACCCGGACGGCACCGTCCTCGTCACCGGCGGCACCAGCGGCATCGGCGCCCAGGTGGCCCGGCACCTCGTCGCCGAGCGCGGTGCCCGGCACCTGCTCCTCGTGAGCCGTCGTGGCCGCGCGGCCGACGGCGTGGCGGGGCTCGTCGCGGAGTTGGAAGCGCTCGGTGCCGAGGTCGCGGTCGCGGCCTGCGACATCACCGACCGGGCGGCCGTGGCGGGGCTCCTCGCCTCCGTGCCGTCGGACCGTCCGCTCACGTCCGTGGTCCACTCGGCGGGAGTCCTCGACGACGGGCTGGTGGAGGCGCTCACCCCCGAACGCCTCGACCGTGTCATGCGGCCCAAGGCCGACGCCGCGCTCCATCTGCACGAGCTGACCGCCGGTGCCCCGCTCCGCTCCTTCGTGCTCTTCTCCTCCGTGGCGGGGACCATCGGCGGTCCAGGGCAGGGGAACTACGCCGCCGCCAACACCTTCCTCGACGCCTTCGCCCAGTGGCGGCGGGCGCGGGGACTGCCCGGCCTCTCCCTCGCCTGGGGGCTGTGGGCGGAGACGAGCGCGATGACCCGGCATCTCGCCGGGACGGGGTGGCCCAACTGGGCAGGTTGGGGCTGGCTCCGCTGTCGACGGAGGACGGACTCCGGCTCCTCGACGCCGCGCACCACACCGGTGACGCCTGCTGCTGCCCGCCCGGCTCGACCTGGCCGCCCTCCGCGCCCAGGCCGCGACGGCGTGCTTCCCGCCGTCCTGCGCGCCCTCGCGCCGACCACGGCCCGTCCGACGGGCGTGCGCGGCGGTGCGCTGCTCTCCCGGCTGGCGGGCGCGCCGCCGGAGGAACGTGACGCGCTCGTGGCGGGCGTCGTCGCCGCCGAGGTCGCCACCGTGCTCGGCCATGCGGACGCCGGGGCGGTGGATCCGGAACGGCCCTTCAAGGAGCTGGGGCTGGACTCGCTCGGCGCGGTACGGCTGCGCAACCGGCTCAGCCAGGTCACCGGGCTGACCCTGCCGTCCACCCTCGTCTTCAGCCACCCCTCGGTGCCCGCCCTCGCCGCCCGGCTGCGGACCCTGCTGGAGGAGCGCGCCACCCCGGAGGAACAGCGGCCGACCGGCACCGCCGTGTACGCGGACCTGGACCGGCTGGCCGCGCTGCTGCCCTCGCTCGCCCCGTCCGACGCCGGCGCGGTGAGCACCAGGCTGCGCTCGCTCCTCGCGTCCCTGGAGGACCTCTCCGCGGAGGACCGGGAGCCCGGTGCCGGCGGCGACCACGGGCGACGCGTCGACGACGCCACCGCCGACGAACTCTTCGACCTGATCGACAACGACCTGGGGGTGGCCTGAGCCATGGCGGACGACGACAGGACACTCCAGTACCTCAGGCGTGTGGTCGCCGAACTGCAGAGCACCCGTGAGCGATTGCGGCGGGCCGAGGAACGCGAGAGCGAACCGGTCGCGGTGGTCGGCATGGCCTGCCACTACCCGGGCGGTGTCACCTCCGCCGCCGGGCTGTGGGACGTCGTGGCCCGGGAACGCGATGTCGTCGGGGGCTTCCCCGAGGACCGGGGCTGGGACCTCGACCACCTCTTCGACGACGATCCCGACCGCCCCGGCACCACGTACACCCGCTCCGGTGCCTTCCTCGACTCGGCGACGGAGTTCGACGCCGACTTCTTCGGCATCGGGCACACCGAGGCACAGGCCATGGACCCCCAGCAGCGGCTGCTCCTGCAGACAGTGTGGGAGTGCCTGGAGGACGCGGGCATCGACCCCGGCACGTTACGGGGTTCCCGGACGGGCGTGTTCGTGGGGACCACCGGGCAGGACTACGTCCACCTCGCGCGCTCCGGGCCGAGCGACCTGGAGGGCTACTGGGGGATCGGCTCGGCGGGGAGCGTGCTGTCGGGTCGGGTCGCGTACGCGCTGGGGTTCGAGGGCCCGGCGCTCACCATCGACACGGCGTGCTCCTCCTCCCTGGTCGGGGCGCATCTGGCGGCGCAGGCGCTGCGCCGGGGCGAGTGCTCGCTCGCCCTCGCCGGTGGTGTCACCGTGATGTCCACCCCCGGTGTGTTCACCGAGTTCAGCAGACAGCGCGGTCTCTCGCCGGACGGCCGCTGCCGGTCCTACGCCGAGGCGGCGGACGGCACCGGCTGGGGCGAGGGCGTCGGCGTCGTCCTCCTGGAGCGGCTCGGCGAGGCCCGGCGCCACGGCCATCGCGTCCTCGCCCTCATCAGGGGCTCGGCCGTCAACCAGGACGGCGCGAGCAACGGCCTCACCGCGCCCAACGGCACCTCCCAGCAGAACGTCATCGGCCAGGCGCTGGCCGCCGCGCGCCTCGCTCCCGCCGACATCGACGCCGTCGAGGGCCACGGCACCGGCACCACGCTCGGCGACCCCATCGAGATCGACGCGCTGAACGCCGTCTACGGCCGGGAGCGCGACGCCGGGCGGCCCCTGTGGCTCGGCTCGCTGAAGTCCAACCTCGGGCACAGCCAGGCCGCCGCCGGGGTCGGGGGCCTCATCAAGATGGTCCAGGCGCTGCGCCACGAGCTGCTTCCCCGGACGCTGCACGTCGACCGGCCCACACCGAAGGCCGACTGGTCCGGCGGCGGGATCTCCCTGCTGACCGAGGCCACGCCCTGGCCGCGCGGGGAGCGCGTACGGCGCGCCGGTGTCTCCTCCTTCGGCATCAGCGGCACCAACGCCCATGTCGTCGTCGAGGAGGCTCCCGACGAACGGGACGAACGGCACGACCCCCTCGACCTCCACGGCCACGACCACGATGGCCGCGACGGCTCGGGCGGGCAGGGGCCCGCCGAACTCCCCGCCGTCCCCTGGGTGCTCTCCGCCAAGACCCCCGCCGCGCTGCGCGACCAGGCCCGCCGTCTCGACGCCCACCTCACCGCGTACGCCGATGCCACGGGCCCCAGGCCCACCGCGTACGCCGGCGCCACCCGCCCGGAGCCCACGCCCACCGAGGTCGGCGCCGCGCTCGCCCGGACGCGGGCCCGCTTCGAGCACCGGGTGGTCGTCATCGGCACCGGCCGGGACGAACTCCGCGCCGGTCTCGCGGCGTTCGGGGCGGGCGAGCTGCCGGGCAACGCCGTCCAGGGCGTGGCCGCGCGCGGACGCCGGACCGCCTTCCTCTTCTCCGGGCAGGGCTCCCAGCGCGCCGGCGCCGGGCGGGAACTCGCCGCCGCCCACCCGGTGTTCGCGGACGCGCTCGACGCGGTGTGCGCCGAACTCGACCGTCATCTGGAACGGCCGCTGCGGCAGGTGATGTTCGCCGCCGAGGACAGCCCTGACGCGCGGCTCCTGCACAGCACCGGCTACACCCAGCCCGCCCTGTTCGCCCTGGAGGTCGCCCTCCACCGGCTCGTCGAGTCCTGGGGCTTCACCCCCGACTTCCTGCTCGGCCATTCGATCGGCGAACTGTCCGCCGCCCACGTCGCCGGGGTGCTGTCCCTCGCGGACGCGAGCGCCCTGGTCGCCGCCCGAGGCGCACTGATGCAGGCGCTGCCGACGGGGGGCGCGATGGTCGCCGTACAGGCGTCGGAGGACGAGGTCCGCGAAAGCCTGGCGGGGTACGAGGAGTTGGCGGTGGCCGCCGTCAACGGACCGCGCTCCGTCGTCGTGTCCGGTGCCGCGGACGCCCTCGACGGCTGGGAGGCCCCCTGGCGGGAGCGGGGTCGGCGCATCCGCCGGCTGCGGGTGAGCCATGCCTTCCACTCGCCCCTGATGCGGCCCGCGCTCGAACGGCTCGCCGAGGTCGCGGGCGGTCTGAGCTATCGGGCGCCGCGCATCCCGATCGTCTCCGACGTCACCGGCGAACTCGCCGACGCGGACACGCTCGCCACCCCCGGGTACTGGGTGCGGCACGCCGAGCGTCCGGTCCGGTTCCACGACGGCGTCCGGGCGCTGGAGCGGGCGGGCGTGACCGCCTTCCTGGAGCTCGGCCCGGCGGGGGTGCTCACGGGTATGGCGCGCGAGTGCCTGGACGCCCCGTCGGCCGCCGTCCTCGCCCCGGCCCTCGACGGGCGCGGGCCGGAGCCCGTCGCGCTCCTGACCGCGCTCGCCGAGTTGCACGCCCACGGGGCCGGCGGCGACCTGGCGGACCTCTTCCCGCCGGGGGCGGGCCGCCGGGTGAGCCTTCCGACGTACGCCTTCCAGCCACGCCGCCACTGGATCGACGTACGGCAGCCCGTACGTGCCCCGGGGCCCGCGGAATCCGACGCGGCTCCCCGGGCCGGGGCTCCGCGGGAACCCGCTCCCCCGGCGCCGGACGCGCTGGCCCTGGTCCTGGCCCAGACCGGCCTCGTCCTCGGTCACGACGACGACACGACCGTCGACCCCGACAAGACCCTCCTGGAACTGGGCATCGACTCCCTCGGCGCCGTCCGACTCCAGCGCCGCCTGTCCACAGCCACCGGCCTCGACCTCCCGGCGACGCTGCTGGTGGACCATCCGACGCCACGAGCGATCGCGGATCACCTGCGACCGCTGCTCGAACCGGCCCCACCGGGTGAGTCCGCCACACCATGGCCCCCGGCAGCCGCGCCGAATCCGGCGGAGGCGCCGAAGCCCGATGGGGCCGCGCTAAGCCCGGACGGCGCCGCGTCGCGGCCCGAGGATGCCGCACGGCAGCCGGCGGAAGGCATGCCGACCGTCGCCGACCGAAGCCCGGGCCACTACACCGCCCTTCTCCGGGCCGCGCACGGCGCGGGTGAACTCGCCGCCGTCGTGCCCCGGTTGCGGCGGGCCGCCGATGCGCTGCCCTCCTTCGCCTCCCTCGATCGGCTCACCGAGCCGGTCAGGTCCGTCCTCGTGTCCGACGGTCCCGTCGAGCCCGCCGTGGTGTGTGTGCCGTCCTTCCTGGCCGGGTCGGGGCCGCACCAGTTCGCGCGGTTCGCGGCGGGCTTCCGGCGCCGGCTGCGGATGTCGGCGCTGGCCCTGCCGGGGTTCGACGCCGCCTCACCCCTCGTGCCGGCCTCCCGGCGCGCGGCGGTCGACAGCCTGGCCGCCGCTGCCCGCACGGCGGCGGGCGGCGCCCCGCTGCTGCTGGTCGGGCACTCCATCGGCGGTGTCCTCGCGCACGCCGCCGCCGCGAGCCTGGAGCGGGCCGGGGACCGGGTCGCGGGCGTCGTCCTGATCGACACGTACGAGCCCGAACCCGCCCGGCAGGGCGAGGTGTTCGGCTGGGCGATGGGGCACATCCTCGCCAGGGACCGGGCCCAGACCGGCATGCACGAGACCGGCCTGCGCGAGGCCGACGTGCACGAGACCGGCGTGCACGAGGCGGGCGTGCTGGCCATGGGCGGCTATCTGCGGCTCTTCGACGACTGGGCCGCCGACCCGCTCACCGCCCCGGCCCTGCTGCTCACCGCCGAGCGCGGCCCGGACGCCCCCGGCAGCGGTGACTGGCCGCTGTGGCGGGCGGCGGACACCGTCACGCCGGTCACCGGCGATCACTTCTCGCTCCTCGAAGAACACGCCGTCGACACCGCGCGGGCGGTGGAGGACTGGCTTCGAAAGGAACCGTCATGCAGCCCGTCGGCATAGTCGACTTCGGAAGCTATCTGCCCGAGAAGGTCGTGGGCCCCGAGTTCTTCCACGACCCGGACGCCCCGCTGGACCCGCTGGCCAACGCCCCGCTGTTCAAGGTCCCGGCGACCCGGCACCACGTCGCCCCGGACGAGCGTGCCTCCGACATGATCGCCAAGGCGGCCCTGCCCCTGTTCGACCGGCTGGGCAGGAAGCCCGAGGCGGATGTGCTCCTGACGAACGTGCTGCTGCCGGACGAGCCGTTCATGGGGGTCGGCGCCCAGGCGGCGCACCGGCTCGGCATCGACCCCGACTGGATCCTGGACGTGCACAACGGCGGCTGCGCCTCGTTCATGTACATGCTGCAGCTGGCGCAGAAGATCATGGCGGACGGCTCCGCCAAGACCGCGCTGATCGCCAATGTGCAGAACACCGCCGGACAGATGTTCGCCCAGTCCGAGGTGCGCAAGCACCCCCACGCGGCGGTGCCGGGCGACGGCTGCGGCGTGGCCTTGGTGGAGGCGGGCGCCGGTTCACCGGTCCTCGGTGTGCGCAGGCGCAGCGTCCCCGCGTACTCGGTCGACCTGGGGCTCGCGTCCCCGGACGGCCGCAAGTACTGGGAGCCCGGCACCGGGCAGACGGACATCTGGTTCGACGGCGCGAAGCAGAAGGAGGTCCTGGACCGCGGCAACACGCTCGTGCCCGAGCTGGTCCGGGAGCTCTGCGCGGAGCTCGGCGAGGAGCCGTCCGCGATCGACGTCCTCGTCACCAACCAGCCGAACCGGATCTTCCTGCGGAACTGGCGACAGGCCCTGAAGCTCGACAAGGAGCGCCACTTCGACACCTTCGACCGCTTCGGCAACCTCTACGGCGCCGCCGTGCCCATCACCCTCGACCAGGCCGCGCGCGCGGGTGAACTGCGCGACGGCGACCTCGTGGTGATGTCCGGGTTCGCGCACGCCGGTGACTTCGCCGCCGCGGCGGCGGTGCGCTGGACCGGCGCGTCATGAGCGGCGGCACACGGGACCTCCCCGCCAAGGAGACCAAGGGCGCCGAGGACTTCGACGTCGTGATCGTCGGGGCCCGCTGCGCCGGCTCCGCCCTCGGCGCGCTCCTCGCCCGCCGCGGCCTCAGGGTCGCCGTACTCGACCAGGCCACCCGCATCCGCTCGACCCTGTCCTCCAACATCCTTCAGGCCGATTCCCTCGCGTTCCTCGAACGCCTCGGTGTGTGGGCCGAGTTGAAGGCGGCCGGGGTCACTCCGATGAGCCATGTCGACATGCGCCTGGAGGAGTTCCGCTGTCTGGCCGCCTTCCCGCTGCGGGCCGGCGACGTCGGCGGCGCGGCGTGCATCCGCCGCGAGGTCCTGGACCCGGTGCTGGTGGACGCGGCCCGTACGGCGGGCGCCGAGGTCAGGCTGGGCACCAAGGTCACCGGGGTCGTCCGCGAGGGCGGGCGGGTCTCGGGTGTGGTGGCCGTGTCCGGCGGCGCCGAGAGCGTGCTGCGCGCCCGTCTCGTGGTCGGCGCGGACGGCCGGACGTCGAAGGTCGCCGAGTCCTGCGGTGCGCGGATGTACCACGTCAGCCCCGGTGAACGCAGCTACTACTGGACGTACTTCGAGGGCGCGGACCTCGGTGAGCGCCCCACCTTCGTCTTCCACCGCTGGGGCGACCGGCACATGCTCGGCGGCCCCGCCGACAACGGCCTCTACATCGTGGGCGTCTCGCCCCAACGGCACGAGCGGGACTCCTTCCGCGCCGATCTGGAGGGCTCGGTGCACGCCCACGCCATGCGCTGCGCGCCCATCGCCAAGGCGCTGGCGAACGCCACCCGGGCCGAACGGATCTACGGCATCCGCCGCTTCTTCGGGTACTTCCGCGAGGCGGCGGGGCCGGGCTGGGTGCTGCTCGGTGACGCCGGGCACTTCAAGGACCCGGCGGGCGGGCGCGGCATCGGCGACGCCTTCCACCAGGCGGAGCGGCTGGCGCCCGCGATCGCGGCGGCGCTGCCCGACCCCGGCCGGCTCGATCGGGCCGCCGCCGAGTTCGGTCAGTGGCGGGACCGCACCTATGCCGAGTACTACGGGCTGGCCACGGACCTCGGTGTCGCGGGCCCCATCGCCGGCGCGGTCCCCCGGGTCGTGCGCGCGCTGCACGCCAAGGGCAAGGTCGACGGCGTACTGGACCTGCTGAGCCACCGCGCCTCCGTGCTGGACGTCCTGACCCCGGGGCGGGTGCTGGGCGCCACCGGCCGGGCGGTGCTGAGCGGCCGGGGCCGGCGCCGGGCCGCCGCCCGCGAGCTGGTCCGGCTGGCCGGCACGGAGATCAGCCGCCGGAGCGCGATGCGCCGGCCCGTCTATCAGAGCGGCCCCGAGCCGCATCCCGTACAGCAGGACCCGCTGGAACCGGAGCCGAGCAGATGACCAGCACTCTTCCCCATCCGATACCTTCCGGCCCGCTGCCGCCGTCCGGCATCCGGCTGGGTTTCGAGCAGACCGTGCCGCGCTCGCTGGCGCACCGCAGACAGATCGGTGAGGTCTTCGTCTCCGACTCGGCGCAGGGCTCGGCGGACGACTTCTATCTGTCCTTCCAGATCCCCCGGGCGCACAGTCTGTGGTCCGACGGGCATCCCGGGTACCACGATCCGTTCGCGTCCGCCGAGGCCGCGCGTCAGGCGATCTTCGTGCTGCTCCATCGCCATCTGGGCGTGCCGGTGGGGCTGCCGTTCAGCCTCCAGCGGATCACGCTGCGGGTCGAGGACCCGCAGGCGTACGCGCACGACGGGACCTCCGCCCTGCAGGGCTGTGTGCACTACCGCGTCGCCGAACGGCGGGCCAGGGGCTCCGACGTGGTGGGGATGACCCTCGAAGGCGTCATGGACATCGGCGGACGCCGGGCGATGACGCTGAACGCGGTCCTAGCCTTCATGTCGCAGGAGGACTACGACGTCTTCCGCGCCTTCCAGCGGGCCCAGAAGCCGGTGGAGACCGCCCGGTTGACGCCGGCGCACCGGCTGTCGCCCGCGCTGGTCGGCCGGGAGGTCCCGCGCAACGTCGTCATCGGGACGGCGGACCCCGAGCACCCGGAACGCCCGGAACCCGACGACGGCACGGTCCGTTTCCTCCTCGCCGCCGACCGGACGCACCCGGCGTTCTTCGACCACGAGTACGACCACATACCGGGCCCGCTGATGGCCGAGGGCCTGCGGCAGGCGGCGCTCGCCGCGGCCTGCCGCAGCGGGGCCCTGCCCTCCCCGCACGCCATGGTCGTCGGCTGCGAGGCGGCCTTCCTGGACTTCGCCGAGTTCGAGGCGGACCTCGTCCACGAGGCGGAGGTCCAGGCGCCCGGCGCCGACGGCCGGCTGCCGGTGGCGGTGCGGCTGACGCAGTTCGGCAAGGCGGTCGTCGAGGGCCGCATCGAACTGCTGCCCGACGCGGACCCGCGTCCCTCATCGACCGCAGTCCACGGAGGCTGATCCATGTCATTCGAAAGCACCCGGCGACGCGTGGCGGTGGTGGGCGGCGGCATCGCGGGGCTCACCGCCGCGCTCCGCCTCGATCTGCTCGGCCACGACGTCGAAGTCATCGAGGCGGAGAGCCGGTTGGGCGGCCGTTTCGGCCTGGACAAGCTGGGCGACCGGCCGGTCATGACGGGCGGCAAGAACATCGGCCGCGAGTACCACACCTTCCGCTGGTTCACCGCGGAGCTCGGCGCGGACGCGTACGAGAGCTTCGGCTACAACGCGTCCCGCATCAAGGACGGCGAGGTGCTCACGCTCGACAGCGAGCGCCGCGGCCAGACCCTGCGGAACATCCGACGCATGGGTTCGCCCCGGGATCTGGCGCGGCTGGCGACCATGGCGGCCCGGATCCGCGCCGACCGGCGCAACCGCTTCCTCGGCTCGCGCTACTTCAGCGGCGTCTCGCACCGGCACGACCACGCCCCGCTCAGCGCGTTCTTCGGCCCGGAGCTGACTCAGACGCTGGTACGGCCCATGGTGATCCGCAACAACGGCGCGGAGCCCGACGAGGTCTACCCGGGCACCTTCGGCACCAACCTCGCGATGCTGCTGGACCACTACGACCAGTTGTCGGACGGCATCCAGCCCGTTCTGGAGGCGTTCGCCAAGCGCGTGCCGGTGCGGCTCGACTCGACGGTGGAGGACCTGGAGATCCGCGACGGCCGGATCACGGGCCTCAGGATCTCCGAGCGGGGCGCCGAGGCGAAGTCCGCCGACTACGACGGCGTGGTGCTGGCCACCCCCGCCCACGCCACCGCCGAGATCGTCCGCTCGGCCCGGCCCGGACTCGCCCGCCGTCTCGACGACGTGAACTACTTCCCGTCGACCGTGGTGCTCGTCGAGTACGACCGGGACATGTTCACGCACGACGTGCGCGCGCTCGCCATGGACGACGGGCCGTGCAGCAACGCCGGTTCGTACGGGCAGCACGAACGCCACATCGTCCGCTACACCTACAGCGGTCGCGAGGGCAGGCTCACCGACCTCAGCCCCGAGAACATCGACCGGCTCACCGGTGCGACCGAGGAGCTTCTGGTGCGGCATCTGGGCGCGCCGCGCGCCGAGCGCGTCAACGTCCTGGTCAAGCACTGGAAGGCCGCCTACAGCGGCTATCTCCCGTACCACGCCGAGTTCCTGGCGGACGTCCGGCGGAGCGTCGCGGACGTCGCGGGACTGGAGCTGGCGGGCGACTACATCCAGGGCGTGTCCATCGAGGCCTGCGCGCGGACGGGCAGAGCTGCGGCCGGGCGGCTCGCCACGCACCTCGGCTCCCCGGGGAGCACCGCGTGAGCGCGCCGGCCGGGGAGGACCGCGTGAGCGCCCCGAAGTGGGCGGTCGTCACCGGGGCCTCCTCCGGCATCGGCGAGCACCTCGCCCGGGGTCTGGCCGCGCGCGGCCACGACCTGTGGCTGATCGCGCGCAACACGCCGGCCCTGGAACTGCTCGCCAAGGAGCTGCGGGACGAGCACCGGGTGACGGTGCGCGTGAGGACCTGCGACCTGGCCGATCCCGCCGCACGCGAGGAGCTGGCCGGGGAACTCGCCGCCGAGCCGGTGTCGGTGCTCTGCGCCAACGCCGGGTTCCCCACCTGCGGGCCGTTCGGCGCGAACGACCCGGTGCGGGAGACCGCCGAGGTCCAGGTCAACGTCGTCGCGCTGCACGCCCTGGTGCAGGCCCTGCTGCCCGGCATGCTGGCCCGCCGGCACGGCCGCGTCCTGATCACCGGCTCGACCGCGGGCTACCAGCCCGTGCCGACGGCGGCCACCTACGCGGCGACCAAGGCGTTCGCCAACACGTTCGCCGAGTCGCTGCACGACGAACTGCGCGGCACCGGGGTGAGCTGCACGCTGCTCGCACCCGGCCCCGTGCGGACCAACTTCTACGCGGTGGGCGGCGTCCCCGGGTTGCAGGACCACCGGTTCCTCGCCTGGCTCACCCCCCGGCGGGTCGCCGAGGCGGGCCTGCGCGGTCTCGCCGAGGGGCGCCGCCTCGTGGTCCCCGGCCCGGTCGCCAAGGCCCAGTACCTGGCGGGCCGCCACACCCCGCGCGCGCTGCTGATTCCCGTGCTGCGCGGCGCGTTCCTGCCCCTGTTCCGCAAGGCCAGGGGCGCCGGCACCACCGGCACCAGACAGACCGTCAACTCCCGGAAGTGAGAAAGACATGGATGGCAGGAAACACCGCTGGTTCATCCTCGGGGCGTCGTTGATCCCGCTCGTCGCGGTCTTCGTCGCCATGGCACTGCTGTGGAACAAGATCTTCGGCTGGTCGGACATCGTGGTCCTGGTGATCATGTACGCCGTCTCCGGCTTCGGGATCTCCGCCGGATACCACCGCATGCTGACCCACCGCTCGTTCGAGACCTACAAGCCCATCCGCTACGCCCTCGCCACCGCCGGTGTGATGGCCGGCCAGGGCCCGCCGCTGATCTGGGCCGCCCACCACCGCAAGCACCACCGTGTCGCCGACAAGCCGGGCGACCCGCACTCCCCGCACCTGGACTTCGAGCCCGGGTTCAAGGGCACCATGGCCGGGCTGTGGCACGCCCACCTGGGCTGGCTGATGGACGTCGAGCTCAGCTCCGACCCGATGCGCTACTGCCCCGACCTGGTCCGTGAGAAGCCGCTGCGCTGGCTGAGCGAGCACCTGGTCCTCGTCACCGCCTCCAGCGTGGTCCTGCCCGGCGTCATCGCCTTCGCGATCACCGGCGGATCGGTGCGGGCGGGGCTCACGGGCATGCTGTGGGGCGGTCTGGTCCGGATCTTCCTGATCAACCACATGACGTACGCCGTGAACTCCGTCGGGCATGTCTTCGGGCGCCGCCGCTTCGAGACCACCGACGAGTCGCGCAACGTGGCCTGGCTGTCGATCCCGTCGTTCGGAGAGGCCTGGCACAACAACCACCACGCCTTCCCGCGCTCCGCCCGGCACGGCATGAAGTGGTACGAGATCGACCTCTCCGCGATCCTCATCTGGTCCCTGGAGAAGACCCATCTGGCCTGGAAGGTCATCCGTATCGACCCCGAGCGCATGACCATGCGCGAGGCCAACGTCAGCCGTGTCAGCGGGGCTTCGATGGACCGCAAGGAACTCCTGGAGTCCCAGCAGTCCCTCGCGCCCATGGCCGAACGCCGCCGCGACTCCGACGCCTCCCTCGTGGACGTCGAGTAGGCGACGGGCGCGGCCGGAGAACGGGACACACAAGAGACGGGGGAAGTAGTACGTGGAGTTCTTCAACGCCCTGACCAGCAGCGCCTCGCACGGCGTGCTGCACGAGTGGAACGGCGACGCCTTCGACCACACGCCCTGGCGCGAGGTCGTCGAGGACGCGCACGGGATGGCCGCGGGGCTGCGCACCCTCGGGGTGCGGCCGGGCACACGGGTCGCCGCCATCCTCACCAACACACCCGACACCGTCCGCGGGCTGCTCGCCGTCTGGCTGGCCGGCGGCGCCGTGGCCTCGCTTCCGCTGCCCACCCGCGGGCAGAGCCCCGAGGCGTACGGCGAGCAGTTGCGCGCCCTGTCGGCGCGGCTGGACCCGACACTCCTGCTCGTCGACGACTGGCTGACCGGCATGGTCCCCGAGGAGCTGAGCCGGCACCTCCCGGTCCGCGGCTGGTCGGCGCTGCGCGGCTCGGGCCGGATCGAGCCGAGCCCGCCGGGGCGGGACGACCTGGCGTTCATCCAGTACTCGTCCGGCTCCACCAGCATGCCCAAGGGGTGTGCGCTGACGACCCGTGCCATCGAGGAGCAGCTGCGGATCATCCTGCATCTGACGGGCGGCCGGCCGGGCGCGGACACCGTGGCCTCCTGGCTGCCCCTCTCGCACGACATGGGGATGTTCGGCTGTCTGCTGTACTCGTGGGCGTACGACTTCGACTTCGTGCTGTCCTCGCCCGACCGGTTCGGAATGGCGCCGCGCACCTGGTTCCGCGACATGTCGGAGTACGGGGCGACGATGACGGCGGGCACCAGCACGGCCGTGTACCTCGCGGCGCGGGCTCAGGGGCGGGGCTCGCTGCCGAAGGAACTGCGGCTGCGGGCCGCCGTGATCGGCGCGGAGCGCGTCGACTGGAACACCCTCGCCGAGGCGACGGAGAAGTTCCGGCCGTTCGGCCTGTCCGACTCCGCGTTCCAGCCCGCGTACGGCATGGCCGAGGCGACGCTCGCGGTGACCGGCAAACCCTGGGCCGAGCCGCCCAGGGCGCTCGCCTTCGACGGGCCCGCGCTCGTCGAGGGCGAGGTGGTCGAGGTGGCCCCCGATCATCCGAAGGCGACCCGGCTCGTCTCCAACGGCGTCGCCCTGCCCGGCGTCGCCGTGCGGGCCGGCTCCGGCGGCCGGATCGAGGAGATCCGGGTGTCGTCCCCCAGCCTGGCGAACGGCTACTACGCCGACCCCGAGCGCACGGCCGCCCGCTTCGAGGACGGCTGGCTGCGCACCGGCGACCTGGGCTTCGTCCGGAACGACGAGCTGTATGTGCTGGGCCGCGCCGACGACATGCTGTCGGTGGGCGGTCGGAAGGTCTACGCCTCCGAGATCGAGTCGGCGGTCGACAGCCTCAGGAACGTGCGCAAGGGCTGTGCGGCCGTCGTCGACGCCGGTGACTCGGGGATGTCCCGGCTCGTGCTGATGGTGGAGCCGCAGGGCAACCCGCGCGACTACCGGCCCATCGCCGAGGAGGCCGCGGCCCTGGCCATGGAGAAGGCCGGGGTCGCCCTCGCGGAGTGTCTGTTCCTCCCGCGTGGTGTCCTGCCGAAGACACCCAGCGGCAAGATCCAGCGCTTCCGCTGCCGCGTACTGCTCCACGAGGGACAACTCGCTCCGGTGGCCCGGGTGACGTTCGCCTGACCGGGCGTGCCGCGGGCGATCCCACGTACGGGGTGCGGCGCCGCCGGGAGCCGGCGCCGCGCCCCGCCGATGGGTGCCGTCGACGCAATAGAATCCCGCCCGAACACCCGAACACCCGAACTAATGGGCCGGTGACCGGATGAACGAATGACGAGCGGGCCGGCGCCTCGGCCGATCAGGAGGAGCAGCCCATGGCACCCATGGAACCCGTGAAAACGGAGCGGTTCGAGGTAAGCCGTGAGATCGCGGCGTCACCGACCCGGATATTCGGCCTGCTGTGCGACCCCCAAGGCCATGTCGCCATCGACAGCTCGGGGATGCTTCAGTCCGCGGACGGCGACCCCGTACGCAAGGCCGGAGACTCGTTCATCGTGCACATGGACCGCGAGGCACTGGGCGACCTCCCGATGGGCAAGTACGACGTCACGGTGGTCATCACCCGCTTCGAGCCGGATTCCCTCATCGAATGGACCCCCACATCCCCGGACTTCACCCCTGCTGTCAACCACCACTACGGCTACCGGCTCCAGCCCACCGCGAACGGCACCCACGTCACCTCGTACTACGACTGGAGCCGGATCCACGACCGCTACCGGGCCGCCGGAGTCTTCCCCATCCTCCAGCGATCCGCCCTCCGCGCCACCCTCGGAATCCTCGCCCGCACGGTCGAGCACGGCGCCTGATGGGTTCAGGAGGACGGCTGGGCGGCGCCGGGCGTGAGGGCCGTGGGGAGCTGGGATCTGCGGCGGATGCCGAGTTTGCGGTAGGCGCTGGTCAGGTGGGTTTCGACGGTGCGGCGGGCCAGGTGCAGGAGGCCCGCTATCTCGGTGTTCGTGCGGCCCTGCGCGGCCAGGGCCGCGATGCGGCGTTCGGCGTCGGTGAGGGATTCCGGGCCGGTCATGGCCGTCGCCGTGCGGCGGGCACCGCCCTCGCGCAGGGCCTCCTCCGCCATCGATCGCATGCGCACCGCGCCCAGCCGTTCGGCGCGTTCGGCCGCCTCGCGGAGGGCGTCGCGGGCCCGGGTCCGTTCACCGGCGGCGGTGAGCAGGCGTCCCTGGGCGATCAGGGCGGGGATCAGCTCGGTCTCGGCCGGTTCGGTGCCCGGAGCCACGGCTGCCCTGCCGTCCGGCGTCTCCTCCCCCGCGCCGTCGCCCTCTGCCGGGCCGGCGGCCCCTTCCGTCCCCTCCCGCAGCATCCGTACCGCCCTCTCCGCCAGTTCCAGGCCTCGGCGGCCCCCGGTTGCCATGGCCAGGACGCGCAGGGCACGGCCCAGTACTCGCGGTGTGTGCCACACCGTGGCGAGGTGGAGCTCCTCCTCGGCGAGGGCCAGCGCCTCGCCGGGGCGGCCCAGGGTCAGGTGGCATTCGGCCGAGGCCGCGCGCCACGGGGTGACCACCGGGCTCAGGACGTCCCTGGCCGTCTGGCGTCGGCCGCACTCCAGGAAGTCGTCGAGGGCGCCGGCGGGGTCGTCGGTGGCGGCGCGCAGGACGCCTCGGGCGTAGAGGAAGCGGTTCACCTCCCAGCAGTCGTGGGTGTGCTGGAGGTCGAAGTCGTCGGCGAGGCGGGTGGCCTCCTCCGTACGGCCCGTCTCGACCAGGGCGATGATCGCGTGGGCCCGCGCGTTCGCGGACTCGGATCCGCCCTCGGTCGGGCCCGACGCTCCCGAGTCGGCGAGGAGTTCGGCCAGTTCGGGTAGTTCGGTCAGCTCGGCGTACGCGCCACGTGCCGTGGCTATGTCGAGGCGTACGTTCAACAGGGCCTGGTGCATCGGGTGGAGCAGGGAGGCGCGCTGTCCGGCGAGGCCTCGGCAGACCAGGCGTTCGGCCTCGTCCAACTGGTCCGCCCACTGGGCGACGGCCGCGGCGGTGCCCAGCAGGAAGGCCTCCGAGAGGGGTTCGGCGGGCTCGGCCAGCAGGGCGCGGACGCGGCGCATCGCCGACTCCGCCGAGGTCAGGCCCGCCGTCGACTCGTAACGCACCAGCAGGGCCTGTCCGGCGGTGCCGACCAGCGCCGGGGAGCGCTCGGCGGTCTCACGGAGCCAGCGGTACATGTCCTGGCGTACGCCCTGGTCGTGGTCGGACAGCAGCGCGGAGGCGGTGTGGACCGTGCGGACCAGGTCGGGGTGGCCGGTCAGGTGCTCGTCCTGGAGGTCGCGCAGGACGTCGATCGCCACGCGGGCCTCGCCCCGGCGGGCGAGGACGGTGCCCAACGCCACCGCCGCGCGCACCCGGTCCTGGGGCGGGCCGGGGAGTTTCAGCGCCTCGGTGAGGCGCTGTATCCCGGCCGTGGAGCGCACGGTGGCGTATTCGAGTGAGCCCAGTTCGGTGAGGACGACCGTGCGGCGGCCCGGCGACATCGGCTCGTCCAGGGCGCGGCGCAGGAACGCCACGGCGTCTTCGCCGCGGTCGTCGCGGACGGCCAGGTCGGCGGCGTCCAGCAGCACGCCCGTCGCCCAGGCCCTGTCCACGGGGGCGGACCGCAGCAGCTGTCCGGCGACCGCCTCGGCGCCGTCGCCCCGGTGGCGCATCGCCTCGGCCGCGCGCTGGTGGGCCGCCTGCCGCCGGGCGGCGGGCCAGCCGCCGAGGATCGCGTCCCGGAGCAGGGGGTGGGCGTAGCGGGGGCGTCCGTCGGGGTCGGGACGCAGCAGGCCGAGGCGGGTCATCGCCGTGAGCCAGCCCGTCACTCGGGCGGGGTCGGCATCCGCCGTCCGGGCGAGGAGCGCGGCGTCGGCCACCAAGCCGCCGGTCCTGTCGCCCCGGCCGACCGCACCGCGCCTGGTGGGGCCGCCGATCCTGCCACCCCAGACGGTCACGCCACGCCGGGCGTCCACACCGCCCCTCTCCCTCAGGCCAGCCGCGCCACGCCGGGCATCCCCCACACCCCTGTCACCCCGGCTGCTCGCGCCGCCCCAGGTATCCCCACCGGTCCTGTCGCCCCGGCCGACCGCGCCGCGCCGGGCACCCCCGCCGGCCCGGTCGCCCCGACCGGCCGCACCACGCCCGGCATCCCCACCGGCCTCGTCACCCCCGCTGCCCACGCCACCCCCGGCATCCCCGTCACCCCGACCGGGCGCGCCACGCCGGACATCCCCCACACCCCTGTCACCCCGGCTGCTCGCGCCACCCCTGGCATCCCCCTCGCCCCGACCGGCCGCGCCACCCCTGGCGTCCGAGCCGAGCCCGTCCCCCCATCCGGCCCCATCTCCCCACCCGCCCCCGTCCTCCAGCGCGGCGAGCGCCCGTGCGACCTCGGTGGTCGCGGGTCCGGCGCTGTCCAGCCACCAGGAGACGGCGGCCGGGTAGGCGCCGGGATAGAGCGCGGCGCAGGTGTCGGGGAGGGCGCCCGCGTCGGCGTGCGCGAGGCCCTCCGTGTCGGTGTTCCGCAGGTCCTCCAGGAGGGCACGCAGCAGCAGCGGGCTGCCCGCGCTCGCGCGTACGCACTCGTCCACCCAGTCCGCCGGAGCGCTGCCGCCCCGGGCGTGACGCACCAGTTCGGCCATGGAGTCCGGGCCGAGCGGGGCCAGGGTGAGGGTGTGGACGAGGGAGGGGGAGAGCGCGTGGGTGAGGCCGTCCGCCGGGGGGTCGATGTCGTACTGGCTGCGCTCGGTCATCACCAGCAGCACCGGTAATCGGTCGATCCGCCGTACGGTCTCGACGAGCCAGCGCCGCGAGCAGACGTCGGCGAAGTGCACATCGTCCACGGCGACCATCAGCGGGGCCTCGGCCGCGTACGAGCACAGCAGCCGCCACAGCCGGGCGAACCTGCCGCGGTGCGGCGGGGTGCCGGGCGCGTCCGGCGCCTCCTCCGCCACGGCGTCGAACTCCGGGCCGTGGGCGAGGAGTTGGAAGACCGTGTCGAACGGTACGGCGGTGTGCTCCGGCGAGCAGCGGGCCCGCAGGACGCGCATGCCCTCGGCCGCCGCGTGCTCGGCGGCGGCCTCCAGCAGCGCGGTGCGGCCGGTTCCGGTGGCACCTCTGAGCAGCACCGGGCGGCCGGTTCCGGTTCGCGCCCGGGCGGCCTCCGCGACCAGCAGCTCCAGGGCGTCCTCGCGTTCGAGAAGCGGTTCCGGTCCGCACATCGCTGTCTCCTGTCGTAGAGGGTCCCGGGTTGCCCTGGTCGCCGGGGCGTGGCCCGCTTCGGTAGACGTGTGACGGGCGGTCATGGTGCACCGGTCGTGGTCGTCGGCTTTCGTGGCGGGGTCATCACCGATCTCGTGGTGCGTCTCGTGGTCGTCCACGATTGCCCGCGCCGCACCGCTCACAGGAGTGTGGTCGGAGCCCGTCGGCCACTCCCGTCACAGGAGCGGCGACCACTGCGGTGTTCACAGCCGCTACCGCGCGAGCTGCGGACACGCAGCCATCGCGGACATGGCAGACATGGGAGAAACGGTTGTACAGCTCGATCCGGACCACGGCGGACCAGCTCCGCACCACGACGGACCAGGGCAGGACGACGACGGACTCAGGCAGACCCCCGACGCAACCGATCCGGACCACGGCGGACCAGGGCAGAACGAGGACGAACCAGGCCCGGGCCACAACGGAATCGATCCGGACCCCGACGAACCAAGGCAGGGCGACGGCGGACCCGATCCGCACCCCGGCCGACCCGACCCGCACCCCGGCGGCCCCTGTCCGGACCACAATGGACCCGGGCTGGACCACGACGGACCCGGGCCGACCCATCGCAGACCACCGCGCCCCGAATCCCGAGCGCCGTATCCCGGTCGCGGTCCACACCTCCGACCCGCTCTCCCGCGCCGGCGTGCTCAGCCAGTTGCGCGGGCACCCGGTGATCGACCTGGTCGACGGCGCCGAGCCCCGGCCGGGCACCGTGACCGTGCTGATCGGCGACACCCCGGACGAGACCACGCTGTCGACGCTCCGCCGACTCGTGCGCAGCGACGGCGCGCGGGCCGTGCTCGTGGTGAGCGCGATCCGCGAGTCCGAACTGCTCGATGTCATCGAGTGCGGCGTCGGGGCCGTGGTGTGGCGCCACGAGGCCACCGCGCACCGGCTGTCGCAGGCCGTGATCGCCGCCGCCCGGGGCGACGGGGATCTGCCCGCCGATCTGCTCGGGCGGCTCATCAACCAGGTGGGCACCCTGCAACGCTCGGTGGCCGGTCGGGCCGGGGGGCCGCTCTCCGGCCTCGTGCCGCGTGAGATCGACGTCCTGCGGCTCGTCGCCGAGGGGTTGGACACCGGGGAGATCGCGAGCAAGCTGTCGTACTCCGAACGCACCGTCAAGAACGTGATGCATGGCCTCACCACCCGGCTGCACCTTCGCAACCGGGCACACGCCGTGGCCTATGCCCTCCGGGAAGGCTACATCTGATCGAACGGGCATCCGCACCAGGCCACTTGGGCACCACGGTCTGCCCGCACGACGTCCCCGCCACGCCTGCGGGGACGGACACCCGGAAGGGCACCATCGGGGGCAGACACACGACAGGCACAGGCCTCGGCCGCACGCGAGCGGAAGACCCGGCATGACGAGCGGGCCGCGCGACGGGCGCAGGAGAGGGGCATACGAGGACGTACGGAGCGGGAGCACGACGGTGATCCACGAGGTGGACGAGGTCCTCAAGACACTGATCGAGGGCGGCGCCCTGGCCGGTTCCGGCATCGACGTCTCCTTCGAGGCCCCGACCCGGGACTGGGCGGCCCGCCGCAACGCGCCCACCGTCAACGCCTACCTCTACGACATCCGCGAGGACACCTCCCGCCGCCAGCGCGGCCAGGCCCCCGTCCGCGACGAGCGCGACATCGTCGTACGCCGTCGCCTGCCGCCCCGCTGGTTCCGGCTGTCGTACCTGGTCACCGCCTGGACCAAACAGCCCCAGGACGAACACCGGCTGCTCTCGGCGGTGCTGGCCACCCTGCTCCCGCACGAGCTGCTGCCCGCCCGTGAACTTCCGGGCGCGCTCGGCGCGTTGGGGCTGTCCGTGCCGCTGACCGTGGCGGGGCCGCACGCCGAGTCGCGGTCCCTCGCCGAGATCTGGTCCGCCCTCGGCGGCGAACTGAAGCCGTCTCTCGACGTCGTCGTGACGGCTCCCGTCCCGGCCTATCCCGAGTACGACGCGGGCCCGCCGGTCACGGAGGGCGCGGTCGTACGCGTACGCGGCATCGACGGCACCCTGGAGGACTCGCCGGAGCGCGCCCACCGGCCACGGCATCTCGCGCCCGCCCCGGACATCGGAGCACGGTCCCAGTGACCACGCACGCCCCCCGCACCACCCCCTCACCCGGCGGCGCCCTCCTCACCCGCCTGGCCCGACTCCGCGACCGCGTCGCCGAGTTGGTCGCCGCCCGCAGCGTCGACGACCCCACCGCCGGGGACCCGCTACGGGGCCTGTACCTCTCCGACGAGGCGGTACGACACCTGCTGCGGCCCGCGCGGGAGTCGTACGCCTCGGTGTTCGAGGAGGCGGAGGAGGAGACGTACGGGGAGGTGGAGACGTACGGGGAGGTGGAGGCGTACGAAGGTACGAGACCCCCCGCCGCCGACCGGCTCAACCGACTCGCCGCGCGCCTCGGCCTCACCGAGCTGGACACCCGCATCCTCCTGATCGCCCTCGCCCCCGATCTGGACCGCTCCTTCGAACCGCTGTACGGGTATCTCAACGACGACGTCGGCAGACGGCGGGCCACGACCGGGCTCGCGCTCGATCTGTGCGGACTGCCGGTGCATCTCGCGGAGGCGCGCGCCCGGTTCCGCCCCTCCGCGCCGCTGACCGCGCTCGGGCTGCTGAGCGTGGAGGAGTCCGAACGGCCTTTTCTGAGCCGTTCGTTGCGGGTGCCCGACCGGCTGGTGGCGCATCTGCTCGGCGACGACGCCCCGGACGCCGCGCTCACCGGTCAGGTCCGTCCGCTCGCGGCGCCCCCGGGGCCGTACGACGAGGGGTTCACGGCCCGGCTGGCCACCCGGCTGGGCGGCGCCCCGCTCAGCGTCTATCTGCGGGAACACCGCCCGGGCGACGGCACGGCGTGCGCGGCGGCAGCCCTGCGCTCGGCCGGTGTCGAGGCCCTGCACTTCACACCCCCGGCGGACGAACCCGAACCCCCCGGCCACTCCCGCGGGCACATCCCCAGCCACGCCCCCGACCTCCACCTCCTCCCCCGCCTCCTCCTGGAAGCCCGCCTGGGCGCCCGCGCCCTCGTCGTGTCCCCGCTTCCCGAGCGGCCGGGCCCGCTGCTGCGGGCACTGTCGGCGGCCGACGACGTGACCGTGCTGTTCGCCGGGTCGCGGCCGTACGACCCGCAGTGGTGCGAGCGTGATCCGCTCGTCCTCGACGCGCCCCGGCCGCCGGCGGGTGCGGTGGACGTCTGGTCGGCGGCGCTCGGGGTGGGGGCGCAGGGGCCGGGGTTCGACCTGGCCGCCACGGTCGCCCCGTACCGGCTGGGCGGGGACCGGATCGAGCGGGCCGCCCGCGCGGCGCTGGACCTCGCGGCGTTCGACGGCACCGAGGTGACCGCCGCCCATCTGCGGCTCGCCGCCCGACAGCAGTCCGCGTCCGGTCTGGAGCGGCACGCGCGCCGGATCCGCCCCGACGTCGGCTGGGACGACCTGGTGCTGCCGGAGAAGCCCCTCGCCCAACTGCGCGAACTCGCGCTGCGCGCCCGGCACCGCGACCGGGTGCTCGGCGACTGGCGGCTGAGCGCCGGGGGCGGCCGGGGGCGTGGGGTGCTCGGGCTGTTCGCGGGCGAGTCGGGCACCGGCAAGACGCTCTCCGCCGAGGTGGTCGCCGCCGAACTGGGCCTGGACCTCTATGTCGTGCAGCTCTCCTCGATCGTCGACAAGTACGTGGGCGAGACCGAGAAGAACCTCGAACGGATCTTCACCGAGGCCGACCGCACCGACGCGGTGCTGCTCTTCGACGAGGCGGACGCCGTGTTCGGCAAGCGCTCGGAGGTCAAGGACTCCCACGACAAGTACGCCAACATGGAGAGCGCCTATCTCCTGCAGCGGCTGGAGTCCTTCGACGGCATCGCCCTGCTGACCACCAATCTGCGGGCCAATATCGACGAGGCGTTCACCCGGCGGCTCGACATGGTCGTCGACTTCCCGTTCCCGGACCCCGAGCAGCGCCTCGCCCTGTGGCGGCACAGCCTCGCCCATGTGCCGTGCGCCGGGGACACCGAACCGGCGGCGGTCGCCCGCGACTTCGAGCTGGCCGGCGGTGCCATCCGCAGCGCGGTCGTCACCGCCGCGTACACCGCCGCCGGGCGGGGCGGACCGGTCACCACGGCCGATCTGCTGGAGGGCGCCCGCCGCGAGTACCGCAAGGCAGGCCGCCTGGTGCCGGGCGAGGGCAACTGGTAGCCACCCGGCAGGAGGCGGGAACGACCCGAGGGCCCGGGGCCCGGGTTACAAACCGCCTGACGGACCACCAGCCGAAGCCGGAGGCCCGGGCCCGGGGCGCAGACCGACTGACGGACCGCCAGCCGAAGCCGGAGGCCCGGGCCCGGGGCGCAGACCGACTGACGGACCGCCAGCCGAAGCCGACGACCGAGGGCCGGGTCCAGGCCACAGCCCGACGGACGAACCACCGACCGAAGCCGACGACCGGCGGCCGAGGGCCAGGCCACAGCCCGAGGGACGGACCACCAGCCGAAGCCGGAGGCCCGGGTCCGGGGCGCAGACCGCCGACCGAAGCCGACGGCCGGGGGCCCGGGCCCGGGGCACAGACCGACGGACGGACCGCCAGCCGAAGCCGACGGCCGGGGGCCGAGGGCCAGGCCACAGCCCGAGGGGCGGACCGCCGACCGGAGCCGACGGCCGGGGGCCGAGGGCCAGGGCGCAGAGCGACTGACGGACCGCCGACCGGAGTCGACGGCCCGCCACTCACCGACCGCGCCCCAACCCGGTCGGTGGCTTCCCCGGAGCCCCACCTCACACGCTCACACCGTGAACTTGACCGCTTCCAGCCAGACGCCGTTGTCGAGGGTGCCCCCGAAGATCCAGTGATCCCCTTCGTTCGGCTTGTCGCAGGCCAGGTTCTGCCAGCCCCTGTCCTTCTGGTGAACCGCCTGGCAGACCGCCTTGTTGCCGTTGTCGACGTTGATGGTGAAGCCCAGCATGTCCGGGGCGTCCTTCTTGGTGCTGCCGAAGTAGTTGTCGCTGCCGTCGGGCGCGTTGGACCACGGCTTGCCGTTGTAGGTGCCCTTGCCGTCGGTCGAGTCGGGGTTGTGGACGAACGCGGCGCTGGCCGTGCCGCCGACACCGGCCACCGCGATGTTGAGGGCCTTGATCGGTCTGCTCTGGCCCACCGTACCGGCCATGTCGCCGTCGCACTCCGGGGCCGTCCAGCCCTTGCCCGTCACATAGGCGCGGTAACAGATGTGCCTGCCGCCCGGGTCCGACGCGGCCAACCGGTTGACGGCGGTCGCGGCCGTGGGCACCGACTTCTTCTTCTCCTCGGAGCCACCGTCCGACCCGCCGCCGCTGCCTCCCCCGCTTCCGCCGCCGCTGCTCGCGGCCTCCGGCTCCTCCTCCGGCTGCTGCTGGGGCGTGGGGGGAGCCGTGGGCATGGGCGGCGGGGCGGTCGCCGGTGCCTCGGGGCTGGGCTCCAGCGTGCTGACGGCGGCCGGCTCCGTCTTCTCCCTGGCGTCACTGCGGACCTGCGGCTTGTAGGCGAGCCACAGCGTCACGAAGGTGATCGCCAGCGCCAGGAAGACACCGAGGAACGTGGCGAGCCAGCCCGGCAGGAACCCCCGCTGCACATACATGCCGTCGACGCCGAGCGGCGCGACCCCCGAGCGCTGCACGGCGAAGGTGTACGGCCGCTCCTCCTTCGACCCGAACCAGATGATCTGCCGCGGCTTCAGCGTGGCGTTCACGAACGCGGCCCGGCCGGGCTCGATCTGGACGTTGCTCGGGTGGATGTCGTACGAGAGGTGGTCCCCGTTGTCGCTGCCGCTGACCGACGCGGTCACCTTGGTGTTGCCGAGGTTGTCCACGGCGAGCTTGGGCCGCCCCCGGAACCGTCCCTTGACGGTGTGCGGCACGAGTTCCGCCCGCACCTCCGTGAACGGGGTGATCGTCAGGTTCCCCTCGGGAACCGTCGTCGCCTCCGGGTGCTCGGTCGGTGTGATCCGCACGGCGTACGGGTTGGGGCCGGCCGTCGCGTCCGGGGTGCGCGGCGGGGCGAACGTCAGCTCCACGGTGCCCGTGGTCCCCGGGTACAGCCGGAGCGTCTGCGGCTCGACGGTCGTCCAGGGGGCGAGGTCGCCGACCGGTTCGAAGCGGTACTCGTCGACGACGTCACCGGTGTTGCGCAGGCGCAGTCGTACGGTCGTGCTGGCACCCGGGTCCACGGTCGTGGAGGCGGGTTCGAGGGAGGTCCAGAGGCTCATGTCGGCGATCAGTGCTTCTCGTTGTGGACGATCCAGCTCTCGCCGTAGAGCCAGTTGCCTTGTGTGTCGTACACGGTGGTTGACGCTTCCAGTCGTTCCGGGATCTTGGTGGCGTAATTGGCGTCGATGTCCGCGGCGACGGCACCGGTGGCGCCGAGTCCGGCTCCGGTCACCCGGCCGTAGACCGCCTTCACCTCGTACTCGACGATGTTGCCGTTGTTGATTTCCTTCTTCACCTGGGCTTCGGCCATGTGAAGGTGGTTGCTGTTGCCGGTCTTGGTCAGCGGGGTGAGGTTGTCGAGGGTGTTTCCGGGGCCGCCGAGGTTCTCGTTGAGCAGGTGTCCCTGCACCATCTGGGCGGCGAACCAGTCCGCCGTGGCGCCGGTGCCCGCCCTCGGCCACCACTGCGGCTTCACCCTCGGGGAGGATCCCGGGGGGATCCGCCCCGGGTGAAGTTCCGCCTTCATGTAGCTCCCCGCGCCGTTGTGCAGGGCGCCGTAGGTCACGTACGGAGCGCCGGTGTACACCCGTTGCACACTGTCGCCGACGAACGGTTCCGGGGATTCCGGGGCGGTGGCCGACGGCTCGTCCGTGGCCATGCGCTGCACGGGGGCGGACATCACCCTGTGGGCGTTGGCCTCCGCCTCCCGCTCCGCGTGGTCGTCGGGGCTGCTGACCCGCAGCCCGCTGCCGTTGTCGGTACCGGGGACGGACCCTCGCCGCTGCTGGAGGACGTGCGTCAGCTCATGGGCGAGGGTGTGCTTGTCCGTACCGCCCGGGCCGAGCACCACATGGCTGCCGGAGGTGTAGGCCCGCGCGCCGATCTCGGTGGCGGACCGCTGGGCGACCGTGTCCGTGTGGACGCGTACGTCGCTGAAGTCGGCGCCGCCGAACCGGCCCTCCATCTCGGTGCGCAGCGGCTCGTCGAGTGGCCGGCCGGGGGACCGCAGCACCTGGTGCACCGCGGAACGCTGAACCGCCGGGCCGTGGCCGCAGTGCGCGTCGTGCTGGTGGCGCTGCTCCGCGACGGCCCGTGCCACGGCGGCGTTGCCCGCGGAGCGCTGCAGGGCCAGGAGTCGCTCGGCGGGCGTGCCCGCCGACCCGGTCCGACGGACGCCGCCCCGACTTCCGGCCTTGTCGCCGGACTTGTCGGTGCGTTCTTCCTGTGCGCGCACGGCTCTCCCCTCCACGGCTGGTCCACCAGCCTTACGGGCACGCGCCGGGCACGGGAAGGACCACGGGGGCAGCCGCACGGGCAGCTCGCGCGGCTCCACGGGCAGACACCGGGAGACGAGAGGGGACGACTTGCCCGTACGGGCAACAGCGGTGCCCCCGAACAGGTACCGGAGGACGTTTCGACGGCCGCGCTTCGCGCGTGAGGGTGGAAGCGACCTGTCTCGTACCCCGAGGAGAGCAGAGCATGCCGTCCTACCTGTCGCCCGGCGTATACGTCGAGGAGGTGGCCAGCGGCTCGCGCCCCATCGAGGGTGTGGGCACGTCGGTCGCGGCCTTCGTCGGACTGGCGCCGACCGGTCCGCTGAACGAGCCGACGCTGGTGACCAACTGGTCCCAGTACGTCGCCGCCTTCGGCGAGTTCACCGACGGGTACTACCTCGCGCACTCGGTGTACGGCTTCTTCAACAACGGCGGCAGCGCCGCGTACGTCGTCCGTGTCGGCGGCATCGCCGAGGGCGCGTCCGGCACCGGCGTCCCCGCCGCCGTGACCGGCTCCGCCGCTCCGGCGGCCCTTCCGCCGGGCGAGCCCAAGCAGCTGGGTACCTTCAGCGTGGCCGCCATCGCGGGCGGCTCGCTCAGCGTCGAGGTCGCCGACCCGGAGGGCGAGGGACCGGCGGAAAGGTTCCGGCTGATCGTCAAGGACGGCGACAAGGCCGTCGAGACCTTCGACGTGACCGCCAAGAAGGGCGGCCGCAACTACGTCGTCACCCAGGTCAAGGAGCGCTCGAAGCTCATCTCGGTCACGGAGGCGGCGCCCGCCGCGCAGCTCGTACGCCCCGACAACCAGACGGTGGCCCTGGCGGCGCCCGCCGCCCCCGTCCCCGTCGCCCCCACCGGGTCGGGCGAGGCGCACCCCGGCCCGCGCGAGTACCTCGGCGACTCCGCCGACCGCACCGGCTTCGGCGGTCTGGAGGCGGTCGACGAGATCTCCATGGTCGCGGTGCCCGATCTGATGGCCGCCTACCAGCGCGGCGCGATCGACCTGGAGGCCGTCAAGGCGGTCCAGCTCGGCCTCATCGCCCACTGCGAACTGATGGGCGACCGGGTCGCCGTCATCGACCCGCCGCCCGGCCTCAACGCCCGCCAGATCCGCGTCTGGCGCCAGGAGACCGCCGGCTACGACTCCAAGTACGCGGCCCTCTACTACCCCTGGATCAAGGTCTTCGACCCGGCCACCGGCCAGTCCAAGGTGGTCCCGCCGAGCGGCCATGTCGCCGGCGTCTGGGCCCGCAACGACTTCGAACGCGGTGTGCACAAGGCGCCCGCCAACGAGGTCGTACGCGGTGCCGTGGACCTCGAACTCCAGATCACCCGGGGCGAGCAGGACCTTCTCAACCCCATCGGCGTCAACTGCATCCGCGCCTTCCCCGGGCGTGGCATCCGTGTCTGGGGCGCCCGCACCCTGTCCTCCGACCCGGCCTGGCGCTACCTCAACATCCGCCGGTACTTCAACTACCTGGAGGAGTCGATCCTCATCGGCACCCAGTGGGTGGTGTTCGAGCCGAACGACCACGCCCTGTGGGCCCGCATCCGGCGCAATGTCTCCGCGTTCCTCGTCAACGAGTGGCGCGGCGGAGCCCTCTTCGGCCAGCGGCCCGAGGAGGCGTACTACGTCAAGTGCGACGAGGAGACCAACCCGCCGGAGTCGGTCGACCTCGGCCGGGTCATCTGCGAGATCGGCATCGCGCCGGTCAAGCCCGCCGAGTTCGTGATCTTCCGGCTGGCCCAGTTCTCCAGCGGGAGCGGGGAGCTGGAGGAGTAGGAAGCCTCCGGAACCGCCCCCCTCCCAGCCCCCGTGACTCCTCCCTTTGCCTAGAAGGACAGCGAACCCATGAGCCTGATGCAGGCCGACAGCCTCACTTCACACAACTTCGGCCTCCAGATCGACGGGGTGATGGTCGAGTACCTCGCGGAGGTCAGCGGCCTCACCCTCGAACAGGACGTCATCACCTATCAGCAGAACTCCGCGCAGGGCCGCCCCGAGGTCAACCTGCTGCCGGGTGTGCAGAAGAGCGGACAGTGCACGGTGGTGCGCGGTATGACGCAGTCGGCCTCGTTCACGCAGTGGATCAACGACTCGATCGCCGGTCAGATGGCCTCGGCCCGCAAGAACGCCTCCATCATCATGATGGACTTCGAGAACAACCCGGTGAAGCGGTACAACATGCGCAACGCCTGGTGCAGCAAGGTCGACGCCAGCACCCTGAAGGCCGGCGAGGCCGCCGCGCTCACCGAGACCGTGACCATCGTCTTCGAAGAACTGGTCATCGAGTAATGCGGCGAACGGCTGGGCGTACGGCCGCCGGGGCGGGCGCGGGCGCGATCGTGGACGTACCGGCGGCCGAGGGGACGGCGCCGGGACCGGGCCCCGGTCCGGGTGCCGGGCCGGGGCAGTCGGCCGCCCCCGCGCCCTCTCCCGCTCCCGCCGTCGCGCCGATGGCGCAACGGCTGCGGACGGAGTTCCCGTTCGAGCTGCCGCGCGGTTACGTCGACGAGTCGGGGACGGTCCACCGGGAGGGCGTGATGCGTCTCGCCACGGCCCGGGACGAGCTGATCCCGCTCCGCGACGTCCGTGTGCAGGAGAACCCGGCGTATCTGTCGGTGGTGCTGCTGGGCCGGGTCATCACCCGGCTCGGCACGCTGCCGATGGTGCACGACGGGATCGTGGAGAACATGTTCGCCTCCGACCTGGCGTTCCTGCAGGACTTCTACCGCCAGGTCAACGCCGAGGGCCACACCCGCGCCGCCGTGGAGTGCCCGCACTGCTCCGAGCCCTTCGAGGTCGAACTCGGCGGGAGCCGCCTGGGGGAATCGTGACGTACGCGACCGACCGGCTGCACGAGGAGATCGCGTACGTCGCCTACCACTTCCACTGGAGCCTGGAGGAGATCCTGGACCTCGAACACCAGGACCGCCGCCGCTACACCGAACAGATCGCGACCCTCGTGTCACGCGCGGGCTCGGAGGTCTGACCGATGGGTTTCCTCGACCGCCTGAGAAGCGGAACGGCATGGACCGGCACGGCCCGGGGGCGGAACCGGGGCCGGGACAGGACCGGTGCCGGGTCGGCCGATGCGGGGGCGGGCACGGGTTTGGGTGCGGGCTCAAGTGTGGGTACGGCTGCGGTGAGGGCCGGGGTGGCTTCGGCGGCCGGAGTGGGGGAGGTCGGCGGCGCCGCTTCCGTCGGGGGCGTGGCTTCGCCGGGCGCGGCGGCTTCGGCCGGCGGCGTGGCTCCGGTGGCCGGTTGGATGGGCCTGGGGCCGATTCAGCGGGCTGTCGTCGGGCGGAGCGGGGTCGCTGATGCCGGGTTCGGGGGTCGGTTGACGACCTGGCAGAACCCGTCCTTCACCGGGACGTTGTCCCACGCCGTCCTGCGCGAGGCCCCCGCCGGGCTGGTCAAGGACGTGGTCACCACGCCGGGAAGGCCGGTCCCCGGGCTCGAACCGCCCTCGCTCACCCTGCCGGTGGCAAACGACGAGCCTCCGCTGCCGGTCAACGCGTCCGCCACCGCCGAGCTGCCGATACAGCGCGCCCCACACCCGATCCGGGCCACCCGCCCGACGGGCCCCCGGGTCACCCCCGTACCGCCGTCGCCCACCCCCCACCGGCCGACCCCGCTGACCAAGGGTCCCACCACACCTGCCGTGCAGCGCCGGACGCTTCCGGCTGCGCGCCGACAGGCTTCGGGCGTTCCGGGGAACGGGGGACCAGGCGGTACGGCGTCGGGTTCCGCCGCTGCGAGGGCCGACCTGGCCGACTCGGCCGAGACGAGCGCGGACCTGCTCGCCTCGGCCGCTTCGGGGAACGCCCCGGTCGGCGGTACGGCGTCGAACTCCGTCTCTTCCTCTTCGTCGACGCGCTCCGGCGGCGGGGCGAACAGCATCCAGCGAGCGACATCCGACTCCGGCAGCACCACGCCCGGCGCCGGCGTCACACCGCCGACATCCCCCAGGACGACAGCTGGGCCCGCCCTCCCGGCAGACGACCGCATCCGCACCACCGTCGACGTCCAACGGGAACCATCTGCGCCGAGCGTCCCCGTTCGCGCTGCGGCGGACACCGGCGCGTCGGCGCCCCCTGGTCACATGGCCCCAGGCCCCAGCCGTACGACGGTCAACGTCCAACGAGCGGCAACCGATCCCCGTCGTACGGCGGCCGACCCCGGCGCAACGCCGAAGAGCTCCGCCGCTCCATCGACCACTCCCCATCCGGCGTCGACCGCCCCCGGCGGCACGCCGACCGGCCCGGCCAACGCGGTCGCCGGCCCCCGACGCACGACGACCGACCTCAGCAGCAGCTCGGCAACCACGCCGACAGGCACGACTCCCGCATCCGGCCGGGGGGCCGGTGGCCCCGACGCGCCCGCCGCCGGACCGAGTAATGCGGTGGCCGGCATCCAGAGGACGACGACCAACCCGACCGGCACGCCGACCAGCTCTGCCGGACCCACCCGGGCGTCCGGCGCACCGGCAATCGGCCCCGACGCGAGAACGAGCGGCCCCAGCGACACGGCAGCCGACATCCGGCGAGCAGCCACCAACCCCAGCCGCACACCGGCCACGCCCACCCGAACCGGGCGCGACACACCACCAGGCCGCCACAACGCAACACCGAACAAGCCCAGCAACGCGGTAACCGACAACCAGCAAGCAGCCACCGGCCCCGGCACCAATGTGGTCGGCATCCAGCGAACGACGGCCGACCCGAGCGGCACACCGACCAACCCCGCCGGAACGGTCACCGACCCCCGCACGGCGCCGGAGCTCTCCGGCGACAGGGCGACGGCGGGCCCCAGCAACGCATCGGTCGCCGTCCAACGGGCCATACCCAGCCCCAGCCCCAGCCGTACGGCAGCCGAGTCGGCCGCCGCCCCCGCCCGCCCCGGCCTTGCAGCGAACGGGCCGCACCGCTCGGTCGCCGCCCCCGGCGCGACGGTGAGCGGTCCGCACGGCCCGGCGGCCGGCCCCGGCGAGGCCGTGATCGGCAGCGCCCGGCGACCGACCACCGGCCCCCTCGGCACACCGGCTTCCCCCAGCGGCACGGCAGTCGACGCCCAACGGGCAACGGCCCGCCCCAGCGCAACGGCTGCCGAGCCCGCCGGAACCGTCCCCGTCTCGGCAGCCGCGACCACCGGTGCCCACCACCCGGCCCCCGGCGCCGTTCGTTCGGTGGCGGACCACGGAGTTCCTGCCGCGCCCCCGCGTGGAACCACCGCCGGCCCTGCCAACGCACCCACCAGCGCAAGGACGGGCACCAACAGCGGGACCCCCGGTCCGGGCACGGCGCCCCAGGTCCAGAGGGCGGTTGTCCGTCCTGGCGGTGACGGTTCAGCGACCGTCGCCGGCGACCCGCCGCTCCCGGCCGCCCCTGCCGCACCGTCCAGCACCCCGAACTCACCCCTCCCCGGGCCGAATCAGAACACCCAGGCCACCCCTGGCATCACCGCGCCCCTACCGGGCGCACCGTCCGCAGCAGCCACACACCCCGTGCAGCGCACCGCTTCCGGCGGAACCCGGCGTATGGGCCTCGGCGCCCCGACCTCACGCCAGGCAGCGCCCCCGAACACCACCCCGCCTCCAGGCCACGTGGCGCCCCCGAACACCACCCCGCCCCCAGGCCACGTGGCGCCCACGCACGCCACCACTGCCTCGGCAAACACACCCCTCACCGGGAACGCCCCCATCACCCCAGCCGCCCCCACCGGACCGACCACGTCCTCACCCACCCCCGCCCCGGTCCAACGCACCACCACCCCGGCCTCCCGTCAACGCTCCCTCCTCGGCGCCCCCCTCTCCGCCCCACCCGCAGACGCCGCACCCCTCTCACGCCGTACCACCCCCAGCGCTTCAGTCCCCACCGTCCAGCCTCCGGCGCGACGGGCGACAACCCCCACTCCCCGAAACACACCCCCGAAGCCCACCCCCGGCCCAGCCACACCCGCCCCCGCCACTCCCGCCCCAGTCACGGCACCCCGCACCAGCGCCCTCACACCGCCCGCAGCACCCCCTCCCATACGCCCCCTCACCCCCGCACGCGCCCTGACCCCAGCCCTGCCTCCCACAACACCCCCCACCGTCCAGCGCCGAACGTCCCCCGCCGCCGTACCCCTGCGCCGCCCCGCGCCCAAGGACCACCGCCCCACATCCCCGGCACAGGCACAGCCACACGTACCGCCACTGAGCCGCACCACCCCGACGGCAACCCCGACGCCCCCGGCGAGGCCGAACACGTCCCCCATCCCGACGGCCGTCCAACGACACGCGTCCCCCGCCCCCGTACACAGCCCCGCCCCTACGCCCGCACCCACCCCCACACCGATCCAACGCACCCCAGAACCCCCACTCCGCCCCACCCTCGCCAAAACCACCACATCCATCTCACCCGTAACCGCCACCGGCACCGGCACCGGCACCACGACCGCCACCTCCACCCCCCGCCCGACCACCACCCCCACAC
>NZ_AEJC01000536.1 GCF_000317595.1 Streptomyces ipomoeae 91-03 | reverse complement strand
CTGCCCCGGGAATCCGGTTTCACCGAGGGGGACGACGTTCGGCGTCGGCAAGGCTGTGCAGCCGGTGACGTAGCGGTCGGGGGCCGGAATGCTGCTGTCGGTGGGCCACTCCAGCGGGCTCCCGCCGCCGGACTGCGGCGCTACCCAGACAGGTCT
Organism: Streptomyces ipomoeae 91-03; assembly: GCF_000317595.1. Classification (GTDB taxonomy): domain Bacteria; phylum Actinomycetota; class Actinomycetes; order Streptomycetales; family Streptomycetaceae; genus Streptomyces; species Streptomyces ipomoeae. The sequence goes on along the minus strand of NZ_AEJC01000536.1, from coordinate 373 downwards.
GCTCGCTCGAGCCTGGCCACGTCGAACTCCACTCGGACCTCGTCCGCCAGCCGCAACGCGCCCATGAAGGCGGTGTAAGGCTTGATTCCCCAGGTGGACTGCGTGACGGACGCCCATCCACGCAACAGAGTGCCGCCATTGCCCTTCCCGTGCACCGTCACCGGGTGGGTCCGGCCTTTGATGGTGAGGTCCCCGGTGATCTCGAAGGACTGGGGCGTCCCCGTAATGCCGGTGGAACGGAAGGTGATCGTGGGGTGCTCCGCGATGTGCAGCAGGGCCTTGTCGCCCAGCGTCCGTTTGATGTTCGCCCGGTCGGCGTCGGTGAGCGGCTTCAGCCCGCCCGTTCCCTCCCGGACCTCCAACGAGCCGGTAT
>NZ_AEJC01000535.1 GCF_000317595.1 Streptomyces ipomoeae 91-03 | reverse complement strand
ATCGGTCCACGTGAGTTCACGCGGATCAGATCACGCGGATCAGATCAGGCCGATCAGTTCACGCGGATCAGATCAGTCGCGTACGCGGACTTAGACCTGCTCCGGGCTTGCCATCGCCCCCGCCCACAGACGGACTTCAGAGACACGGGCGGGCAGGTAGTGCTTCCATGTGCCGTTCGTGAAGCCCTTGCCGATGGCGAAGTCGCCGCTGCCCAGCTGGACGGTGAACGCCTTGGCGTCGCCGTTCTGCCCATAGCCCAGATAGAGGCTGATCGTGCCGTACACCGAGTCGTAGATGCCGGTCAGCCGTACCGGACTGTCCAGGGCGGCCACTTCGTCGGAGACCACGGAGGAGAAGGTGCCGTCAGCGTTCAGGCGGCAGAAGTGCCAGACGCCGACGGGCCTCGTGGTCTCCTCCAGCGTTTCCTCGTCGAGGACCGTGTCCTTGCCGGTCAGCTCGTACCAGAAGCCCCAGGCCGAGCCGTCCTCCGTGCGCTGGCCCAGGACCTGGCCGGTGTATCCGATGTCGTCCCCCGGCACACCCCCTTGCCGCCGTACGCGGGTGATCCGTGTGTGGGGGCGTGCGTTCGAACAGCGTGGCTCCCCTTGCGCCCTGCTTTACGACCAGTGTCGCCGGCTGCGGGAGCAGGGCGCGGATCGCTGTGGGGCCGCCCTTGATGCCCCAGGTCTCCTCGGCCTCGTCCTCTCCCACGAAGACGATGTCGGCGGACCGGGCGAGGTCCAGCAGGGTTTGTGGGCCCTCGTCGGTCTGCCACAGGGCCGGACGGTGGTTGACGTCGAAGGAGATGAGGGGGGCGCCGGTGGGGCGGGGGGCCGTCAGGGTTCGCAGCAGTTCGCGGCAGTTGTCGGACAGGGCGGCCGTGATGCCGGAGAGGTGGAGGACGCGGGCCGCGTGTATCGCGTCCAGGTCCATGTTCTCCGCCGTCATCGCGGAGGCGGCCGAGCCCGCGCGGTAGTACGCCACCTCGTGCGCGTCGGTGGCCCGGTCACCCGCCGTGCGGAAGTAGACACCTGTCGGGCGGGTCGGGTCGCGTCGTACGGCCGAGACGTCGACGCCGTACTCCCCGATCGCCTCGACCAGGTGGTCCCCGAAGCCGTCGGCGCCGACCCGGCTCACCCAGCGGACGGTGTGGCCGGCGGCGGCCAGTACGCAGGCCACGTTGGACTCGGCGCCCCCGATGGCGCGCTCGAAGGAGGGGACGTCGGCGAGGAGGCCGGGGCGGGTCGGGAGGAAGGTGACCATGGACTCGCCCAGCGCGACGACGTCCACGACGTCGGGGGCGGTGGTCACGATGGTCGGGGCTCCTCGTCGTCGGGGGCTGCGGCGCCGTTGACCCGGCGTTGGCTGGGATGTTAGACAGCAGTGAGCGACATACGCAATAAACGTTGCATATATTGCAAAATCCCTTGTCAGGAGGTTTCGTGGGTACCGAAGCGCTCGACCGTCTGGTCGCCGAACGCGTCGATCACCGGTTCAAAGGCCTCCCGCCGGACGCCGACGGGATGACGGTGGGGGAACTGGCCGCTCAGCGCCGGAACCTGTTCGACGGTGGATTCACGACTCCTGTGCTCGCGCTGTCCGCCGAGCGGCTCGAACACAATCTGGCGTTGATGGAGGCGTACGCCTCGCGGCACGGGCTGTCCTTCGCGCCGCACGGGAAGACGACCATGGCGCCGCGGTTGTTCTGGCGGCAGATCGAGCGGGGGGCGTGGGGGATCACGCTCGCCGTGCCTCATCAGGTGCGGGTGGCACGGGAGTTCGGGATCCAGCGGGTGTTCCTCGCCAATGAGGTGGTGGACCCGGCGGCGCTGCGCTGGATCGCGGGCGAGTTGGCGGCCGATCCGTCGTTCCGGCTCGTCTGTTACGTCGACTCCGTGCGCGGTGTGGAGCTGATGGACGCGGCGCTGAAGGGTTCCCCGCGTCCGGTGGACGTGGTCGTGGAGCTGGGGGCGGGCGCGGGCGCGCGTACCGGGATTCGCACGGAGGCGGAGTGCGCTGCGGTCGCCGACGCCGTGGCGGGCGTCGACACGCTGCGGCTGGTGGGGGTGGCCGGGTACGAGGGCGAGGTGCCGGAGGCCGATCCGGAGCGGGTGCGGGCCTGGTTGCGGCGGCTGACCGCTCTGGCCGTCGGCTTCGACAAGGCGGGACGGTTCGAGGGGCTGGAGGAGGTGGTGGTGAGTGCGGGCGGCAGCGCCTGGTTCGACGTGGTGGCGGAGGTGTTCGACGAGATTCCCGAGTTGTCGGTGCCGGTACGGAAGTTGTTGCGGTCGGGCGCCTATGTCTCGCACGATGTCGGGCACTACCGCCGGGTGACTCCCTTCAACCGGGTGCCCGATGAGGGGGCCCTGGAGCCCGCCTTCCGGCTCTGGGCCCAGGTCGTCTCCCGCCCGTCCGACGAACAGGCCTTCGCCAACGCCGGCAAGCGTGACGCCGCGTACGACCTCGGTCTGCCGGTGGTGGAGGTGGTGCGGGACGCCGACACGGGCGTGGTCCGGGACGCGGACGGCATCTCGGTGACGGCCCTCTCCGACCAGCACGCCTGGTTGCGCACGGCTCCGGGGACGAGCTTGGAGGTCGGCGACTGGGTGGGGCTGGGGCTGTCCCACCCCTGCACGTCGTTCGACAAGTGGCAGCTGATTCCGGTGACGGAGGGGGACGGGACGGTAGTGGACTACGTCCGTACGTTCTTCTGAGGCTGGGGGTGCGTACAGCGCTCCGGCCGCCGGCCGCGCGAGCGACCACAAAGAACCCGCAGCCGCAAAGCGTCCTCAGTCACCCTCCCCATTGGGCAAGTCCTTATCGGCACCCCAGGGCGCAGCCCGGAAAGGTGGCAGCACGTGGACCTGGTCTTCCGTGACGCCGAGGTCGTGGACGGCACCGGCGCCCCCTCCTACCGCGCCGACGTGGTCGTGGCCGACGGCCGCATCGTCTCGGTCGTCAAGGAGGCCGCCGCCGCGGGGTGCCAACGGCCCAGCTCCGGGCGGATGGTCGACGCCGAAGGCCTCGCGCTCGCCCCGGGGCTCATCGACATGCACGCGCACAGCGATCTCGCGCTGCTGCGGGACCCGGAGCACACCGCGAAGGTGGCGCAGGGGGTGACGCTGGAGGTCATCGGGCAGGACGGGCTGTCGTACGCCCCCGTGGACGACCGGACCCTGGAAGAGGTGCGCCGGGCGATCACCGGGTGGAACGGCTACGGCGAGGACATCGACTTCACCTGGCGCTCGGTCGGCGAATACCTGGACCGGCTCGACCACGGGTTCGATGGGGAGGGGATCGCGGTCAACGCCGCGTATCTGGTTCCGCAGGGCACCGTACGGATGCTCGCCATGGGCTGGGAGGACCGGCCGGCCACGCCCGAGGAACTGGACCGGATGCGGGAGTCCGTGGCCGCCGGGCTGCGGGAGGGCGCCGTCGGCATGTCGTCGGGGCTGACCTACACGCCCGGCATGTACGCCGAGGACGCCGAACTCACCGAGCTGTGCCGGGTGGTGGCGTCGTACGGCGGCTACTACTGCCCGCATCACCGTTCGTACGGGGCGGGCGCGCTGGAGGCGTACGAGGAGATGGTCGCCCTGACCCGCGACGCCGGGTGCGCCCTCCATCTCGCCCACGCCACCATGAACTTCGGCGTGAACGAGGGGCGCGCCCCGGAACTGCTCGCCCTCCTCGACGAGGCGCTGGCCGACGGCGCCGACATCACCCTCGACACATATCCGTACACCCCGGGCTGTACGACCCTCGCGGCGATGCTGCCCAGTTGGGCGAGCGAGGGCGGCCCGGAGGCGGTCCTCGCGCGGCTGGCCGACGAGGAGACCGCCGCGCGCATCCGGCACGACATGGAGGTGGTGGGGGCCGACGGCTGTCACGGGGTGCCCATCGAGTGGGACACCATCGAGATCTCGGGGGTCGCGGACTCGGCGCTGTCGTCGTACGTGGGCCGGACGATCGCCCGGTCCGCCGACGCCCGTGGCGAGGAGCCCTGGGTCACCGCGCGCCGGCTGCTCGTCGAGGACCGGCTCGGGTCCACGATCCTCCAGCACGTCGGCCACGAGGAGAACGTCCGCACGATCATGCGCCACCGCGTCCACACCGGCGGCTCCGACGGCATCCTGCGCGGCGACAAGCCGCACCCTCGCGCGTACGGCACCTTTCCGCACTATCTCGGCCGGTACGTACGGGAGTTGGGCGTGCTCTCCCTGGAGGAGTGCGTCGCCCACCTCACCTCACGCCCCGCCGCCCGGCTCCGGCTCCCCGACCGCGGCCTCGTCCGCGAGGGCCACCGCGCCGACCTCGTCCTCTTCGATCCGGCGACGGTCGCCGCCGGATCGACGTACGAGAACCCGCGCGTCCTGCCGACCGGCATTCCGTATGTCCTCGTCGACGGCCGTTTCGTCGTCGACGAGGGGCGTCGGACGGATGTGCTGGCGGGGCGGGCGGTCCGGAGGGCGGGGGATTCCCGAACGGCCGCCGGATGACCACCCGCCCACCGAGTGCTGCGGTTACCGCTGCTTACGGCTTGGGGAGTACGCAGCCGCTGCGGCTGAGGTCGAGCTTGTTGTCGAGGCCGAAGCAGGCGGGGATCTGGTAGGTCTGCTGGGCGTAGTTGATGCCCTGGCGGACGGTCACGGTGCCGTTCTCGGCGACCTCACAGGGGTTGTTGACGGTGCAGCGCTCGCCGTCCTCATTGCCGGTGTTGTTGACGGCGACGACCTTGCCGGTGGCCTGGTCGACGACCGGGGAGCCCGAGGTGCCGCCGATGGTGTTGCAGGCGGAGGTGTAGCGGAGGGAGTCCTTCCAGGTCCAGTCGCCCTCCTTCAGGCGGTACGCGAACCCGTCGACGCTGCAGTTGTAGATCCGCTTCCAGTAGCCGGAGACCACACTGATGGCCGTCCCGGCGGTCGGGTGCGTGTCGTTGAGGGTCAGCGCCTCGATGCCGTACGAGCTCCTGATCTGCGCGTACGTGGTGGTGAGCTGGTAGAGCGCGACGTCCGTGTCGGTCATCGTGCCGTACGCGATCTTGCTGGCGCGCAGTGTGCCGACGCGGGTGCCGGCGGAGTTCAGCAGGCCGAAGGTGCGGCTGGACGCCTCGTCGACGATCACCTCGCCCGGTTCCGGGAAACCGGCGGAGAGACAGTGGCCATTGGTCATGACCAGCGCGGGGTCGTTGTCCTCGGAGGCGGGCATGCGGACGACCGAGCCGGAGCAGTTGCTGAGCGAGACGGTGCCGGCGAAGTTCACGGCCTGGACGCTCGGGCCGGCCAGGACGCCGTTCACCAAGGAGGTCGCGGACTCGACCACGTCCGTCACCGCGCTCCCGGGCTCGGCCGACTTCCCCGGCGACCCGGCCGCGCCGTCCGGCGCCGCGACGGCGGGCGCCGCACCCGTCCCGGTGATCACCAGGGCGAACAGTGCGGCTACGAGAGGCTTTCTCATGTGGGGGTCCCCTCTTGCGACGTAGGTGACTTGAGTGACGGGAGATCGTCCTGCCACCGCAGTTTGTCATGCGCATTGTGAGGGTCATGTGATGACCGAGCAAGGAGTTGGTTCCGGCCGGGGGTCTTCGGCCAGGGGATCGCGCGGGTCGACTGGGCCGCCGGGCAACTTCCGCTCTTCCGGCCCTCCTTGGACGGCCGTATGGAGCTACCTGGGCTTCTTCGTGGCTCCTTGGCCGCGGCCTTGGCCGTTACCGGAGTTGCCGGGGGACGAGGTCGCGGTGGGCGTCGCGGCGGAGGGGGAGGCGGGAGAAGTGGTGGAGGGGGACGTGGGCGAGGTGGACGCGGTCGGGGACGGGGGCGCCTCGGAAGCACCCGGCGAGGTGGTGGGCCGTGCCGTCTCCGTCGTACCGGAGGACTCGGCGGTGGACGACGAGGGGTCGGCTCCCGTGCCGGCGGAGCGGTCGGCGGCCGGGGCCGAACTTCTGGACGCCGGGCCGTTCGGGTCCTCACGCTCCGAGGAGCCGAGACCGGCGAGGCCCGCGATCGTCACGCCCGCGAGCACGGCGACGCCGACACCGCCCGCGACGAGGGCCCTGCGCCGCCGGGCCCGACGCCGCCCGAGCGTGGCCCGCCGACCGCCCGCCGGGCGCGCACGATGCCCGAGCGAGGGGTCGGAGCCGCCGGGCACACCCGGGTCGCCCACCGCGTCCGAGCCACCGACCGTGTGATCGTCAACGACGATCTCGTCCAGTTGGACGGTGTCGTCGTAGGCGTTCACCCAACCGTGGGCGGTCGCCGGATCGTTGAAGATCTCGTACGCGGGTGTCGCGTCGGTCTCCGCGAGCGGGTGATACACCTTCGGCAACCCTTGGGTGTCACCGTCGCCCTGGCCCGTCCCACCGACACCGTTCACCCGGTCGGCCCCGTTCGCCCCATTCATTACGATCTGTCGCCCTCATGTCGTACACCGTGCGGCCATGTGTGGGGGAAAGGCCTCATCTGGGGGCGAATTCTAGATACCGAAGATGTCCGCGGGGCAGTCGGGGCGCGGATCGGAGTGTGACGGGCGTCCCACGTGAGCGAAAACACGACGCGGGAGTCGTTACCGGTCGTAAGCTCGCGGGCATGCAGGTGATCCAGTCGACCAAGCTCGCCAACGTCTGTTACGAGATCCGGGGCCCGGTGCTCGAGGAGGCGATGCGGCTTGAGGCGGCGGGGCATCGGATCCTCAAGCTGAACACGGGGAACCCGGCCGCGTTCGGCTTCGAGTGTCCGCCCGAGATCCTGGAGGACATCCTCCGCAATGTGTCGTCGGCCCATGGCTACGGCGACGCGAAGGGACTGCTGGCCGCGCGCCGGGCGGTCGTCATGCACAACCAGACCCTCGGCATCGAGACGGACGTCGAGCACGTCTTCATCGGCAACGGCGTCTCCGAGCTGATCGTGATGGCCATGCAGGCCCTGCTCGACGACGGCGACGAGGTGCTCGTACCGTCCCCGGACTACCCGCTGTGGACGGCGGCGGTCTCGCTGTCCGGCGGTACGGCCGTCCACTACCACTGCGACGAACAGTCCGACTGGATGCCGGACCTCGCGGACGTGGAGCGGAAGGTCACCGACCGCACCAAGGCGATCGTCATCATCAACCCGAACAACCCGACGGGCGCGGTGTACGACGAGGCGATGATCCGCGGCCTGACGGACATCGCGCGCCGCCACAACCTCCTCGTCTGCTCGGACGAGATCTACGACAAGATCCTCTACGACGACGCCACGCACACCCCGACGGCGGCGGTGGCCCCGGACCTGCTGACGCTGACCTTCAACGGCATGTCGAAGGCGTACCGGGTGGCGGGGTACCGGGTCGGGTGGATGTCGATCTCCGGGCCGCGCGCGCACGCCGACTCCTACATCGAGGGCCTGACGATCCTGGCGAACATGCGCCTGTGCGCGAACATGCCGGGGCAGCACGGGGTGGTCGCCGCACTCAGCGGGCGGCAGACCATCAAGGATCTGGTGCTGCCGGGTGGGCGGCTGAAGGAGCAGCGGGACGTCGCGTACGAGCTGCTGACGCAGATCCCGGGTGTGACGTGCGTGAAGCCGAAGGGGGCGCTGTACCTCTTCCCGCGCCTCGACCCGCAGGTCTTCAAGATCAAGGACGACCGCCGAATGGTCCTGGACCTGCTCCGACAGGAGAAGATCATGGTCGTGCAGGGCACCGGCTTCAACTGGACCGAGCCCGACCACTTCCGGGTGGTGACACTGCCGACGACCGGGGACCTGCGGTCGGCGATCACTCGGATCGGGAACTTCCTGGACGGGTACAGCCAGCCGTAGCGCCGCGCCGGCTTTGACCGATGGCCGGTCGTGCCCATGCGGCGGAGCCGCATGTCGACACAGACCCGCGCCCCCTTTCCGGGGCGCGGGTCTCGCCGTCCGGAGTCAGGGCCGAGCGAGAGCTTCGGACTTCGCTCAACTTTAGACGGAATCTAAGGTAGGCTGGTCTCCGAGAGCTTGGAGGCCATCCCATGTACGAACCGATCCGTACCAAGTCGGTCCACACGATGGCCGGCACCACCTCCTCCGACTTCCCTCATCGTTCGCGTGAGGAAGAGCTGGACATCCAGCTCGCGGGTCATCTGGCGGCGCTGCTGGCCGTGACCGACGAGCTGCGTACGCTGACTCCCTCCGCCGACCTCGACGTGGCCGCCGAGCGGCTGTCCGAGCAGGTCAGGCGGTTGCGGGGAGGGCGGGCGCCGGTACGTTCCCCGATGCCGGCCGGTGGTCGCGAGTCGGAGCCCGCCGGGCTCCACCGGCGTGCCCACGCCCTCGCGGGGCGTGCCCTTGTCGTCGCCGCGTCCCGAGCGGACACGGCGGTCGCGATCCTCGCCGCCGAGCGGATGGACGCGCACGCCGCCGCCGAGGCGGAGCCGCGGGAGCTGGCGCCGACCCGCTGAGCCCCGCTGGGTGAGGGGGTGGCTGCGGTGAGTTTGTCCGTGCGGGTTGTGTGTGGTTGCTCGCGCCCCCGCGACTTCCGGAGGGCCGGAGTACGGATGACGCGGAACCGCGTCGAGGGCCGGTTCGACGGGGGTCGGTCACGACAGCGCACACTCCCGCCGACCTAAGCGGCAGACGCCGTTCCGGTTGTGTTCCGGGACCGCCACTTCACCCGGCGTTCATCGATGACCGCCGGGAATGTTGGGTTCCGGGAGCACGCTCACCGATGTGAGACGTATCGCTGGAATCGTCCTTGCGGTCCTGCTGATCGGCGGCGTGGTGGCAGCCGTCGTGGCGGGGCGGCAGTCAGAGGACAACGGCACGGCAACGAAGACCGTGCGCGGAGTGATCGGGTCGGAGAAGGCGGAGTTCTTCGCCGACCCAGAGGTGGTGAAGGCCCTGGCCGCCAAGGGCTACACCGTGCGGACCGAGACATCCGGTTCCTGGGCCATGGACGGGCTGGATCTGAAGGGGTACGACTTCGCGTTCCCCTCCAGCCAGGCCCCCGCCGACGAACTGGCCGAGAAGTACGACGTACGCGAACCGCTGCCCCGGCCCTTCTACTCGCCGCTCGTCGTGGTCGCCCACAAGAACGCCGCCGAGGTGCTCGCGAAGAACGGGCTGGCCACGGTCGAGAAGGGGCGTGGCGTCCTCGACATGGGCGCGTACCTCAAGGCGGCCGAGGCGGACCGCACCTGGCAGGACCTCAAGGGCGCCGAGAAGTACGGCGAGTTGACCGGGCTCCTCTACATCGCCACCACCGATCCGACCACCTCCAACTCGGGGGCGCTCTATCTCGCCGCCACCTCCAATGTCGCCAACAAGGGGCGGGTCGTGGCGGGCGAGGCGGACATCGACAGGACCGCGCCGCTCCTGCACAAGCTGGTCAGCGTGCAGGGCGCCCAGCAGACGAGCACCGACGCGGCGTTCCGTGACTTCGTCAGCGGGGTCGGCAATCCGCTCGTCCTCGTCTACGAGTCGCAGGTCGCCGCCCTGCTCACCGAGAACGCGGGCCAGAACGCCGACGATCTGGTCGTCCTCTACCCGGACACCACGGTCAACAGCGACCACACCGTCGTACCGGTCACCGACGCGGGCCGGGAGCTCGGTGAACTGCTGGGAAGAGACCCGGAGTTGCGGAAACTGGCCGCCCGGCACGGGTTCCGGCCGCAGGGCGCGCCCACGGAGTTCTCGGCGGCGACCGCCGAGTACACGACCCATCTGATGCAGAAGCTGACCGTCCGGCAGGCGCCCGTGCCCACCTCCGAGGTGCTGCACGAGATGGCGCGCCGGGCACGGGGTCAGTAGGACTACGGGGGATCACCACACATGACTACCGAAGACAGCGGCGCCACCTTCACGCTCACTCCGCCCGAGCCGGTCGCGGCCGTGCCCCGGGAGAAGGCCGGCGGGCTCGTGCCCGTCGAGGAGTCCGTACGGTCGGACATGGCCAGGAAGGCCGGCGAGTACGTCCAGGGGCTCGCCGCCCTCGACGCGCGGTCCCCGGAGTTCGCGGGCCGCGTCAGGGAGATCACCGCGCTCGGCGCCGGTGAGATGCGTACGGCCGCCGCCCAGTCCAACCGCATGCTGGAGCGGACCGTGCGCAGCCTGCCGGACAAGGGCGGGGACGCCCAGTCGCAGGTCGCGGGCTCGCTCGTGGAACTGCGGCGGGTGGTGGAGGACCTGGACCCGCGCGACCTGCCCGCGAACAAGGGCCGCAAGTTCCTGTCCCGGCTGCCGGGCGGCAACAAGCTGCGCGACCACGTCGCCAAGTACGCCTCCGCGCAGGGCACCCTCAACAAGATCGTGGGGTCGCTGCGCGGCGGGCAGGACGAGTTGCGGCGCGACAACGCGGCGTTGCAGACCGAGCGCGTCCGTCTGTGGGAGACCATGGGCAAGCTCCAGGAGTACGTGGTCCTGACGGAGGCGCTGGACACGGCCGTCGAGGAGCACATCGCCGGCGTCGAGGCCACCGACCCGGCCGCCGCCGACAGCCTCCGCGCGGACGTGCTCTTCCCCGTCCGGCAGAAACATCAGGACCTGCTCACCCAGCTCGCCGTCTGCGCCCAGGGCTATCTGGCGATGGACGTCGTACGGCGCAACAACGAGGAGCTGATCAAGGGCGTCGACCGGGCGGCCACGACCACGGTGTCGGCGCTGCGCATCTCCGTGATGCTGGCCTCCGCCCTCGACAACCAGAAGAAGGTCGTCGACCAGGTCAACGCCCTGCGCGGCACCACCGAGGACCTGATCCGGGGCAACGCCGAGATGCTCGCCACGCAGAGCGGCGAGATCCAGCGCATCGCCGCCGACCCGGCCGTCGGCGCGGAGACGCTCCGCTCGGCCTTCCAGCAGATCTACCGCACCCTGGACGCCATCGACACCTACAAGGCCCAGGCGACCGAGACCATGGCCGCCACGGTGGAGTCCCTGACCAGCGAACTCCAGCAGGCGAGCCAGTACCTGGAGCGGAGCCGGTCGCAGGGGGCGCTGGAAGGGGGCCTCGGATGAGAGTGCGTACGACGGTCGCCGTCGCCCTCGTGACCGTGGCCGCCCTGCTGACGACGACCGCCTGCACCGCCGAGGAGAAGACGGACCCCGGCGAGGCGACCAAGTACGTCCCCGGCACCCTCCGCGTCCTCGCCTCCAGCGAACTCGCCGATATGAAGCCGGTGTTGGCCCAGGTCGAGAAGGACACCGGGATCAAGATCCGGCCCACCTACATGGGCACCCTCGACGCCGTCGAACTGCTCGCCGAGGGCCGCGCGAAGGGCTCGTACGACGCGCTCTGGCTCTCCTCCAACGACTATCTGCGGCTGCGCCCGGACGCGGCGAAGCAGGTGGTGTCGGAGACGCCGGTGATGTCCAGCCCGGTGGCGATCGGGGTGAAGTCCGCGACCATGCGGAAGCTGGGGTGGAAGCCGGAGGACGTCACCTGGGCGGACATCGAGGAGGCGGTGGCGGACGGCGACCTGACGTACGGCATGACCGACCCGGCCCGCTCCAACTCCGGTTTCTCCACGCTCGTCTCGGTGGCGTCGGGCCTCTCCGACGCCCAGTCGGCGCTCACGGACGCGGACGTCGAGCAGGCCGCACCCCGGCTGAAGGAGTTCTTCGAGGGCCAGAAGCTGACATCGGGCTCGTCGGGCTGGCTGGCGCAGGCGTACGACCGGCGCGGTGACGTCGACGCGCTGCTCAACTACGAGTCGGTGCTGAAGGGCAAGAAGGACCTGACGGTGATCCGCCCGCGCGACGGCGTGATCACCGCCGACTACCCGCTGTCCTCGCTGGCGTCGACGAGCCAGGACGTACGGGAGGACGTACGCCGTCTCTCCGAGGCCCTGCGCACCCCGGACACCCAGCGGCTGATCACCGAGGAGACCCTGCGCCGCCCGGTCGTCGCCTCCGTCCCGCCCGCCGAGGGCCTCGACACCACCCGGCGCCGCGAACTCCCCTTCCCCGGCACCCGCTCCGTCGCCGACGGCCTCCTCGACGCGTACGAGAACGAACTGCGCCGCCCCTCCCGCACCGTGTACGTCCTGGACACCTCGGGCTCGATGGAGGGCGACCGCCTCACCCGTCTGAAGACCGCCCTCACCGAGCTGACCGGCGACTTCCGCGACCGCGAGGAGGTCACCCTGATGCCGTTCGGGTCGGAGGTGAAGAGCGTACGCACCCATGTCGTACGGCCCGAGAACCCGAAGGCCGGCCTCGACGGCATCCGCGAGGACACCCGGGTGCTGTCCGCCGAGGGCGACACCGCCATCTACACCTCCCTCCAGAAGGCGTACGAGCATCTCGGCACCGCCGACCGGGACACGTTCACCTCGGTCGTGCTGATGACGGACGGCGAGAACACCACGGGCGCGGGCCCGGCCGAGTTCGACGACTTCTACCGCCGGCTCCCGGCCGCACAGCAGCAGATCCCCGTCTTCCCGATCCTCTTCGGCGACTCCGACAAGGACGAACTGGAGCACATCGCCGACCTGACCGGCGGCCGGCTCTTCGACGCCCAGCAGGGCTCGCTGGACGGCGCCTTCGAGGAGATCCGTGGCTACCAATGACACCAACCGGGTCCTGCGCTATCTGGAGTCCCGCAAGAACCTCACCGGCGGCGCCCTCGGAGTGGCCGGGCTCGTCCTGACCTTCGCGGGCGTGGCGGGACCGTACTGGCCGGTCGTGGTCGTCGGGCTGTACGGCGCGGGCGCGCTGATCGCCCCGCCGGAACGGCCGGCGCTGCCGGACTTCCCGGACCCGTCCGCCCAGCTGGACGAACTCCGCGCCGACTTCGGCCGGCTCGGCGACTATCTGACCGGCATCGACCTGCCGCCCGCCGCCGCCGGGCACCTCACCGAGCTGACCGAACTCCTCACCGCCCTCCTCGACCCCGGCTGGGTCTCCGAGGTCCTCGCCCAGGACCCGGAGGGCGTGCACGCGCTGTCGAGGGCGGTACGGCAGGACGTGCCGGAGGCGGTCGACACGTTCGTACGCACCCGGTGGTGGACCCGCCTGACCCCGGGCACGGAACCGCCTGAGCGGCACCTCGAACGCCAACTCGGCCTCCTGCACGACGAGTTGGGCGCCCTGGCCGCCGCCCTGCGCGACACGGAGGCCCGGCGCCAGGAGTCCCACACGCGGTACCTGGAGGACCGCTCGGGCTGAGCGGAGGGGCTGCACCGCTTGGCCGGGCGCCTGAGAGCTCGGCACCGACCTCAGCCGGCGCTCGCCAGGATCACGATCAGGAGGACCACCGCCACCACCACCGCCACCACCTTCAACGCGGCGTACGGGGCCGGAGGCTGTGGCGGCTGTGGGAGGGGCGGGCCGGCGGTGGTCCCCGGCGGCCGGGGGCTGTTGAACACGTCGTGGCCGGTCACCGCCGCCCGGGTGCACCAGGGGCAGGTCGGCAGATGGGAGCCGAAGGTGTGCAGGGGCCGTACCGTGCAGGACCGCACCTGTCCGCGCTCCTTGTCGAGGGCGCGCAGCCAGGCCTCGGCCGGGGGTCGCACGGTGGGGTCCTGGACGCCGGGGCCGAAGGCGGTCCTGGCGAGGGTGAGGAGTTCGGGCGGCAGGACGGACGGGTCGATGGTGCCGCGCGGGATGGTGACGATCTCCGGGCGGACGACGTACGAGATGCTGGCGGCGATGTTGTCCTTGACGGTCGACTCGGAGGGGCTTTCGTTCGGGACGCCGCCGAAGGGATGGTTGCCGGCGGTGAGCAGCTGGTAGATGAGGACGGCGAGGGCGAAGTCGTCGCTCTGCCGGGTCGCGGGACCGCCCGCCTGCCGCTCGGGGGACGAGTAGTCGGTGGTGTGCATCAGACACGGGAAGAGTTCGCCGGTGACCGGGTCGGTGAAGGCGATGGAGTCGCAGTCGAGGAACGTGACGAAGCCGTTGGCGTCGACGACGACGTTGCTGCTGGAGAAGTCGCCGATGACGAGGTTGTCGTAGTGCATACGGGCCGTCATGAAGGCGAGGTTCCAGGCGACGCCGAGGAGGAACCGCCAGTCGGCCCGGTCGGGGAAGAGCTTCAGACGCTGGACCCGGGTGAACAGGCCGACGAGCTGGACGTGTTGGGGCTCGCCGAAGCGGCGCATGGCGTAGCCGATGAACCGCCCGTTCTCGTCCCGGGCGATCGCGGTCGGCCAGGCCAGCTCGGGCGGCTGACTGGCGTCGGTGGGCCGGGCGGCCAGGGGTGACATGGTGAGCATGCGGGTGAGCCGCCGCTCCTGGTCCGCGCCGGGTGTCTCCCGGTAGATCTTCACGACGATGCCCGGGTCCCCCTCCACCGGGAACACGGCCGCCTGCCCGCCACCCTTCAACGGCAGCTCCGCCAGCGTGACCGCCCTGCCGTCGAGAAAGACCGTACGACCGCTCATCGTCCGTCCTCGTGTGCGTGTGCGTGGCGTCGGGTGCGTACCGCTCGCAGCAGGGTCTTGTCGTCGGCGTTCAGGGCCGTGAGCCGGTCCGAGCGTAGGAGGGCCGCGAGGCCGCTGTCCCGGCCGTCCTCGGGTGCGGTGTCGAGGGAGCGGAACACGGCGTCGGCGAAGGACGTGTTCGGGGCGGGCGCCCCGCTCGCCGACCGGTTGAGCATGGCCTGCGCGAGCCCGTCCGTGGACAGCAGCACCCCGTCGACACCGTCGTCCGCGACGCACTCGGTGTGGACCCAGCGGGCCATGTCCGGCGAGGTCAGGAACACCGTCTCGTTGCTGTACTCACTCGCCGCCGCGGCCTGCGGCAGCACATGGAACTGCCGCTCCCCGTCCTCCGTCCCGGCCCGTACGACGACGAACCCGTCCCCCACGCTGAGATGTCCGAGCCACCCGGGCGCGAGCACCACCACGGTCAGCGTCGTCGCGAAGTCCTGCGCGTCCGGGCCGGTCCGGTCCAGGAACTCCTTGCTGACGTCGTGCAGCGCGTCGCGCAGCAGCTCGTGCACGGCCTCCCCCGGCCGCACCTCCACCGCCGCTCCGGCCCGCCGCGCGAAGTGCTCGGCGGCGAGCTTCACCGCGAGCTGCGACCCCTCCTCCGAGCGCGGCCGGCTCCCGGCCCCGTCGGCGACGGCGAGCACGGCGACGGAGGAGGTGGTGGCGTAGGCGCAGGCGTCCTGGCAGGGCAGGCCCTGGCGGCGGTGCCGATAGCCCTCGACACTCAGCCCGTGGATACGCCACGGCACGGCGGTCAACTCACGCCTCCCAGGCGGGGCGTTGCGTCTTGAACTGACTGAAGATCTTCTCGAACACCTCGTCCCCCGCCCCCTTCTGCTCGGCGTTGGCACTGGCGGACATCATCTGGAGCAGCTCCCGGAACGGAAACCCCTGCAACCGCGCGTTGAACTTGGGCGCGAACGCCCGCAGCACCTGCTCCCCCATGTCCGTGATCCCGCCGACCCCGATGGCGTACAGCCGGAACCGCCGCGCCCGCTGCTCCTCGGCGAGCACGGGGACCAAGCGGTGCCAGGAGTCGGTGAGATGACCGGTCGGGTCGGTCGGCAGCCCGTCCGTGACCAGGCAGATCTGCGGCCGGTAGTACTGCAGCCCCGAGGCCCGCAGCTCCGCCTTCCGGGCCGCGACGATGTGCATCGACAGCTCCAGCGCCTCCGTCATCAGCGTGACCCCGGCGGCCGTGAGCAGCGGCGCCTGGAACGCGTGCGCCGGGATGAACGGGCTCGTCCTGGTGCGCGGATCGAGCAGGTGAGGCCCCCGCCAGGCAGCCACGCCCTGCCCGCCGAAGGTGACGACGGCGACCTCCACGCTGTAGCTGAGGCTGACGTCGTCGTGCAGCTCCCGGGTCCACTCGACCAGCGCGTTGTTGAGCGTCTGTATCGGCGGGCCCGCCATCGAGCTGGATGTGTCGAGGCACAGGACGAGCGGCATGCGCTGCGCGTTGTTCTCGAACTCGATGTCGGCGTACTCCGCCGGCACGGTGGGCGGGTATTCGCTGTGCATCGCTCGTCCCCCTGGTGTTTCTGGTGTTCGTGGTGCGTGTGGTGTGGAGCTCGGCCGCTGGTGTGCCTGGGGCCTCTGGTGTTGCCGGTCGTCCGCCGGTGCTCTGGTGTTTCCGGTGTGCTGCCGGCCGTCCGCCGGGGCCTGTGGTGCTGCCGGTCGTCCGCCGGTGTTTCTGGCGTTTGCCGGTCGTCCGCCGGTGCCTCTGTCGCTCGTCCGCTCGTCGTCCGCTAGCGGGGTGTGCCCTTGGCGTGCCTCGCCGCGGTGGGCGGGAAGGCGTACAGGACGTCGGAGTCGCGTTCGCGCGCCTCGGTGACGTCGACGAGTCCGCCGGGCGCCGGTGGCGGCCGGCCGGGCTCGGCCCACACCGCCCGGTAGAGCACGCGGTCGAGTTCGACATAGCCCTGGGGGTGCAGTTCGGTGCGTACGACGCCGGTGCGTGCGTGGGCCGGGCGCCTGCCGACCTGCCGTCCGTGCCGGGTCGTGGGCGCGACCCGCAGCCGGGCGGTGGCCTCCTCGCCGCGGGCCGCGTGGGCGGGAGCGGCGGTGACGGTGGTGGCCGTCGCGGTGGCGGTGGCGGAGCCGGACGCGTGCGCGGGCCGTCCCCCGGCCCGCCGCCCCGGCGATGCCCGATGCCCTACGGCGACCGGGCCCCGCGAATGCCGGATGACGATCACGAAGGCGAGCAGCAGCAGAGCGAGCAGCAGCCCCATCCAGAGGGCGGCCCAGGTGGTGCCGCTGTAGCCGGAGGCCTGTTCGTCGGTGGGACCGACGTTGTTGTTGCCGCCCCGACCTTTGTCCCCCTTACCGCCCTTGCTGTCTTCGTTGCCCTTGTCGCCCTTGTCGTCGGGCCTGTCCCTTTCGTGGCCGGTGGTCGGGGGCTGCGACACAGGAGCGATGGCGCCGACATGGGTGGACAGGTCGGCGACAAGCCCCTCGGTGATCAGCTCCCGCCCCTCCAGCGGCTTCGGCTGACTGTCGCTTTCGACGATCAGTTCGCACAGCCGCTGCGGGACGCAGACACCCGCCGCGTCCAACTCGTCGACGGCCCATCGCGGTATGCGGTCGATCCGCGCATCGGGGTGCACCATGCGGCCCCCGGCCAGGACCAGCAGAGCCGTACCGCCGTCACCCGTCCGCTCCCCCTTCGGCACCTCCACCACAAGCTGGTGCCGGCGCTTCTCGACGTCCTTCTTGAGGATCTGGTGCTGCTGCTGCCCGGGTCCGACCAGCGACAACTCCTCGTTGATCGTGACGACGTAGGGCGTGCCGTTGTCGAGGTTCGCGGTCCAGCAATCCAGCCACTGGGCGAGGGGGCCGGCGCAAGGCCCCTCCGCCGAGGCCGTTCCCGCCGGCACCACCGCGACCAACAAGCCCACCAGCACGCCGAGAAACGACAAACGTCCCATGGCCCCCATCGCACCAACCCCCCGTGGCCTGAAAGGCACGCCCCCGCGGCCCCTGAAAAGCCCATCCAATAGTGGGGCAGGCGACCGGACGGCGGAAGGGTTTCGGAAATTCCACCGGCGAACTTCCGGTGATTTCCGCTTGGTTGACGTTTCGCTTCTACAACTTCTACAACTTGAACACCTGATGGCAACGACTGAACATCTGCCGCGCCCGATCCACCCATTCATTGGCCAGTGCGTCGAAGTCCGCCTGAGTGATACGGCAGGTCAGCGGCAAATCGCAGACACCGGCGAGACAGGGGCGCGGTCCGCGTACGTCCCACACGGAAAGCATGGGGTTCAGTTGTTCGGTATTCCATGCGTTCGATGCCGCGGCGGCGATGGCGAGCTGGTCCTGCCGCAGGAAATTCCCGTCCGTGGCGAAGGCCACCAGCAGTTTCTTGGTGGTCATGAATCTCACCGTGACCATCCGCCCCGCCTCATGCAGATCGAATTGCAGCGAGACGGACACGGTGTCGTGAACCGTGTGGTAATTCCGTCGGGCCACCCAGCTCTGCACCAGCTGCCGCCAGTGCGTACCGACGTCATAGATCTCGGGGGCGCGCCCCGAGCAGGAGTCCCGCCCGGGAAAGGAGTCACGACCGGCGTACGAGTCCCAGCCGGGGTAGGCGTCAGGAGCCGTCACGGACCACCGCCCCGGCGACCATGGCGTCGGTCAACCCGGCGTCGAGCAACGCCTGGGCGTGCAGCAGCAGACACGAGGGCACGGACTCACTCGTCCCCGTACGCCGCCGATGGCGCTCCTTCAACTCCTCGTACCGCACCTCGATGGTCCGCGCCACCTGGGGCGGCGGCCAGGACGCGACCACGGTGGGGGCGGCGTCGCCCACCAGCTCCCGCAGGATCTCGTCGAGTCGGGGCCGGTCCTCGGGCCGCTTGGCCAGACAGCGAGCGATGAGCGGCCGCAGTCCGACCGGCACGCCGTCGAGTCGCGGCTTCCCGCGTACGACCTCTATCCGCACCCCTTCCCCACTGCCGTGCGGCGGCCGTCCCGTGAGCGCGTACACCAGCACGCCGCCCAACGCGAACACATCGCTCGGCGGACCGACCTGGGCCCCCCGGATCTGCTCGGGCGACATGAACGACGGTGTCCCCACGACGATGCCGACGCGGGTGAGCCCAGGAGCACCGTCGACCCGCGAAATGCCGAAGTCGATGACGCGGGGCCCGTCACTCGCGAGCAGCACGTTCGCGGGCTTGAGGTCGCGGTGGATCACATGGGCGGCGTGAATGGCCTGCAACGCCTCGACGAGCCCGGCACCCAGCCGACGGACCTGGTCCTCGGGCAGCGGACCGTCCGCGCGGACCGCCTCCGCGAGGGAGGGGCCGGGTACGTAGAGCGTGGCCAGCCAGGGCAGTTCGGCCTCGGGGTCCGCGTCCACCACGGCGGCGGTGTACGCGCCGCTGACCACGCGGGCGGCGGCGACCTCGCGGGCGAAGCGTTCGCGGAACTCCGGTTCGGCGGCGAGTTCGGGGCGGGCGACCTTCACGGCGACCTCGCGGCCGGACGGCGAGCGCCCCAGATAGACCCAGCCCATACCGCCCGACCCCAGTCGGCCCACTATCTTGTACGGGCCGATCTTCATGGGGTCACTTACGGGTGTACGCACCCCGCTCACCTCATTTCGGGGTTCGGTGCGGATGTCCCGAGTGTCCCGCGAAATCCCCACCGAGGCAGCGGTTTCGCTCCCGCCGCCCCCACTCATCCCTCCCCCGCTCTCGGCTTCGCTCAAGCAGGGGACCCCCACCCGGGGCTACGTCCCTTCGACCCCGCCGATGCGGCCGCGCCCCTGAGTCGTCATCCCCTGGATTCCCGAGCTGCCGGGCTCATCGCCACCTGCCCGATCACCGAGCCGGAGTTCTTCTGCAGGGCGCGCTCCGCCGCGACCGGGACTTCGAGTGCGTCGCCGCCGTCACCGGCCAGGCACTCCAGTGGTACGGCCCAGAAGTCGGCAGGTGAGCCGGGAACGGCAAGAATCCGCGACCGGTCGAGGAGATGTCGCTGGTCAGGGCAACCCATAGACGACCGGCCGCGGAGTGAAAGGGGGGCATCAGCCCCGGCAGGCGTAGCCCGAGCGGGCATCGGCCCAGGAGAGTGCTAGCCCAGGCGCTGGACCAGTGCCTGGTACTCGTCCCACAGTTCCTTCGGGGTGTGGTCGCCGAAGGTGTTGAGGTGGTCGGGGACCAGGGCGGCCTCCTCGCGCCAGACCTCCTTGTCGACCGTCAGGAGGAAGTCGAGGTCCTCCGAGGACAGTTCCAGGCCCTCCGTGTCCAGGGCGTTCGACGTCGGGAGGATGCCGATCGGGGTCTCCACGCCCTCCGCCTTGCCGTCCAGGCGGTCCACGATCCACTTCAGGACGCGGCTGTTCTCGCCGAAGCCCGGCCAGACGAACTTGCCTTCGTCGTTCTTCCGGAACCAGTTGACGTAGTAGATCTTCGGCAGCTTCGCCGGGTCCTTGTCCTTGGCGACGTCGATCCAGTGCCCCATGTAGTCGCCCATGTTGTAGCCGCAGAAGGGGAGCATCGCGAAGGGGTCGCGGCGCAGCTCGCCGACCTTGCCCTCGGCCGCCGCGGTCTTCTCCGAAGCCACATTCGCGCCCAGGAACACGCCGTGGTTCCAGTCGAAGGACTCCGTCACCAGCGGGACCGCCGTGGCGCGACGGCCGCCGAAGAGGATCGCCGAGATCGGCACGCCCTTCGGGTCCTCCCACTCGGGCGCGATGATCGGGCACTGCGCGGCGGGGACCGTGAAGCGGGCGTTGGGGTGGGCGGCCGGGGTCTCGGACTCCGGCGTCCAGTCGTTGCCCTTCCAGTCGGTCAGGTGGGCCGGAGTCTCCTCCGTCATGCCCTCCCACCACACGTCACCGTCGTCCGTCAGCGCGACGTTCGTGAAGACGGAGTTGCCCCACAGCGTCTTCATCGCGTTGGCGTTGGTGTGCTCACCGGTGCCGGGCGCGACGCCGAAGAAACCGGCCTCGGGGTTGATGGCGTAGAGCCGGCCGTCCTCACCGAAGCGCATCCAGGCGATGTCGTCGCCGATCGTCTCGACGGTCCAGCCGGAGATCGTCGGCTCCAGCATCGCGAGGTTGGTCTTGCCGCAGGCCGATGGGAAGGCCGCCGCGACGTACTTCGACTCGCCCTGCGGCGGGGTGAGTTTCAGGATCAGCATGTGCTCGGCCAGCCAGCCCTCGTCCCGCGCCATCACCGACGCGATGCGCAGGGCGTAGCACTTCTTGCCGAGCAGCGCGTTGCCGCCGTACCCGGAGCCGTACGACCAGATCTCGCGGCTCTCGGGGAAGTGGGAGATGTACTTGGTCTCGTTGCAGGGCCAGGGGACGTCCGTCTGGCCGGGCTCCAGCGGGGCGCCGAGCGAGTGGACGGCCTTGACGAAGAAGCCCTCGGAGCCGAGCTCGTCGAGGACCGCCTGACCCATACGGGTCATCGTGCGCATGGAGACGGCGACGTAGGCGGAGTCCGTGATCTCGACGCCGATCGCGGAGAGCGGCGAACCCAGCGGGCCCATGCAGAACGGGACGACGTACATCGTGCGGCCCCGCATCGAGCCGCGGAAGAGGCCTTTCTCCCCCTGGAAGATGGCCCGCATCTCGGCGGGCGCCTTCCAGTGGTTCGTCGGGCCGGCGTCCTCTTCGTTCTCCGAACAAATGAACGTGCGGTCCTCGACCCGGGCGACATCGGTCGGGTCGGAGGCCGCGTAGTAGGAGTTCGGGCGCTTTATGGGGTCCAGCTTCCGGAAGGTGCCCTTCTCGACGAGCTCCCCGCACAGGCGCTCGTACTCGGCCTCGGATCCGTCACACCAGACCACGTTGTCCGGCTGCGTCAGTTCGGCGATCTCGTTCACCCACGCGATGAGTTCTCCGTGGGTGGTCGGGACGGTTGAGGGGGGAGCCACGATGTCGCGCGCCACGATTGCTCCTAGATGAGGGATTTTGTGTTGGAGGCCCCGTGGGGGCTGCGACCCGGATGCTTCACGGATGGATCTTCGGCGCTCATCCGGTGCCGACCGCACTCATTTGATCATCCGACGGTAGTGCCCATATGTCCAGAGGACCGCACACGTGAGCATCGTGAGCATCGCCACTCATCAACCTCCCCCGGGGAGGTTTCCTTGCGTCACCATTGCTTCACCCGGGGTGTCCGGGAATTCACCCGACCATCCCCAATCCGGGTCCGGCGTGAGACGATGGCCACTTCCGGGTGGGTGAACGGGCCGCGATGACCCGTAACTTACGGTTCCGTAGGTACGATGCCGGACATGACTGCGTCCGCCCCCGACGCGCCCACGGACACGCCGGCCGACGGCCGTGATTCCGGCGCGCCCTCCCTGCCGCATCAGATCGCCCGCGAGATCGGGCACCACATCTCGGAGCCGATCAAGCCCAAGCTCCGGGGCTGGCTGCATCTCGGCATGTTCCCGGCCGTACTCATCGCGGGCCTGGTGCTGACCGCGCTCGCCGACTCGACACGCGGGCGCATCGCCTGCGGGATCTACGTTCTGACCGCCTGCCTGCTGTTCGGCGTGAGCGCGCTGTACCACCGGGGCGACTGGAGCCCACGCATGGACGGCATCCTGCGCCGTCTGGATCACGCCAATATTTTCCTGATCATCGCGGGCACCTACACCCCGCTGACCCTGCTGCTCCTGCCGGAGACGAAGGGCCAGTGGCTGCTGTGGGGCATCTGGGCGGCGGCGCTCGCCGGGATAATCTTCCGGGTCTTCTGGGTCGGCGCCCCGCGCTGGCTCTACACCCCCTGCTACATCGCCATGGGCTGGGCGGCCGTCTTCTTCCTCCCCGACTTCATGCGCACCGGCGGCATCGCCGTCCTCGTCCTGGTGATCGTCGGCGGCGTCCTCTACAGCGCGGGCGGAGTCATCTACGGCCTCAAGCGTCCCGACCCCTCACCCAGGTGGTTCGGCTTCCACGAGGTCTTCCACTCCCTCACCCTGGCGGCGTTCGTCGTCCACTACGTGGGGATCTCGCTGGTGGCATACCAGCACGCCTGACCTTCCGGGGCCGACCCGGAACCCTCCGGGCCCGACCCGGACGCCTCTCTTCAGTGGCCGCGGCTGTCAAGCCGCGGCCACTTTCGCATGCCCGGCCACCGAGCACCCACCCATCCCCATGGCGATCAATTGACAGTCGCTATTTTTTGAGAGCTACTATCAATTCATGTCTACTCTCACTCAACAGGACGCGGTCGGGCGTGACCCCCGCCGCTGGTGGGCCCTCGGGGCCCTGGTCGCGAGCATGCTGACGCTCGGCTTCGACACGACGATCCTGAACGTGGCGCTGCCCACCATGGCCGGGCAGCTCGGCGCCGGCACCGGTCAGCAACAGTGGATGGCGGACGCGTACGTCGTCGTGTTCGCGGCGCTGATGCTCCCGGCCGGGCTGCTCGGCGACCGGTTCGGGCGGCGGCGGATGCTGATCGCCGGACTGGGGATCTTCCTCGCCGGCTCGCTGGTCGGCGCGCTGGCCGCGGACGTGAACGCGGTCGTCGCCGCCCGTGCGGTGATGGGCGTCGGCGCGGCGCTCGTGACGCCGCTCGCGCTCTCCGTGCTGCCCTCGCTCTTCGCGCCCGACGAGCGCACCAAGGCCGTCGGCATCGTCTCCGCGGGCTCGACGCTCGGCCTGCCGCTCGGCCCGATACTCGGCGGCTGGCTCCTCGACCACTTCTGGTGGGGCTCGGTCTTCCTCGTCAACGTGCCGATGGCCGGGCTCGGCATCGCCGCCTGCGTTTTCCTGCTGCCGGAGACCAGCGACCCGGCCTCCCCGAAGGTCGACGCCATCGCCACCGCGCTCACCGTGACGGGCCTCGGCGCCCTCATCTACGCGATCATCGAGGCGCCCGACCGCGGCTGGGGCGCCCCGCTGATCCTGGCCATGCTCGCGGCGGCCGTCGTCGTGATCGTCGCCCTGGTGCTGCGCGAACGACGCACCGCCCGCCCCATGCTGGACATGGCGCTGCTCGCCCATCGGGGGTTCCTGTTCAACACGCTGGCGGCGACCCTCGTCATGTTCGTGCTGTCCGGCCTGCTGTTCGTCCTGCCGCCGTACCTCCAGACGGTCCTCGGCCACGACGCCCTCGGTACGGGGGTGCGGCTGCTGCCGCTGATGGGCGGTCTGCTGGTCGCCGCGCGGGCCGCGCAGCCGGTCGTCGCCCGTTTCGGTGCGCGTGCCGTGGTGAGCACGGGTCTGGTGGTGCTGGCCTTCGCCGGGTTCCTCGGCAGTCGTACGACCGTCGACTCCGGCTACGGCTTCACCGCGCTGTGGCTGTCGCTCGCCGGGGCCGGGTTCGGGTTCTCGGTCGTGCCGGCGATGTCCGGTGCCCTCGGCGCCCTGCCCTCGGACCGGGCGGGCAGCGGTTCCGGACTGCTGATGACGTTGCGTCAGGTGGGTGCCGCGATCGGTGTCGCCGTGCTCGGCAGTGTGCTCGCGAGCGCCTTCCGGGACCGGCTCGACGTCACCGGGCTGCCCGCGCGGGCCGCCGACACCGCCGGGGAGTCGGTGATCGCCGCGCACCTCGTCGCCGAGCGGGCGGGCGCGGCCGATCTGGCGGCCTCCGCCAACGGTTCGTACGTCCACGGCATGGGCCTCGTCCTGCTGGTGTGCGGCGTCTCCGCCCTGGTCGCGGCCCTGCTGGCCGCCGCCTTCCTGCCGGGCGCGCCGACCGCCCGGAGCAGCACGGGCGTCGCCCCCGACCTGGCCGCCCCGAAGTCCGATGCCCGACAATGACGGCATGACGGCAGCACATTCCCCCACCTCCCCCGCCTCTCCCACCGACCGCCCCGCGCTCGGGCTCCGTGAGCGGAAGAAGATCAAGACCCGTGAGGCGATCCGCACCGCGACCTACGCCTTGGTCAGGGAACAGGGGTACGACGCCACGACGATCGAGCAGATCGCCGACCGCGCCGAGGTGTCGCCGTCGACCGTCTTCCGCTACTTCCCGACCAAGGAGGACATCGTCCTCACCGACGAGTACGACCCGGTCCTGCTGGAGGACCTCCGGTCCCGGCCCATGGACGAACCGTGGCCGGACACCATCCGCCATGTGATGCGGGAGGCCGTCCGTACGGGCGTCGAGGAGGACATGGAGGTGGCGAAGCTGCGCACCCATCTGATGGTCCAGGTCCCGGCGGTGCGGTCCCGGATGATGGAGAGCATGTCGGTCACCGGCCGCATGCTGTGCACCGCCATCGCCGAACGCACCGGCCGGGACCCGGAGAGCCTGGAGGTACGGGTCTACGCGATGTCCCTCGTCGGCGGTCTGATGGAGACCTCCCTGTACTGGGCCGAGAACGACCACCGCGACGACTTCGTCTCCCTCGTCGACCGCACCCTGGAAGTCCTCCAGCACGGCCTTCCCAGGAAAAACCCCTGAGCCCGGCTCCCGCTCCCATGCGATCCTGACCGGGTGAACGGTCCCGTGATCCGCGTCGAAGTCACCCCCGAGCTGGCCCTGTTCGTCCCGCCCGGACGCCGTGGGAGCGCCACCGCGCTGGTCATCGACGGAGTCTCCACCCTCGGCCATGTCATCGAGTCCCTGGGCGTCCCGCTGACCGAGGTCGGCGCGCTGGTCGTCGACGGCCGTGAGGTGCCGGTGTCGCACATCCCGGCGGACGGCGAGTCCGTGACCGTACGGACGGTCGAGCGCCCCCAGCGGGTGCCCGGCGCGCCGCTCCGCTTCCTCCTCGACGTCCATCTCGGGACGCTCGCGCGGCGGCTGCGGCTGCTCGGCGTCGACGCCGCGTACGAGTCGACCGACATCGGTGACCCGGCGCTGGCCGCGCGTTCCGCCGCCGAGCGGCGGGTCATGCTCAGCCGTGACCGGGGGCTGCTGCGGCGACGTGAGTTGTGGGCCGGGGCGTTTGTCTACAGCACGCGGCCGGAGGAGCAGCTCCGGGATGTGCTCGATCGGTTCGCACCCGAGTTGCGGCCCTGGAGCCGGTGTACCGCGTGCAACGGGATGCTGAAGGCGGCCACGAAGGAGGAGGTGGCCGATCGTCTTGAAGACGGTACCCATCGCTCGTACGACGTGTTCGCCCAGTGTGAGGAGTGTGGACGGGCTTATTGGAAGGGCGCGCACCACGAGCAGCTGGAGGCGATCGTGCGGGATGCGATGAGCATGCGCGCCCAGACGGGTTGAGTAGCGCAGCCGATCACCAGGGCCGGGGCGGGCCCGTTGAATCGTGGCATGGACACCGCGCCCCAGACCACGAACCCGTCGGACCCCGTGAACGCTCCGCGCCCGGCCCCCTCGAACCACGATCGTGTCATCAATCTCTGGTCGGCCCTGGGCCTGATCCTGCTGCTGCCGATGACCCTCGGCTCCTGGATCCTGCGCCTCTCGACCGAGCGAGGCAGCCGCTGCCTCGCCTACGGCGAGAACTGCTCCACCATCCCCGGTGGTGTCCTCCATGGCTTCTTCTGGGCTTCCATCGCGTTCGGTCTCGTAGCGGCCGCATGGCCTCGCACCCGGTGGGCGTCCGCCAGGTACGGGGCCGTGGTGTTGCAGTGGTGCGCTCAGGTCGTGCTCTGCGCGTTGATCGTGAGCGGTGCTTGAGCCATCCGGACCGAACTCGGACCCCTCGGGCGCACGCCTTGAGCATCAGCTCGGGAAGCTATGGAAATTCTCCACCTTTCGGAAGTCGACAAAAACGAATCGGTCGACTGTTCCTACGAGCCGGCGGTGACCAGGTTGCTTCGCCGCAGCAGGTTTTTCGAGCCTGCCCTTCAGAGCGACTTCGACGGCGGAACGGGCATCAACAGTTCTCGTACGCGGCCATGGTCGGGAGCCCGGCTGTCGGAAAAGGTTCTCCGGCACACCGAACCTCCCCCGGCCATTGCACATCTTCAGGTGCGTAGGCGCGCACTGACCTCGCGCCCCGATTCGTATTCGAGGGGAACCCGAGACTTCATGAAGAGCAAGCTGACCGCCGTGGCCCTTGCAGCGATCGTCGTCGCCGGCACTGCCGCTGCCGCCGTCCCGGCCTCGGCCGCCCCTGCCAAAGCCAAGCCGACCCGCTGCCACACCGCCGACCTGAAGGCCGGCTTCGCCATGGGGGATGACGCGAAGCCGGAGATGAAGCAGACCAAGAAGCAGACCCAGGCGTACATCTGGTTCACCAACCGGAGCAAGCGCACCTGCACCCTGTCCGGCTTCGCCGGTGTCGACATGATCGGTGCTCAGAAGACCGACGGCACCTGGTCGCTGGCGCGCTCCTCCAAGAAGCCCGTCAAGATGACCCTGAAGCGGGGGGACACGGTGGACTTCAGCATCACGCTGCTCCCGGTGGCCAAGTCCACGCCGCGGAAGAAGAAGTTCGTTCCGGCGAAGTTCCTGGTCACCCCGCCGAACGAGACGAAGCACTTCACCCTGAAGTGGCCGTTCGGCGGCCAGATCCTCAAGCAGGACGGCGCCACCCGCCCGGCCACCTACCTCAACCCGATCGGACTGTAGCCGCACGCGGGGGCTGCCACGAGCGCGCCGCTGAGGCGACCCCCACGGCGAAGGGCGGGGCCGAAAGCCCCGCCCGTTTCCACAGAAGTCCCGGCAGACTTCGTCGGGGGGACGGTGAAGCCGAGGGCTCTCCCCGGCGGGCATACTGCTCCTCCGGGCAAAGCCACAGGTCAGCGTCCCTTCTGCTGGCCGACCCCGAGGCATGCGGCGAGAGTTCGTGCCCTCCGCGTGCCCCATCTCTTCGCGGCTGAGGACCCTCGACGTCCGTGGCGGAGGCTCCGACACCGTTGGGGCAGCCCGAGACCATGGATCATGTGACGGCAGACGCTAGTCGCCGGGCTTCCAGGCCTGGGACGTCGGTGCGGCGAGCTCGGCCAGATGGTGCAGCGAGTTGGTGAGGTGCTCGGGGCCGAACGGCGGGAACTGGATGTACGTCCGGATGGGCTGCGGCACCGCCGACCAGTCGTAGGTGAGCGTGACCTCAGTCTCGGACGGACCGAGCGGCGCAAGGTCGTAACGCCAGAGCCAACCGCCGAACTCCAGGTGACCGTCGTCCTTCTCCTGCCCCGTCAGCCAGCCGATGGCGCGCGGCGGGTCGAGCACCTGGACCTTGTTGGCCACCTGGTAATCACCGTTCGGATGGTTGGCGTGATACATGTCCATCCGGAAAATCTGCCCCACCTCGGTCAGCGGAGCCCGGTCGACGGATTCCTGAACCCAGCCGGTGCCATCGATCGCAGAATGGGTCGCCGGGTCCGCCAACACCGCGAACACCCTCGCGGCGGGCACGGCGACAGTCAGGGTGGCGCTCACGTTCTCCTGGTCCACGGTGTGCACGCTCCTCGTCATCTCGTCTCGGGTCTCCCGCAGGCGCGGATGGGGGACGTTCCCACCATGCAGACCACGCGGCGAGACGAAACTCATCGGTCGTGTGGGCGGAATCCGCACCCGTGCCATCCTCAACGAGGACGTACGCAACCCCGGCGACCGCTGACACGGCCCCGTACCCGGTGGGCATCCGCCGGGTACGGGGCCGTGGTCCCGTGGTGGAGCGATCAGGCCGGGCCGTGCGCCCCCAACGTCAGCGGCGCTTGACGTCACCCTTTCCGCAGGCCAGGCCGTCCCTGTTCGGGTCCAGCCTCAGTGGGTCGTCCTTGCCGTTGACCTTCAGACGGCCGTAGTCGTTCTCCTTCAGCCAGGCGCAGCGGGACGCCGTCGTCTTCTTGACCTCGGCCGGGAAGGCCGTGGGCACGCAGACGTTGGCCGAGCCGTAGTGGCGGTCGCAGCCGGAGACGGTCGGGCTGACCTTCTGGGACTCACGCTTCTTCTGCGGGCCCGTGACCTTGCCCTTCGGGGCGCCCGCGAAGTCGTGGACGTGGGCCGAGGGGGCTTCGTCGGAGGCCTTCGCCAGGGCGGACGGGCCCTGGAGGTGGACCCATTCGGCCACCGAGGGGACGCCGTTGGCGTCGACCGCGAAGAGCATGTACCAGCCGGGCGGGGCCAGGTTGGGGTTGCTCGTCACGTTCAGGTCGACGTTGTTGCCGTCCACCGAGAGGGGGAGGTCCACGAAGCGTTGGTTCGGGTCCGACGAGTGGGTCACCGCCGCCGGGCGGATCAGTTCCGCCTTCGCGATGGGGCGGTCCACCGTGATGCGTTGCGTGTCCCCGTACACCCACTCCTTGTCGATCACGGAGGTGATCTTCGGGCGGGCGCCCTTCAGCAGGTAGGGAGGTGTGTAGATCGAGACGTTGTGGTTCCAGGTGCCGTTGCCCGGGTTGTCACCCGTCGCCATCACCCGGCCGTCGGGGAGCAGGAACGCCGACGAGTGGTAGCCACGGGCCTCCGGGTCCACCGCCACCGGGTCGAAGGTCTCCGTCGCCGGGTCGAAGATCGACGTCTCGAAGACGGGGTTCGCTCGGTTGTGCAGGGCTCCGCCCGTCTCCAGGACCTTGCCGTCGGGAAGCAGCACCGCGGACACGTACATCTTGCCCTGGTTGCCGGTCTGGGCGACCTTCCCGTTGCCCAGGTCCACCGTGCCCTGCGGGATCGGCGGGCCCGCGACGTACGCCGGGTTCGCGGCCTTCAGGTCGATGATGTCCGTCAGACGGTTCGCCTCGGGGTTGGAGTCGATGTTGCCGCCGCCGATCGTCAGGACCCTCTGGTCCTGGGCCGGGGGCAGCAGCACGCTCGCCGACTGGTCGCGCTCGTCCTTGTTCTGCAGACCGGGCACAGCCGTGGTCGTGTTGGCGCCGTAGTCGTAGATCGCCGAACCCGTGCCCGGGATGTTGTTGCCGAAGACATGGCTGCCGGAGTAGAAGAGGCGGCCGTCCTGCATGAGGATCATCGACGGGTACAGGCCCCAGTACGACCAGGTCTGGTTGACCTTCCAGAGCTCCAGCCACTTCTGCTCGGCGTCCGACCACAGCTCGGCCGTCACCGAACCCGTGGAGTCCTCGCGCAGACCGCCGAACGAGATGACGTCACCGTTGCCGAGGATCGTCGCCGACGGGTACCAGTGGCCGTCGTTCATGTCGTTGGTCTTGCTGTAGGTCTCGGTGACCGGGTCGAAGATGTACGAGTCCTTGTAGCCCTCGTAGCCGTGCCCGCCCACGACCGGGTACGCCTTGTTGCCGCTCATCACCAGCACACGGCCGTCGTCCAGCTGGACGTGGCCGGCGCAGAACATGTCGTCCGGGGTCGGGATCTGCTTGTACGTGCCGTTCTTCGGGTCGTAGACCGCGCTGGTGAACGTACCCGCCTCGAACATCTCCTCGCTGTTGCCGGAGCCGGCGATCAGCAGCACCTTGCCGTTGTTGAGGACGACGGAGTGCATGGAGCGGACGGGGTTCCGGGTGGGGAGGACATCCCAACGGCCGTTCTGGCATTCCTCCGGCGTACCCGTGCACCCAGGCTCCGGGACGGGGTCGGCGACCTGCTCCATCGTGTAGTCGTCGGTGGTGACGGAGCCGGTGCCGTAGACGGATGCGCCCCAGGTGATGCGGTCGGTGCCGGCCGGGACCTCCGGCGTGCGGACCGTCGCATGGGTCCAGTCGGCGGACATTTCCAGCGTCTTGAGGTCGGTCCAGTACTGCCAGCCGGCCGTCGTGTCGTGCCGGAAGAGGGTGAGGGACACATCCGGGGTGGTCGACTTGTACCAGAGGCCCAGGTCGTACTGCTTGCCCACCGAGACCGGCGGCGCGCAGGTCGCCGACTCGGTGATCAGGGCCTTGCGGTCGCCGGAGACCCGGCGGGTCAGCTCGACCTTCATGGCCTTGGTGCCCGAGTGGGCGTCGGCGACCGTGGAGAAGGTGAAGTCGTTGTCGCCCCAGCCGGACTTCTCCCAGCAGTACGGCATGTCGCCGGTACCGGCGGTCTCGAAGCCGGGGTTCTGGACGAGGTTGGCGGCGGACGCGGGCTGGGGCGAGATCAGCAGCAGGCCGGAGGCGAGGGCGCCCACCGCCAGCAGGGCTGTTCTGCGTCTGGGTCTGATACGGATCTTCCAACGGCTGTGCACGCGGTTGTTCACGCGAATCTCCTTGCTGTGCGGCTCCCGCTGTTCGGACGAGTACCGCTGGACGCGGTCCCCGCTGCTCCGACAGGCGCCGCCCCCGCCGCTGGGCGAGGGCGACTGCCACGGGTCATGCGGCCTCCTCGGCCGCATGACTCCCGCGCTCTGTCGGCTCTGTCGGCTCTGTCGGTTCGGCCTCATCGGCCTGACCGGCCTGACCGGCCTGATCGGGCCGACGGGACCGACCGGCCTGCCCGGCCCGCTGCTGCTCGCCGCGCTCCCCACGGCGAGGCTTGGTGCGCGGCAGATAGACCAGCGCCTCGGTTCCGACGAAGCGCAGGACGAACGTCGTCACCAGGGCGAGCGCGGTGGCGGGCAGCGCCCCCATCCCGAACTGGGCGACGAACAGGGCGATCAGCGGGATGCGCAGCACCAGGTCGGCGTTGGCGAGCAACGCGAACCGGCCGACGCGGTCCCACCCCTTGCGGTGCTTCCGTCGCTCGCGGAAGCACAAATGCTCGATGAGGAAGAAGTTCCAGAGCACCCCGAGCTGGTTGGCGAGGATCTCGGCGGGGACGTAGTGCATGCCGAGGACATGGGTCAGCGTCCACAGGCCCGCCAGGTTGGGAATGAAGCCCGTGACCCCGATCAGACCGAAGACGATCATGCGGGCGAGGGGGGAAGCCGTACGCAGTCCCACCAGGTGGCGCAGGAATCTCAGGCCCTCCTGCGCGGTCGACTTGGACTCGCCCGCGAACCGGTCCTGGAAGACGAACGGCACCTCGGTGACCTGGCGCGGGCGGCTGCGCACGGCCAGCTCGAGGAGGATCTTGTAGCCGAGCGGCTGGAGGACCTCGGCGGTGACCGCGCTGCGGCGGATGGCGAAGAAGCCGCTCATCGGGTCGCTGATGCCGTGCAGTCGGCGGGGGAAGAGGGACTTGGTGAGCCAGGTCGCACCGCGTGAGACGGCGACGCGGTAGCTGCCCGCGAGTCCGGCCCGGCTGCCGCCCTTGATGTAGCGACTCGCGACCACCAGACCTGCTGACGACCGCTCCCCCGTCGCCACCAGCTCCGGTACCAGGGACGGCGGATGCTGGAGGTCGCCGTCCATGACGACGATCCAGTCCGACCCGGCCGCCTTCATGCCCTCCACCACCGCGCCGCCGAGCCCGCCGACCGGCTTGTCGCGGTGCAGCACGGTGACCGGGAACGGGCAGTCCTGCGCGGCCTCGTTGATCACCTCGGGGGTGTCGTCGGTGGAGTCGTCCACGAAGACGACCTCGCAGGGCAGCCGCGAGGGCACCGTCTCGGTGATCTGGTGCAGCAACTCCCGTACGTTCGCGGACTCGTTGAAGGTCGGTACGACGATGGTGACGGCCCCGGGCTCGGGCACCTCCGCTCCTCGCACGGCCGGATCACCCAGCTCCTCGGGGACGGTGGACTCATGACTGCCGCTGTTCATCGGTCGCCTCCCGCGGCCTGGATCTTCCGGATCTCGATCCGGTCCTCGCCGGTGCCGAAGGTCACCACCGGCGTCGAGTGCTCCATCGCGGCCCGCACATTGGGCAGGTCGACCGCGTCACGCCGTACCGTCGGGGAGGCGACCACGTAGTCGAGGTCACGCCAGCCGCGCGGCATCGTCTTCGTCACCGCCGGGTCGAGGTCGGCCTTGTAGAACCAGATGACGCCGAGCCCCGGCTCGTACCCCTCGTGGACGAGGTCCAGCCAGAGCGCGTCGTCGACGAGGACCCGGGTGCCGCCGGGGTCGTCCACCTCGCTGCCGAGCCACTTCGCGGCCTGCTGGTAGGGGGCGTTGGCGTCGAACGTCATCGCGGTGCGGTTGCCGTCGTACCAGCGCGGTACGACGTACGCGGCCGACGCAGCGACGAGGGCGGCGGCGGCCGCGTACCGCGCCCAGGTCAGGGGCCGTTTCTCCGCCATGCTGCGCCGGCGCCGCAGTACGGCGTGGGCGACGCTGGCGGTGCCGCCCGCGAGGACGAGCGCGAGGAACGGCAGGGCCTGGATGACGTACATCGCGGGCAGATAGCCGGGGCGCAGGGCCATGCCGGCGAGGATCGCCACGGCGAGCGCGGGCCCGGCGAGCGCCCGTGCGGTCACCGACCAGCGCCAGGTCAGCAACAGAAGCAGGGCGCCCGCGAGACCGCCCAACGGCAGCACGCGGTCGTAGTACAGCCAGGACTGCAGGACGCCGTGGGAGCCGGTGCCCTCGGTGAGGATGAAGCCGGAGCCGGGGCGGCTCATCTGGTAGACGATGCCGTCCCAGAGGGAGACATGGCCGTCGCCCGGCAGCAGCTCACCCTTGAGCAGGGCGAACAGCGGGTACGAGACGCCGATCAGGGCGCAGGCGGTGACGGCGCCGGTGATGGCGAACTTCCGGGTGTCCCGGTGGCTGTGCCGCCACATGGTGAGCAGCACGGCGGGCAGGACGAGGAGCATCGTCTCCTTGGTGAGGACGGCCGTGGCGGCGGCGATGCCCGCGCCGAAGTGGTGCCAGAGGTGGCGGCTCGGGGACGCGGCCAGGCAGAAGGCCAACAGCGTCCACATCACCGCGAGGTTGTCCAGGAAGATCTCCCGCTGGAGGACCACCGACAGCGGGGAGAGCCCGAAGAGGGCCATGCCGAGCCCGGCGGCCCAGCGGGGCAGCGCGAGGCGGCGGCCGAGGACGTAGACGAGCACGGCGCTGACCGCGCTGATGACCAGCATCACCGCGCGCATCGAGCCGACGGTCATCGACTCGGGGGCGAAGTGGGCGGGGATCCAGGTCAGCAGGGCGATCTGGATCCAGCCGAGGGGCGGGTGGTCGTACCAGTAGGTGTAGTGGGCGAGGCCTCTGCCCTCCTGGACGGCCCAGGCCTGGGCGAGGTAGGTGCCCTCGTCGTCGCTGAGGGTCGGGTAGTCGGCGATGTTCCAGCCCTGGACGACCATGATCGCCACGAGCAGGACTCCGCAGAGGATCAGGTCGGTTCTGGAGTCGCGCAGACGCTTCGGCGGGATGCTTGTTCGACTGGTCGAACCGATTTTGGGCGCAGCTGTCCGTTGCGCGGGGACCTTGATCTGTGTCTTGGTCGCCGCGGGAAGTGTGGAGGTCACGCAGGAACGTCCTCTCGGTTCACGTTCGCGAGATGTGCGCCGACGTGACTGGTCAACTCCCAGTCGTTACGGCCGCGTTGCTCACGCCATACGGCGCGGACGGCGGCGAAGGCGAGGAGCACCTGGTAGAAGGGGCCGCCCACGATGAGCTTGAAGTAGTGGACGAACCGCACGCGCAGGCCGTACTGCTTGCCGAAGTCATGCAGCCCGACGACCTCGAACACGAAGGTGACGAGGGCGGTGACGGCCGGCAGGAAGGTGATGAAGGCGACGCCGACGGGCACGTCGAGGAAGAGCGCGATGGCCACGTTGAGCGGGATGATCACGCCGGAGACGGCCTGGAGATAGGGCGTCATCAGCGTGTAGCGGGCGAGCAACCGCTGCCGGAAGCCGGGCAGTTGCTTCCAGTCCTTCTTCCGGTAGACCTGGAGGAAGCCCTGGTTCCAGCGGGTGCGCTGCTTCAACAGCGACATCAGGCTGCCCGGGGTTTCCTCCCGGGTGACCATGGCGGAGTCGTACGCGACGACGACCTTCTTGCCGACGCTGGACAGCCGGACGCCCAGGTCGCAGTCCTCGGCGAGGCAGTCGGGGTCCCAGCCGTCGGCCTCGCGCAGCACCTGCGTGCGTACGAAGACGGTGTTGCCGCCGAGCGGGATGAACCCCTTCTGCGCGTGCAGATGCAGCCGGGAGCGGAACCAGAAGAAGTACTCCAGGCAGTTGCGCAGGCTGTACCAGCTGGAGTGGAAGTTGATGAGCTGCACGCCGCCCTGCACGACGTCCGCGCCGGTGGTGCGGAAGGCGTGGTCGACGTGGGACAGCAGCTCCGGATGGACCTGGTCCTCGGCGTCGAAGACCCCGACGACATCGCCACGGCAGTGCGGCAGCGCCGTGTTCATGGCCTTCGGCTTGTTCTTCTTCGCGTGGGTGTCGACGACGACGCGGACGCGCGGGTCGCGCTCGGCCGCCCGTTCGGCGACCGCGGTGGTCTCCGGGTCGTCGTGCCCGACGATCACGATGATCTCGAAGTCGTCGTGGCTGGACTCCAGGAGTCGTTGGATGGTGTGGTCCAGCACGGCCTGTTCATGGCGTGCCGGCAGTAACAGCGAGAAGGAGACATGGTCGTCCCCGTCCGGTCTGGTGAACCGGGTGGAGGCCAGCACTTCGGGCGTACGCCACGCGTGCATCTGCCACCACAGCGTGAAGGCCGCCATCCAGAACAAGGCCAGAGAGACGACGGCGATGAAGACAGACGTCAACAAGGAAGATCCCCCCAGATCTCATTACCCCCTGTCGCGACAGGCGCCACCCCATGGCAATCGGACACACCGATGACGGTGTGTCACTCCTGTCGCGTCACGGTGGAGAGACTAGGGGGAAACTGTGAATTGCACAGGCTCTTCCGATAAATAGAGTGTTTCCGTTCGAGGGACACGTAAGCGGATGTATCCGAACACGCACCTAATTCCAGCCGGTTGTTCGATCTTGCCCCATCTTCACAGGGGCACGTTTCAGCCGTTCAGGGCCGTTTGAGGCCGGTTCAGGGCCGCCCTCAGGCGCTCGACATCTGTCGTGGGGGCATCACATGTGAAGTTACGGCAGACGTACGCCGCCGGTTCACCGCCGACGAGGGGGCGGTCGGCCAGCAGCGGCAGTTCGTCACTCTCCGCAGTCCCCACGGCGACCACGGCCCCCGGGGCGGTCCCCAGCAACGCCGCCCGATGCAGCGCCCGCGTCCCCGGATGCCCCTCCGGTCCGACGACCGCGACCTCCCGCGGCCCGTCCAGCAACGCCTCGGCGGTGGCCAGCCCCCAGCCGATGAACCGGGGCACCCTCGGCCCGAGCGCCTTCACGATCCCCAACGCCCGCTCGGCGGCGGCCCGATGGGGCTCGGACCCGGTGTGCGCGGTGTAGCTCAGCAGAGCCCCCGCCGCCGCGCTCCAGCCGGAGGGCGTGGCGTTGTCCGTCGGATCCTGGGGCCGCCGGATCAGCTTCTCGGCATCGGCGGCGGTGTCGTACAGAGCCCCCGACTCCTCGTCGACGAACCGGACGAGCACATGGTCGAGCAGGAACCCGGCGAACTCCAGCCACACCCCCTCCCCCGTGACCGAGGCGAGCGCGAGGAACCCCTCGGCGACGTCCGCGTAGTCCTCCAACACCCCCGCGTTGGCGCCCACTCGCCCGTCCTTGCTGGTGCGGGCGAGCTGCGCCTTCTCGTCCAGGTGCAGCCGTACGAGGAGGTCGGCGGCGGCGATCGCGGCCTCCACCAGATCGGGCCGGTCGAAGTAGGCGCCGGTCTCGGCGAGCGCGGCTACGGCGAGCCCGTTCCAGGCGGCGACCACCTTGTCGTCGCGACCGGGAGCGGGCCGCTGCGCACGGGCCCGATTCAGCCGGTCCTTGATCGACGCGATCTTTTCGGCGTCGAACACGCCCTCGTGCTGCGGAAGTCGGAGAACGGACTGGCCGTGCTCGAAGGTGCCCTCCTCGGTGACGCCGAAGAACTGGGCGGCGAGGTCGGCGTCCTGGTCGCCGAGCACCTCACGCAGCTGCGCGGGCGTCCACACGTAGTACGCGCCCTCGACGTGCTTCCCAGTGCCGTCATCACTATCGGCATCCAGCGCGGACGCGAACCCGCCCTCGCCGGTGCCCAGTTCACGGACCATGAAGTCGGCGGTCTCGAGGGCGACGCGGCGGGCGAGCTCGGAGCCGGTGGCCCGCCAGAGGTGGGCGTAGACGCGGCAGAGCAGGGCGTTGTCGTACAACATCTTCTCGAAGTGGGGCACGACCCACTCACGGTCGACGGAGTACCGGGCGAAGCCGCCGCCGAGCTGGTCGTAGATCCCTCCGCGTGCCATGCGCTCGCAGGTGTCCTGGGCCATCTGGAGGGCGCCCTCGGAGCCGGTGCGCGCGTAGTGCCTGAGCAGGAACTCGATCACCATGGAGGGCGGGAACTTCGGCGCCCCGCCGAAGCCGCCGTGCACGGCGTCGTACTCCCGGGTGAGCCCGAGCAGAGCCCGTGCGAGGTCTTCTTCGCCGGGCACCTCGACGGCGGCGAACTGCAGCTCCCGCCCCGCCAGGTCCCGCACGATCTTCCCGGCGACCTCGGTCACCTCGTCCCGCCGGTCCGCCCACGCCGCCCGCACCCCCTCCAGCACCTGCCGGAACGAGGGCATGCCGTGCCGGGGCGCCGGCGGGAAGTACGTACCGAAGTAGAAAGGCTCCGCATCCGGCGTCAGAAACACGGTCATGGGCCAGCCGCCCTGCCCCGTGGCCGCCTGCACCGCCTCCATGTACACCGCGTCCACATCCGGCCGCTCCTCGCGGTCGACCTTCACACTGACGAAGTGCGCGTTCAGGTAGTCGGCGGTTTCCCGGTCCTCGAAGGACTCGTGCGCCATGACGTGACACCAGTGACACGAGCTGTAACCAACACTGAGCAACACCGGCACGCCCCGCTCACGCGCCTCGGCGAACGCCTCCTCCGACCAGGGCCACCAGTCGACCGGGTTGTCGGCGTGCTGGAGAAGATAGGGGGAGGTCTCGTGAGCGAGTCGGTTGGTCATGGGTTCCATCATTCCCGAGTACCCGTGTAATCGCCGGACAGCACGAACGCCCCGAAGGGGCGCGGGACTGTCACATATGCGGCTCCGCCGCGATGGGGGTCCCCCCGCTCATGGGGGTCCCTCCCGCTCGAGCGAAGTCGAGAGTGGGGGAGAAGCCGAGAGTGGGGGAGCGACCAGCCACGACGAAGCAGCAGTCGGCCGACAACCTCAGTCACCCACGACGACTGGCCGCGACCACCGGCCCAGTGGGTACCGGCCCAGCGCAAAAACCCCGGCCCAGTACAGCCCCAGGCCCTCCCGGCAGGGCGCACGCCCTCTCGCCAGTGCGCCCCGATCGGCTCACACTGGCAGAGGCAACCGTTACGGCGAAGGGGGACGTTGTGATGCGGGACAGCCACCGGGGGGACGCCGAACGGGTGTTGATCCGGGCGGTAGAGGAGGAGGTCCGCAGGTCGGGCGGCCGTGTCGACGGCGTGGTCCTGCTGGGCAGGGCGCGCGCGGCGCTGGACACGATGGCGCAGAACGCGGCGGAGGAGTACGAGGCGTACACCCGCGCACTGGACGAGTCGGAGGCGGGCCGTCTGACTTTCGCGCAGCGGTACGCGAGGGAGGGCGCCGGCACTCCCCTGCTGGTCGCGGCGGTCGCGGCCGGCACGGCGGTCGTCGCGGACCTGTCGTTCGGCGTGGACCCCGGCACGGCCGTGAGTACGGGCGTGATCGTGGGCGTCGCCAGTGCCGTGGCGACGGTGCTGAAGGTGACGGCCTCGCACCTCCCCGCGGCCCACCACCACGCGGGCGCCCTGAGCCAGCCCGGCGGGCCGGAACAGCTGCGGTTGCAGTGGCTGACGGCGCTGGAGGTGCGCGGGATCCGCCCGTTCCTGGACCAGCAGCGCGTACTGGCCGCCTCGACGCCGAAGAAGACGGCGCCCCGGCTGCGCGGCGCCGACAAGAGCGCGGCGGCCCGCCGGCGCAACGTGCTGGAGCAGTCGTTCACCCAACTCCCGGAGACGGACGACCGTTTCGCGGACCGGCGCTCGGAGATGGCGAAGATCCGCCAGTGGGTGCAGGCGGCCCGCGCGGAGACGGAGACCCGGCCGACGGTCGTCGTCCTGCACGGCGCCCCCGGCTCCGGCCGCACCGCCCTCGCCGTACGCGCCACCCACGACCTGCGGGACTACTTCCGCGGCGCCTGTGTCGTCGACCTGCGCGCCGACAGCCCGGGCGAGACCCCGCTGTCGACCCGCGACGCGCTGATGCATCTGCTGAACCGTCTCGGCGCGCCCCGCGACCAGCTCCTCTTCCGTGAGCGCACCTCCCAGGACCAGCAGGTCAAACGGCTGAGCGAGCTGTACCACCAGCATCTGACGGCCCTGCCGGTCACGATCGTCCTGGACGACGCCTCCGACCCCGAGCAGGTCCGGGCCCTCGTCCCCGAACGCTCCGACAGCCTCGTCCTGGTCACCGCCCGGGGCCCCCTCGCCCTGCCCGCCGACCTGCCCGCCTGGGTGCACCAGCTACCCGTCGACGCGCTCGACGGCGAGGGCACCCAGGAACTGCTGACCATGGCGGCGAAGGACCCCTCGGCCTCGAACGACGCCGAATCCGTCGCCCGGATCCGGCAGTTGTGCGGCGGTCTCCCCCTCGCGCTGCGCATCGCCGGCTCGTCCCTGGGCCCGCGCACACCCCACCGACTCGCGGCGGATCTCAGCGCGTACGGCCCGGTCGAACCGATCGAGCGGGCCCTGTGGCTGCGCTACACCGACCAGTCGGAACCCTCCCGCCGACTGCTGCGCCGCCTGGCACTGGCGGGCCGGGCCTCCCTGGGCGCGGCAGCCGCCGCCTCCCTCCTGGCCACGGACGAGACGGAGGCGACCCGCCACCTCACCGCGCTCGCCCGCGCGGGCCTGATCGACCATGTCCACGGCAACCGCTACCGGCTGCACGACCTCGTCCGCGCCTTCGCCCAGGCCCGCCTCCTGGACGAGGAGGAGCCGAGCGAGCGTACGTCCGCGCAGGAGCGCCTGATCGTCACATACGCCGATCTCGCCGACTCGGTGCTCCGCCTGGTCGACGGCAACATGTCGACCCGCTCGGACCGCTTTGGCTCGCACGGCTTCGTGTCCCTGGACGAGGCGCTGCGCTGGCTGGACGACGAGACGAGCTTCATCACCTCCACGCTCCGGCACGCGGAGGGCGTGAACCAGGCGGCCGTCCTGAGCCTGCTGGGCGCCCTGTGCGACTACTGCCTGCTGCGCGGCGACCTCTACCGCCTCGGTGAGCTGAGTGAGCTGGCCCAGTCGGTGGACCAGGGCCTGCTCACGCGTTCGGTCCAGTGGCGTACGGGGATCGCGGCCCGTCAGCTGGGTGAGCTGGACAAGGCCCGTACGACACTGTCGTCGGTGGTCGACCTCTACATGGAGACGAACCACGACGCGGGCGCCGCCCGGGCCCTGTGCTCCCTGGGCATCACCCTCCACCACCAGGGCAACCTCACCGAGGCGGCGGACAAGCTCATCGAGGCCCTGCACATGCAGTCGGTGCCCCAGCTGGCGGCGGACCGCGCCTGGACGATGCACGCCCTGGCGGCAGTGGAGCGCGACCGCTCCCACCTGGCCGACGCGCTGGACCTGCTGAACCGTGCCCTGGTCATCCACCGCCAGCAGGACTCCCTGCACGGCGAGGCCTGGGCCCACTTCCAGCTCGGCCAGCTCCTGCTCCGCATGGGCGACGTCCCCGGCGCCGAGACCGAACTGCGCACGGCGTCGGACCTGTTCGGCCGTACCCGCGACCCTCGTGGCCAGGCCTGGAGCATGACCCAGCTGGCCCGCGCCCGTATCGTCGCCGGCGACCCCTCCACCGCCATCGACGGCCTCCGTCAGGCCCTCTCCCAGCACCGCGACAACGAGGACGCCCGCGGCGAGGCCTGGACCGGCTACTACCTGGGCCAGGCCCTGGAGGAAACGGGCAACCTGGACCAGGCGGTGCGGGAACTGGAACGCTCCCGCACGATGTTCTCCCGTATGCGCGACGTCTACGGTCTGGCCTGCGCCCGCCATCACTCGGCCCGGGTGACCCGCGACCAGCGGGCGGTCCAGACGGGCTCCTTGCGGAACTCCGGCTTCGCCCGCCAACTGCTGGTCGACGCCCGAGCCGACTTCCAACGCATCGGCGTCGCCCACGGCGAGGCGTGGACCTGCCTGGAGCTGGCCGTCGTGGACGCCGGCAACAACCGCACCCCGCAGGCCCTGGCCCTCTGCGACGAGGCGGCCCACCTGTTCACGTCCTACGGCGACCGCAGAGGCGAGGACTGGGCCCGCTTCCTGCGCTGCACCATGCTCCCCTACGCGGCCCCGGGCGGCGTGGAGATCGGCACGGCCGTGGCCCAGGAGGAACTGGCCCAGCTCGCGCGTACCTCCCACCCCTTGCGCGACGAAAAGCTCGACGAGTACGTGGAGGCGTACCAGCTGCTGCTGGAGCGCGGCGTGAACCTGGAGGGCGGCTGGCGAGGCTGGACCCTCGGCATGGTCCCCAACCGCCACGCCCGGGAGGTGATGGGGGTACCGGTGACGGCTCAGCAGAGGTGAGGAGTGGTTCTCCGAAGGCGAGCCCCAGCCGCCCGTACGTCAGTCCTCGTATTCATGCCGTCAAGCCATCGCTGTCGGCGCTCACCCCTTCGCGGGCGTCGCCTTCCCGCCCGCGCCGGAGGTGTCGGCGGCGGAGACGCCGGATTCCTCCTCCGGCGTCTCCTTGAAGTCGACCTTGCCCATGTGCTTGGTCATCGACTTCATCAGGCCCCAGACGGCCAGGGCCATCACCGCGAAGACGATGAAGCCGAGGACGCCGGGGGTGACCTTGTCCTTGTCCAGCTCCTTGGCGAGAGGGACGAGGTGTGTGGTGACTGCCAGGCTTACGCTCATGCCTCGCATTGTCCCCCAGGGCTAACGGATGCCCGCAAAGAGGTCGTCCTCGGGGAGGGAGGTGTCCACGAGCGACTTCGCCAGCTCGTACTCCTCGGTCGGCCAGACCTCCTTCTGGAGCTCCATCGGAACCCGGAACCAGCCGCCGTCGGGGTCGATCTGCGTGGCGTGCGCGATCAGCGCCTTGTCACGGATCTCGTAGAAGTCGGCGCACGGGATGTGCGTGGTGAGGGTGCGCTCCTTGCGCTCGAACTCGTCCCAGCGCTTGAGCCAGTCCCCGTACGGCGATTCCAGCCCGCGCTCGATCATCGCGTTGTGCAGCGCCTCGGTGCGGGGGCGGTTGAAGCCCTGGTTGTAGTACAGCTTCTGCGGCTGGAAGGCCGGGCCGTACTCCGCCTCCGGGTACTTCTCGGTGTCCGCCGCTCCGTCGAACGCCACCATCGAGATCTTGTGGGTCATGATGTGGTCGGGGTGCGGGTAGCCGCCGTTCTCGTCGTAGGTGGTGATCACCTGGGGGCGGAACGAGCGGATCTTCCTGACCAGCTCACCGGCCGCCTTGTCGACGTCCTCCAGGGCGAAGCAGCCCTCGGGGAGGGGCGGGAGGGGATCGCCCTCCGGGAGGCCGGAGTCGACGAAGCCGAGCCACTCCTGCTCGACGCCGAGGATCTCGCGGGCCTCGTCCATCTCCTTCTTGCGCACCTCGTGAATGTGCTCCTCGATGTACTTGTCGCCCTGGAGCTTCGGATTGAGGATGGAGCCGCGCTCCCCGCCCGTGCAGGTCACGACCAGCACGTCCACCCCCTCGGACACATACTTCGCCATGGTGGCCGCACCCTTGCTCGACTCGTCGTCGGGGTGCGCGTGCACGGCCATCAGTCGCAGCTGGTCAGTCAAGACTCATTCCCTCGTAAGTCGGCGCCCGGCCTGAACTTCGGTGACTCGGCCCGGCGCTGTCCGGTGAGTCAATACTGCCGTCCCTCGCGGACACCCGTGCGGGGCGGCCGTCAGGCGGTGGGCGGGAGGCTTCTATAGTGACCGAATCGGGGGGCGGAATATTTCCGGTCCGGACCCTGGACACCCTTACGGGACCCGCGCCCCAGGCCCTTTTCCGAGAGGACGATCATGAGTACGGCGAGCACTCGGCTGCCCGAGGGGCGCTATGGCCGCTCCTCGGACGAGCGCGCCGACCGCAAGCTCAAGGTCATCGGCGCCGTCCTGGGCGCGGCCCTGCTCGTCCTCATCGGCTGGTTCGCGTACCACTACGTCGTCGGCAACAGGATCAGCGTCGAGGTGTACACCTTCGAGGCCTCGGCCACCTCGGTGAAGGTGCACCTCAGGGGGGACAAGGACGCCGGCGTCAAGGGTTACTGCACCGTGCGCTCCCAGGCCGAGGACGGCGCCGAGGTCGGCCGCGCCGACTTCCACTTCGCCGCCGACACCACCGACATCGACGAAGTCGTCACCCTCCATACGACGTCCCGCGGCACCACCGCCGAACTCGTCAGCTGCCACGCCGGCTGACCCGACCGCCGCCGCCGTCGCCGCACCCGCCGGATTGACGAACGTCACTCGCCGACGCACTGCGCTGACCTGCGTTGACGTAATGGTTGTGGTTTATGTCC
The DNA here is from genome assembly GCF_000317595.1 of Streptomyces ipomoeae 91-03. Taxonomy (GTDB): domain Bacteria; phylum Actinomycetota; class Actinomycetes; order Streptomycetales; family Streptomycetaceae; genus Streptomyces; species Streptomyces ipomoeae. The sequence continues at coordinate 11,788 of NZ_AEJC01000535.1, read as the reverse complement.
TCCCCCTTCCGCCACTGAATTGTTAGGCTCGTGGTTTCGCCCACTCGTGAAGGAACAATCTTCTGGGTAGGGCGATGCTTTGTATTCCCAGTACCTACGAGGAGCACCTGTGACCCAGACCAGCGAGAACGTCACCTGGCTGACCCAGGAGGCGTACAACCAGCTCAAGGCCGAGCTGGAGTACCTGTCTGGTCCTGCGCGCACGGAGATCGCCGCCAAGATCGCGGCCGCGCGCGAGGAGGGCGACCTGCGTGAGAACGGCGGGTACCACGCGGCCAAGGAAGAGCAGGGCAAGCAGGAGCTCCGTGTGCGCCAGCTGACCCAGCTCCTGGAGAACGCCAAGGTCGGTGAGGCGCCCGCGTCAGCGGACGGAGCCGTTGCGCCCGGCATGGTCGTGACGATCGCCTTCGACGGTGACGAAGACGACACCCTGACCTTCCTGCTGGCCTCCCGCGAGTACGCGAGCTCGGACATCGAGACCTACTCGCCCCAGTCCCCGCTCGGTTCGGGCGTGATCGGCAAGAAGGTCGGTGAGGACGCCCAGTACGAGCTGCCGAACGGCAAGCTCGCCTCGGTGCGGATCCTCAAGGCCGAGCCCTACCAGAGCTGAGTGGCACCGGAGCAGGGCCGCGCTTCCGCGCCGCCGTCTCCGCCCGCCCACGAGCCCCCGGCGCCCCTCGGCACCGGGGGCGTCGTCATACTCGCGCGGGGTCGCCGCTCATGCCGTCGCTCATGTCGTCGCCGCTCACGCCGTGGCCGAGCGGTACTTCCGTACCGCCAGGGTCCGGAATATGACGATGATGAGGACCGAGTAGATCAAGGAGGCCCACACGGGGTGCTCCATGGGCCAGGCGCCCGAGTTCGTCACACCGGGGTTGCCGAACAGCTCGCGGCAGGCCTGCACGGTGGCGCTGAACGGGTTCCAGTCGGCGACATGCCGCAGCCAGGGCGTCATCCGGCTGGAGTCCACGAACGCGTTCGAGATGAACGTGACCGGGAAGAGCCAGATCAGCCCGCCGGACGTGGCCGCCTCGGGGGTGCGCACGGAGAGGCCGATGAGCGCGCCGACCCAGGTGAACGCGTATCCGAGCAGGAGCAGCAGGCCGAAGGCGCCGAGCACCTCGCCGATGTTGGTGTGCGTGCGCCAGCCGACCAGCAGCGCGACCACGGCCAGGACGGCGAGGGTGAGCGCCGTCTGGACGAGGTCCGCGAGGGTGCGCCCGGTCAGGACGGCCCCGCGTGCCATGGGCAGCGACCGGAAGCGGTCGATGAGCCCCTTGTGCATGTCGTCGGCGATGCCCGCTCCGGCGCCCGCGGTGGCGAAGGTGACGGTCTGCGCGAAGATGCCGGCCATCAGGAACTCGCGGTAGACACCGGAGTCCGTGGTGCCGTCGATGTTCATGGAGCCGCCGAACACATAGCTGAACAGCACCACGAACATGACGGGTTGGATGATCCCGAAGATCACCATCTCCGGTATCCGGGACATGCGGATCAGGTTTCTCTTGGCGACGACCAGTGAGTCCCGGATGGACTGAATGATCGGATTGCCGGGCGGTGCGACCCGCCCGGTGTCGGTGACGATGCTCACCTGGCCCCCTCCTTCCCGCGTCCCCGCCCCTTGGCGTCGGCCATGTCGCCGTTCTCCTCGGCTTCGTCCTTCACCTCGGCGATGCGTCCTGTCAGGGAGAGGAACACATCGTCCAGGGTGGGTCGGCGCAGGCCGATGTCGTCGATCTCGATGCCGCGGGTGTCGAGCTCGCGGATGATCTCGGCGAGAAGCTTGGCGCCGCCGGTCACGGGCACGGTGAGCTTGCGGGTGTGCTCCTCGACGGTGGTCTCACTCTTGCCGAAGCCGGTCAGCACCTCCACCGCGGTCGCCATGTGCTCGCGGTCGTGCACGACGACCTCGACGCGCTCGCCGCCCGTACGGGCCTTGAGCTGGTCGGAGGTGCCGCGGGCGATGACGCGGCCGTGGTCGACCACGGCGATGTCGTGGGCGAGGTTGTCGGCCTCTTCGAGGTACTGGGTGGTCAGCAGCAGGGTCGTGCCGCCGGAGACCAACTGCTTGATCACGTCCCACAGTTGCTGGCGGTTGCGGGGGTCGAGGCCGGTGGTCGGCTCGTCCATGAACATCACCGGTGGTGAGACCACCAGCGCCGCCGCCAGGTCGAGCCGGCGGCGCATACCGCCGGAGTAGGTCTTGGCGGGCCGGTCGGCGGCGTCGGCGAGATTGAACTGCTCCAGCAGCTCGCCCGCGCGCGCCTTCGCGTCCTTGGCCCGCATCTGGTAAAGCCGGCCGACCATCTGTAAGTTCTCACGGCCCGTCAGATATTCGTCCACCGCGGCGAACTGGCCGGAGAGGCCCACCGAGCGGCGTACGGCGTCGGGGTGCTTGAGGACGTCGATGCCCGCGACCACGGCCTTTCCCTGGTCGGGCCGGAGCAGGGTGGTGAGACAGCGGACGGTGGTCGTCTTGCCCGCGCCGTTCGGCCCGAGCAGACCCAGGACGGTGCCCTCGGGGACATCGAGGTCGACGCCGTCCAGAGCCCTTACGTCACCGAAGGTCTTCACCAGGCCTTCGGCATAAATGGCGCCTGGCATGTGATTTCTCCACGTCGTTGGGGTTCCTTCGCAAAGCTTGGATGCGCACTTTCGCTCCACCCGAGGGGCGGCACGGGCCGCACCGCGAGCGAACACACGAGATACGATATCGCGATGTATCGCGTCTCTCGATGGAAATGGGCCAGTGCCCCTCGATCGGGTGATCTCAGGGCTCTGACCTGGTCCGATGACGTCTGATGACGTCTGATGACGCCGGGCGCCGGGCGCCGGGCGCCGGTCAGTCGATAACCGTGTAGCCCGCCTCGCGCAGGGCGTGACCGACCTCGACGCAGTGCGTCGGCCCCCTGGTCTCCAGGTGCAGCTCGACCTCCACCTCCGTGAGTCCGAGCCGGGGATCGGTCCGGACATGGCTCACGTCGAGGACATTGGCGTCGGCCGCTGACAACACCCCGAGCAGAGTCGCGAGGGCGCCGGGACGGTCGGTGAGACGGAGGCGGACCTGCAGGTAGCGGCCACCGGCGGCCATGCCGTGGCGCAGGACGCGCTGCATCAGCAGCGGGTCGACGTTGCCGCCGGAGAGCACGGCGACGACCGGGCCCTCGAAGGACTCCGGCGCGCGCAGCAGGGCGGCGACGGGGCTCGCGCCGGCCGGTTCCACGACCAGCTTGGCCCGCTCCAGGCAGAGCAGCAGGGCGCTGGAGAGGTTGTACTCCGAGACCGTGCGGACCTCGTCGACCAGCTCGGCGATGATCTCGAACGGCACGTCACCGGGGCGTCCGACCTTGATGCCGTCGGCCATCGTCGCCGGGTTCGGCACGGCCACGGGTGTCCCGGCCGCGAGCGAGGGCGGATACGCGGCGGCGCCCTCGGCCTGGACGCCGATGATCCGTACGTCCGGCCGCAGCTCCTTCACCGCGACCGCGACGCCCGCGGCGAGCCCTCCGCCGCCGATCCCCACGACGATCGTGCGCACCTCGGGGCACTGCTCCAGGATCTCCAGGCCCACGGTGCCCTGGCCCGCGATGATGTCGTGGTGGTCGAAGGGGTGGATGAACACCGCGCCCGTGTCGGCCGCGTACGCCTCGGCGGCGGCCAGTGTCTCGTCGACCACCGTGCCGTGCAGGCGCACCTCGGCGCCGTACTCCTCGGTGGCGCTGATCTTCGGCAGTGGGGCGCCCTTCGGCATGAAGACCGTGGAGTGGACGCCGAGCAGCGAGGAGGCGAGGGCGACGCCCTGGGCGTGGTTGCCGGCGCTCGCGGCGACGACCCCGGCGGCGCGCTGTTCCGGCAGCAGGCCCGCTATGCGCACATACGCGCCGCGCAGCTTGAACGAACCCGTCCGCTGGAGGTTCTCGCACTTGAAGTGCACCGGCGCGCCGACGAGCTGCGACAGGTGCCTGCTGCCCTCCATCGCGGTGACACGTGAGATGCCCGTGAGCATCTTCTGGGCGCCTCGCACGTCGTCGAGCGTCACCCGCGGCAAGGAGTCAGCCGTGCTGTAGCTCATGCCCACCAGTCTCCCAGTTCACAGCGGGCGGCGACGGGTGTGATCAAGTACCGGGACGGGTTTGAGCGGCATCGGTACACCCTGCTCCCGGTCCGCGTACTCTGTCCCCCAACCCAGCGCCCCACGCATGAATTGAGCCTTTGGCCATGCCCACAACACCTGAAATGTCGATGGACATGACGACCGTCGGTGACACCGGTCTTCTCGACACGCTGCAGCACGAGGTCGCGTTGTTCGCACGCCGTGCCGAACAGACCCGGCTCGGCGGTGTCGGGCAGGTGCGCAACTCCATGGACCGTGCCGCGTATCTGCTGCTCAACCGCCTCGACAAGGAAGGCCCGATGGGCGTCAAGGCGCTCGCGGCGAGCATGGGGATCGACTCGTCGACGGTCACCCGGCAGGTGGCGCCGCTCGTGGACACCGGTCTCGTCAAGCGCACCTCGCACCCGGAGGACGGCCGCGCGGTGGTGCTTCAGCTCTCTCCGCGCGGGCTCTCCCGGCTGGAGGAGGTGCGTTCCTCCAGGCGCCAGTTGATGGCCGAGCTGACCCAGGACTGGGAGCCCGAGGAGCGTGAGGCGTTCTGCTCCCTCCTGACGCGGTTCAACGTGGCGTTGTCGGCCCGCATGGCCGCCGCCCCGGAGGCCCCGTCGCCGTCCTGAGGACCGCGACCGTACGGGCACGCGCGTGTGCGCACGCGTTGCCGACCGGCACGGGTACGCGCGTGTGCCGCCCGACCGTGCGTGCGGGCGAACGCGCGTGCCGCGCGGCTCTTGACCGCGCACCCGCTCCTGGCCTCATATGAGACCGGGCCCTCGTCGTACCCGGCCGGGGCCCGTTTCCCTCAGGATCGGCCTCAGGCGGGAGGCGCGGTGCGAGAACGGCGCATGACCCAAGACGCCCGCCGGGCCCGGGAGTTCGAGGCGTTCGTCGCGGGTGCGGCGGGGCGGCTGTTACAGACCGCCACCCTGCTCACGGCGGAGCCGCCGGACGGCAACCCGCGCGCGCGGCGGCTGCTCGTCCACGCTCTCGCCCACACCTACGCCGGCTGGGACCGGCTGCGCGGCGAGGACCCGTACGACCGGGCGCGTCAGCGACTGGCCCTCCGTTTCGCGCGCGGGGCCTGGCACCAGCACACGCTGTTCCGCCCCGCTCCGAGCGGTGTGCTGGGCGTGCTCAACCCCCAGGAGCGGCTGATCCTCGTCCTGAGGCTCTACGAGGGCGTCGCCGAGGAGCAGACGGCGGCGCTGCTCGGGCTGCCCGTCGAACGTGTACGGACGATCTGTCTGCGGGCGATGGCGACGGTGCTGCATCCGCCGCGCAAGGCCGTCCCCAAGGTGGTGAAGGTGGCACCGTCATGAGTCTGCGGGAGCGGGAGTCGGCCGTGCGGCAGATCCTGGAGCACAGGCCGCCGCCGGTGCCGCCCGAGCTGTGCGCGGAGGCGATGCGGCGCGGTGGCCGCATGCTGCGGCGCAGAACGGCGGCCCGGCATCTGTTGTGGCTGGTGCTGCTGGCCGCCGTGGTCGCGTTCGTCGTCTGGGCGTCGATCGCGCGCCCCTGGGTGGAGCCGCCGTCGCAGACGACTCCACCGTTGACGGGCTGGTGAGCGCCCCCCTTCGGCAAGGCCCTCTTCGCCGGCGAGGTCCCCCTTCGGGGAGACCTAGCCCAGGGCCTGCTGGAGGTCCTCCAGGAGGTCGTCGACGTTCTCGATGCCCACGGAGAGGCGTACGAGGTCGGCGGGGACCTCCAGGGCGGAGCCGGCCACGGAGGCGTGCGTCATGCGTCCCGGGTGCTCGATCAGGGACTCGACGCCGCCCAGGGACTCGCCCAGGGTGAACACCTTGGCGCGGTCGCAGACCTCGACGGCCGCTTCCTCGCCGCCCTCGACCTGGAACGACACCATGCCGCCGAACGCCTTCATCTGCTTGGCGGCGACCTCGTGGCCGGGGTGCTCGGGCAGGCCCGGGTAGAGCACGCGCGTCACGCGCGGGTGCCGGGTCAGCATCTCGGCGACCTTGGTGGCGTTCTCGCTGTGCCGGTCCATGCGGACGGCGAGCGTCTTGGTGCCGCGCAGCACCAGCCACGAGTCGAAGGGCCCGGCGACCGCGCCCATCGCGTTCTGGTGGTAGGCCAGTTCCTCGCCCAGCTCCTGGTCGTTCACGATCAGGGCGCCGCCGACGACGTCGGAGTGGCCGCCCATGTACTTGGTGAGCGAGTGCACGACGACGTCCGCGCCGAGCGCGAGCGGCTGCTGGAGGTAGGGGGTGGCGAAGGTGTTGTCGACGACCAGCTTCGCGCCGGCCTCGCGGGCGACCTGGGCGACGGCCGGGATGTCGGTGATGCCGAGCAGCGGGTTGGAGGGGGTCTCGACCCAGACGGCCTTGGTCTTCGGCGTGATGGCCGCCCGTACGGCCGTGGGATCGCTGGTGTCGGCCACCGACCAGTCCACGCCCCAGCGGGAGACGACCTTCGCGAAGAGACGGAACGTGCCGCCGTACGCGTCGTTGGGGATGACCACGTGGTCGCCGGGACTGAGCAGCGTGCGCAGCAGGCAGTCCTCGGCCGCCAGCCCGGACGCGAACGCGAGGCCGCGACGGCCGGCCTCCAGGGCGGCGAGGTTCTCCTCCAGCGCGGTGCGGGTGGGGTTGGCGCTGCGGCTGTACTCGTAGCCGCCGCGCAGGCCGCCTACGCCGTCCTGCTTGTAGGTCGAGACCTGGTAGATCGGCGGGACGACCGCGCCGGTGAGGGGATCCGCGGTGTTGCCGGCGTGGATCGCGAGGGTCTCGAAGTGCGGGTTGCTTTCGCTCATGGCCCCGAGAGTATGTGGTCCGGCGGGGGCACCGTGTGCCTTGGCGCTCCGCTGGGGGCGCCGGGGACCTAAAGGGGGTGGTGGGGTGTGGGTCGTGTGGCGGGCGCGGGTGGGGGCACCTCATAGCTCGGGAGGTGCGGTTGTTCGGCGGGTGCGGGTGGTTTGTGGCTGGTCGCTCCCCCACTCTCGGCTTCGCTCGAGCGGGGGGACCCCCATCGCGGCGGAGCCGCATATGTCACAGCCCCGCGCCCCTTTCGGGGCCGCGCCCCGCTCTGAGGGGCTGTGCCCCGTCATGGGCGCAGGGGTTTTCCACAGGGTCTGGGGCGGGTTGGGCATTTGTCAGTCGGGTCTGGAACCCTTGACGCATGGAGATTCTCTGGGGGCTGATGGCTCTGCTCATGATCGGGTTTGTGGTGTGGCCGATCGTGGCGCGGCGGCGGGCCGGGATTCAGCAGGTGGAGGCGGGGCATCCGGACGCCGCGGATCCGGCGGACTACGGGTTCGTGCGGCAGGAGCTACTGGATGTGCGGATGCCGGGGCCCGACCAGGATCTGCTGGATGTACTGGACGTGGTGCAGCGGTCGCAGGACTATCGCGCGGCGAAGCAGTTGCTGGCCGGGACCGAGGCGGAAGGTGAGGTCCGGTGGCAGCGGGTGCAGGCGTTCGCGGGGGCCGCTGCGCTGGAGCTGGCGCAGCGGCCCGGCGGGGTGAGCGACACACCGGGCGGGCAGTGGCTGCGGGTGTGGCGCACCGAGGCGCCCAAGGACGCGGGCGGCGCGCAGGTGCACGCGGAGTTCCTGGTGCAGCAGGCGTGGCGGACGTCGACGCCGGGCACGGACGAGTTCCGGATCATCATGGAGGAGGCCAGGTCGGCGTGCGGCGACGCGGCGCTGCTCGCCCCCGGTGACCCCATCCCGTACATCATCGAGCTGTCGGTCGCGCGCGGACTGAGCTACTCCCGCGAGGAGTTCGAGCAGCTCTGGCTGAAGATCCTCGACCGCGCCCCGGCCCACATGGGCGCGCATCTCGCGGCCCTGCACTACTGGTGCGAGAAGTGGCACGGCTCGCGCGAGCTGGCGTACTCCTTCGCCGAGGCAGCCGCGGCCCGTGCCCCGCAGGGCTCGCTCCTCGCCGCCATGCCCCTCTTCGCGGTGTTCGAGCACCTGCCCGAGGTGAACCTGGTGCAGGGCTTCTACCAGAGCGAGGTCGTCACCAAGGCCATCCACGGCGCCCTGTTCGCGGTCCACGCGGCCCGCCCCGACGACCCGATGCTGGCCCACGTCCGCCACCTGCTGGTCCTCTTCCTGGTCCGCGGGGAACGCTGGGCCGAGGCCATGGACCAACTGGTCCACGTGGACGGCCACGTGGGCGCCCTCCCCTGGACGCTCACCTCCGACCCCGCAGCGGACTACGCGATATACCGAGCCCTGGCGGTGGCGGGTTACGAGGCGAACGGGGGCAGCCCGGCGACACTGCTGCACTGAGGGCTGGGCACAGCAACCCCACAGCCCCGGATCCATCCCCAGTAAGCCCTTGCCACCCCCCACACCCGTGAGAAATACTCCGCCCCCGCACCTCTTGGTCATGGACACATCCTCGACCGCCCGATTTCACCGTTTTGTTGATCGTTCGCGATCGTTCGCGATCTTTCCCGTGGGGGGACCTCTGCCCGATGGGCGCGACCCTGCGCGCGCTGCGCGCTCTTGTGTTGCTCGCCGGCTTCTATCTGCTCGGCGTGATTCTGCTCGCGGCGCTGGCCGGCGCCGACTATCTGCTGTACCTGCACGCTCCGTCGGGCGTCGCGGCGAAGTTGTACGTGGTCTCGGTCCTGCTGGCGATCCCGCTGGTCCGTGGTCTGTTCATGCTGCGGACGCCGAAGGGTGAGGAGCCGCCGGGGCTGCCGGTGACGGAGGCCGACGAGCCCGCGCTGTGGCGGACGGTGCGGGAGCTGGCCGACCGGGTCGGCACGCGCGCGCCGGCGCGGATCGTGCTGACGCCCGATGTCAACGCGGCGGTCAGCGAGGACGCCCGGCTGCTCGGTCTGCTGCCCGGACCGCGCCGTCTCTACCTCGGCGTACCGCTGCTGCAGGGGCTGACCGAGGCGCAGTTGCGCGCGGTCCTCGCCCATGAGCTGGGCCACTACTCGAACTCCGACACCCGGCTCTCGGCGATCACCGTGCGCGGCCGGGCCCAGGTGCTGCGCACCATCGCGCACTTCGAGGAGCGGGCCGACAAGACCGCCGGACGCGAGCGGGCCCGGCAGGAGAAGAAGAACGCCAAGGCGGTGGCCAAGGGGAAGAAGGCGAAGGAGGTCGACACCGGGGCCGCGGGCATCACCTACCGCGCGATGGCGAAGATCTACGTGGGTTACGCCAAGCTGTACTTCCGTGCCACGCTCGCCGGTTCCCGCCGCCAGGAGTACGCGGCCGACGCCGCTGCCGCGCGGATCGCCGGGCGTGACGCCACCGCGTCGGCGCTGCGCGAGATCCCGGCGCTGGACGCCGCGTTCGGGTTCTACATGAACAGCTACGCCACTCTCGGCTCCGAGGCCCGGCTGCTGCCGCCGCGCGGTGAGTTCTTCGGCGGCTACGGCCGGATGCTGACCGCCCGCCAGCTCGAACTGGTCGGGCTGCGCACCGAACTGCCGACCGAGCCGTCGTCGCCGTACGACTCGCACCCGCCGATCGCCGACCGGGTCCAGCGCATCGAGGCGCTGCCCGCCGACGGGCGCGTCGACGAGGCCAGGGGGGTCGCGCTGTCCCTGCTCGCCGACCCGGACCGGACGCTGGCGGCGCTGGAGGACGCGGTGCTGAACGAGGAGGTGCTGCGGTTCCGGCGCACCGGCGACTGGCAGGAGCTGCTGGACGGTTCGATGGCGGCGAACTTCGCCTCCCTCGACACCGCGCTGCACCGGGCGCTGGCCATGTACACCAAGGACCACCCCAGTCTGCCCGCCCTGCTCAAGGTGATCGACGACGGTCAGCTGTGGCAGCTGGCGCGGCGGCTGCCGCTGTCGGACCAGGCGGCCGAGGCGCAGGGCCGGGCCTTCCGTGAGTTCGTGCGGCCCGCGCTGGCGGACGCGTTGCAGAGCATGGTGCTGGCCGAGCTGAGCGCCCATGGGCGACTGCGCTGGGAGTTCTCCTGGTCCGAGCCGGCGTCGGTGCGTCTGCCGCCCGCCCCGGACGGCAACGAGACCGACCTTGCCGCCGCGATCGAGGCGGCCGTCGCCGACCACCCGGACACCGGACCGGTGCGCGCGCTGCTGCCGCCTGCCGCTCCCCATGGCCCCGCCGCGCGAGAAACGGACGCCCCGCGATGACCGTACTGCTGTGGATCCTGGCCGTCCTGGCGGTGCCCACCCTGCTGTTCGGGCTGTGGATCGCCGGGGTGTTCCTGAAGGAGTTCTTCCGCCCCAGCCCCGACGAGGCCGACCCGGACGCCGCCGAGGCACTGGGTCTGCTGCCGGCCGAGCGGCAGAACACCAAGTACGCCGGTCCGCTGCCGGCCGGCATGGACGCGACGCTCGCGGCCGTGCGCGGCGGTGACTGGAAGGCCGCCGCCAAGCTGCTGCAGGACATCGGCCGGGACTGGGAGCGCCGGTCCTCGGCCGCGTACCAGCTGGCCGAGCTCGCGGCCAAGGAGGACGACTGGCTGCTGGCCTGGGAGGCGGACCGTCCCGACGACCCGGACGCGGCCGTCGTGCGGGCGCGCAGCACGGTGATCCTGGCCTGGGACCTGCGGGGCGGCAAGCGGGCCAAGCACACGACGAGCGAGCAGTTCGTGGGCTTCCACCGGATGCTGGAACGTTCCCGCGAGGAGATCGCCCGCGCTGCGGCGCTCAACCCCGACGACCCCACCCCGTACATCACCGAGATCTGGGTGGCCCTCGGGCTCGGCTACCCGCACTCCGAGATGGACAGGCTCTGGGCGGAGATCACCGCGCGCGCCCCGCACCACTACGAGGCGCACTTCTCGGCGCTGCAGTACTGGTGTGCGAAGTGGCGTGGCTCGGAGAAGCTGGCGACCGAATTCGCCGAGCGGGCCGCGGCGGACGCGCCGCTGGGCAGTCTGCTCACCGTCCTGCCGCTGATCGCCCACTTCGAGCACGACACCTCGGACGACGGCAGCGTCGACCGTACGCCGAAGATGATCGGCCGGGTCGACGCCGGTCTCGCCGACGCCGCCGCGGCCGACCCCGCCCACCCCCGTCTGCCCGAACTGCGGCACCTCCTCGCGTACTACCTCACCCTCCAGGACCGGGACGCCGCCGCCCTCGAACAGTTCAAGCTGGTCGACGGCTACGTGAACGCCCTGCCCTGGCGCTACCAGGGCGACGGTGCCGACATGGCCGCGTACTACTGCCGCATCCGCAATGCGGCGGCGCAGGCGGTGGCAGCCGCGGAGTAGGCGGCAGCTGCGGAGTGGGCGGCAGCCGGACGCGACAGGCAGCCGCGCCGGATGCGTCAGGCCGCATCCGGAGGCCGGAATTCGGGGCGACGTCGACGAGCTTCGCGCCCTGGTGGCCTCCGTTGCGAGCGGCGCCCTGCCCCCGGAAGACGTAGGTCCTGCCGTGACACGGGCAGGGTGTCGGCCTCGTGCGGGCGACGTGGTTGGCGATCAGGGCCGACAGCCAGTCCATCGCGTCGATGGCGCGGTAGCTGTCGTCCTTGGGCGGACAGCGCACGAGCTCACCCGTGTCGAGTTCGTACAGCTGCCACTCGACGCGGATCGAGCCGGGACGGGCGTACTCCGTCTCCAGGCCGACGATTTCGCCCCAGCGCATGCCGGTGTAGCCCTTGAGGACCACTGCGACGAACTCGTCGTCGCGACCCGAGAGTAGGGCGGCCCGTTCAGCCGTCAGCAGATGCCGAGCGCGTCGGTGACCACCTTCTCCGGGCCGCGGTCGCGGG
>NZ_AEJC01000534.1 GCF_000317595.1 Streptomyces ipomoeae 91-03 | reverse complement strand
TCCCTTTGCACCGTCTGTCCGTACGCCGTCCGCACGGGCACTGTCCGTACGGACGCGATCGGTATGTCCCCCGGAGGATCAGCCGACCTCGGGGTCACCCTTGGTGTAGGTCAGGCGTTCGACCTGGCCGGGCTGGAAGTCGTCCTCGATCTTCTTGCCGTTGACGTAGAGCTGGACGGCACCGGCGTCGCCGAGGACGAGGTCGATCTTGGAGCTGTCCTGGAAGGTCTTCGACTGGCCCTGCTTGAGGAGGCCGTCCCACAGGAGCCGGCCGTTGTGGTCCTTGGCGGAGATCCAGCTGCGCCCGTCGGAAGCGCTGACCTGGACGGTCACCTTGCCGCGGGGCGCGGCCGCGATGGCGCTGTCGGACGGCTCCGGCTTGGGGTCGGCGTCGGGCTTGTCTGCCTTCGGGGTGCGCGAGGCGGGTTTGCTGGTGGTCGGTGTGGAGCCCTCGACGGCCTGCGTGGAGCCGTCGTCCTCGTCGCCGCCGTTGAACGCGGTGAAGCCGACGAAGCCGATCACCGCGACGATCGCGGCGACCATGGCGGCGGTCCAGTTGGGGCCGCGACGCTCGGGGCGGATCCGTTCCGCCTCGAACAGCGGGGCCGCCGGCGTCGGCGCGGGCCGTCCGCCGCGGGCCTCGTCGTACTGGGCGAGCAGCGGTGCGGGATCGATGCGCACCGCGCGCGCGAGGCTGCGGATGTGACCGCGCGCGTAGACGTCGCCACCGCAGGGGGCGAAGTCATCCTGCTCGATCGCGTGCACGATGGCGATGCGGACCCGGGTGGCGTTGCTGACGTCGTCGACGGTCAGCCCGGCCGCGATGCGTGCCTGCTGGAGGGCACGGCCGATCGAGGGGCGTTCCGCCGCGCGTTCGTCACGGTCGTCTTCGAACGGACGCTCGTCTTCGGGGGAGTTGCCGTCAGGGGAGTTGCCGATGGACACGGGGGCGCCTTTCGAGCGTGTAGCCACCTGTGCTGGAAGTTCAGTCTAGGGGGATTGCGAAAGGGTGGGGCAACCGGGCGGTGGGACTTTGTACGCCATCAGAATGGCCGGACATCCTGGTGGTGTGATGGTGGGACACAAGGCTGTCCCTTCCTCCAACTTGACGTACGCCGAAGGGAAACGGTTGCTCACCATTTCCTTACGGGTAAGTCACGTTCGAATACCCGGATGCCGTAATCCCATCCCTCTTCCTTCCACCATCCCACCCGCGTTCCCCCAACCATCCCACCCGCGTTCCGTCCGCCGGACAACTGGGTTTCCCGCTCTGCGACGCCAGTGCGACCCCGTCCGCGCCCCCTATGCCTCAGTCTCCCCTCGAATGACCGCCAGCACCCCGTCCAGCTCGTCGGGTTTCACGAGGACGTCACGTGCCTTGGAGCCCTCGCTCGGGCCCACGACGCCCCGCGACTCCATGAGGTCCATCAGCCGCCCGGCCTTGGCGAAGCCGACGCGCAGCTTGCGCTGGAGCATGGAGGTCGAGCCGAACTGGGTGGAGACGACGAGTTCCGCCGCCTGACAGAGCAGGTCGAGGTCGTCGCCGATCTCCTCGTCGATCTCCTTCTTCTGCTTGGTGCCCACGGTGACGTCGTCCCGGAAGACGGGCGCCATCTGGTCCTTGCAGTGCTGGACGATCGCCGCGACCTCGTCCTCGGTCACGAACGCGCCCTGCATACGGGTGGGTTTGTTCGCCCCCATCGGCAGGAACAGCCCGTCGCCCTTGCCGATCAGCTTCTCGGCACCGGGCTGGTCGAGGATGACGCGCGAGTCGGCGAGCGAGGACGTGGCGAAGGCGAGCCGGGAGGGCACGTTCGCCTTGATCAGACCGGTGACGACGTCCACCGACGGCCGCTGCGTGGCGAGCACCAGGTGGATGCCGGCCGCCCGTGCGAGCTGGGTGATGCGCACGATCGCGTCCTCGACGTCACGTGGGGCGACCATCATCAGGTCGGCCAGCTCGTCCACGATGACCAGCAGATACGGATACGGCTGGAGTTCGCGCTCACTGCCCTCGGGCAGTTTGACCTTGCCGTTCCTTATGGCCTCGTTGAAGTCGTCGATGTGCCGGAAGCCGAACGCCGCGAGGTCGTCGTAGCGCAGGTCCATCTCGCGCACGACCCATTGGAGCGCCTCGGCGGCCCGCTTGGGATTGGTGATGATCGGCGTGATCAGGTGCGGGATGCCCTCGTAGGCGGTCAGCTCGACCCGCTTGGGGTCGACGAGGACCATGCGCACATCCTCGGGGGTCGCGCGGACCATGATCGAGGTGATCAGACAGTTGATGCAGGACGATTTGCCGGAGCCGGTCGCACCTGCGACGAGCACATGCGGCATCTTCGCGAGGTTGGCCATCACATAGCCGCCCTCGACGTCCTTGCCGAGCGCGACCAGCATCGGGTGGTCGTCCTCGGCCGCGTCCGCGAGGCGCAGTACGTCGCCGAGGTTGACCATCTCGCGGTCGGTGTTGGGGATCTCGATGCCGACGGCGGACTTGCCGGGGATCGGGCTGATGATCCGTACGTCCGGGCTGGCGACGGCATACGCGATGTTCTTGGTCAGCGCGGTGATCCGCTCGACCTTCACCGCGGGGCCCAGCTCGACCTCGTAGCGCGTGACCGTCGGCCCACGGGTGAAGCCGGTGACGGAGGCGTCGACCTTGAACTCGGTGAAGACGTTGGTCAGAGAGGCGACGATCGCGTCGTTGGCGGCGCTGCGCGTCTTGCCGGGGCCGCCCCGCTCCAGGAGGTCGAGCGAGGGCAGGGAGTAGGTGATGTCGCCGGAGAGCTGGAGCTGTTCGGCGCGCGGCGGCAGCTCGCGGGGCTCGTCGGGGGCCTGCTTGGTGAGGTCGGGGACGAGGGCTTCCTGCTTGGGAGTCCTCGGTGCCTTGGCGGCCGGCGGTTCCTGCTTGGGCGCCTTGCCGCGTGCGGCCGGGACGGGCGTGGTCTCCTCGCGGTCCCCGACGCTGACCCCCTGGGTGAGGTCGGCGACCACCGGCGAAGGCGGCATCCCGTGCAGTACCGCCCCGTCGAGCGCGGCGGCTGCCGCAGCGGCCACGTCCACGGCGTCCATCGGCCGGTCCGGGTCGGGCTGCCGTACGGCGGAACGGCGGGGGCGGCGTCGGGAGAGGGCCTCCTGCTCGGCGCCGTCGGGGTCGTACTGCTGGGGGGCGGATCCGCGCCTGCGGGGGCGCCCGGGAAGCGATTCACGCCACTGCTCGTCGTAGCGCGCGTCGTCCTCGCTGTACGCGTCCTCGTCCTTGTCGTCCGCGACGATGCCCAGCTTCTGCCCGAGCAGCCGCAGCCGCTGCGGGATCGCGTTGACCGGGGTCGCGGTGACCACCAGCAGCCCGAAGACCGTGAGCAGCACGAGCATCGCCACGGCGAGGGCCTCGCCCATGGTGTACGTCAGCGGCGTGGCCGTACCCCAGCCGATGAGGCCTCCGGCATCCCTTATCGCCTGCATGCCCTCGCTGCGGACGGGCGATCCGCAGGCGATGTGGACCTGGCCGAGCACCCCGATGACGAGCGCGGACAGGCCGATGACGATACGGCCGTTGGCGTCGGGCTGCTCGGGGTGCCGGATGAACCGTACGGCGATGACCGCGAGCAGTATCGGCACGAGCAGGTCGAGCCGCCCGAAGGCGCCGGTCACGAGCATCTCGACGAGATCGCCCACCGGGCCGCGGAGGTTGGACCAGGTGCCGGCGGCGACGATCAGCGCGAGGGCGAGCAAGAGCAGCGCGACACCGTCCTTTCGGTGCGCCGGGTCGAGATTCTTCGCGCCCTGCCCTATGCCCCGAAAGACGGCGCCGACGGCGTGCGCGACACCGAGCCAGATGGCGCGTACGAGTCTGTACACGCCCCCGGTCGGATTGGGCGCCGGCTTCGGAGGGGCCGCCTTCTTCGCCGCCGCCTTCTTGGCCGGTGCCTTTTTGGCGGCGGCTTTCTTCGCGGGGGCCTTCTTCGCCGGAGCCTTCGTCGGAGCGGCCGCCTTCTTCGCGGGCGGCTTCTTCGCTGCGGACTGACGTGAGGCCATGAGTGTGAGGTTACCGGTGGAGGCCACAGCGGACACGTGTGCCTACTGCTTCACCCGTTCGTGTCGTATGCCTGGAGTGTCAAAGCTGACGGGGCTTGACCGGCCCGTTTTCTGACGGCTTGACCGGCCCGCTTTCTGAAGGTCCGCCGAGCACAACTCGGCCCGGGGCCGGGCCACTTTCGCGACCTGGCCCCCGGCCGTTGCCATGAGGTGTCCCGCTCAGCTCTGCGAGGGCAGGGAGGCGGGGCCGCTCGTGCCCGGCTCCAGGGCGTCCAGCGCCCTGCGGAGGCCTGTGAGTTTGCGCTCCAGATGGGCCGCCGTCGCCACCGCGGCGGCGTCGGCGGACTCGTCGTCGAGTTGTTTGGAGAGCGCCTCGGCCTGCTCCTCGACGGCCGCGAGCCGCGCGGAGAGTTCGGCGAGGATGCCGCCGGAGGGCTCCTTGGAGCCGCCCGCCGCGCCCTTGCCGCCACCCTCCAACTGGAGCCGCAGCAGCGCCGCCTGCTCCCTGAGCTGGCAGTTCTTCATGTACAGCTCGACGAAGACGGAGACCTTCGCGCGCAGCACCCAGGGGTCGAACGGCTTGGAGATGTAGTCGACCGCACCCGCCGCATAGCCACGGAACGTGTGGTGCGGGCCGTGGTTGATGGCGGTGAGGAAGATGATCGGGATGTCACGTGTCCGTTCGCGCCGCTTGATGTGCGCGGCCGTCTCGAAGCCGTCCATCCCCGGCATCTGGACGTCCAGCAGGATGACCGCGAAGTCGTCCGTCAACAGCGCCTTGAGCGCTTCCTCCCCGGACGATGCCCGCACCAGCGTCTGATCGAGCGCGGAGAGAATGGCCTCCAGCGCCAACAGATTCTCCGGCCGGTCATCGACCAGGAGGATCTTGGCCTTCTGCACCATGGCCCGCCCTCCTCGCCCCGGCTTGGGGCCTCCCCTGTCCGCAGGACTCGGTGTGACACCGCTCGGCGCCACCCCAGGGGACGACTCCCTTGCGCCGCCCGTCCTTGTGCCGGTCATCGTAGCCGCACCCCGCCCGTCGCCACACCCTGTCACCGTGATGTCACTGTGCTCGTAGCAGAAACGCAGCGGGGCTCCAGAAGGTTCCCCGAATCCCGCACTTCTACACAGCCCTGGCCACACTCAGTCAGCAACTCCGCGCGCCGTCCACCGCGTTGTGACCACTCTCCCCCAAGCCTCCGACGCCGCCCGCACCGGGACCGCCGTCACTCACCGCGCATCCACTGCTCCATGACCGTCAGCAGATGATCCGGATCGACCGGCTTGGTCACATAGTCGGAGGCGCCCGAGTCGATCGCCTTCTCCCGGTCGCCCTTCATCGCCTTGGCCGTCAACGCGATGATCGGCAGTCCCGCGAACTGGGGCATCCGGCGAATCGCCGTGGTCGTCGCATACCCGTCCATCTCGGGCATCATGATGTCCATCAGGACGACCGTCACGTCGTCGTGCTGCTCCAGGACCTCGATGCCCTCGCGGCCGTTCTCGGCGTACAGCACGGACAGACCGTGCTGCTCCAGGACGCTGGTGAGCGCGAAGACGTTACGGATGTCGTCGTCGACGATGAGCACCTTCTCGCCGTCGAACCGGACGATCGTGCGCGGCTGTGCCGCGGGCTCCTGGTGCGCCGGCACCCACGGTTCCTGCGGCTGCCCGGTCTGTCCCGGCAGCGCCATGGAGCCGTTGGAGGACCTGCGGCGGCGCCTGAAGAGCGCGGCGGCCCCGTTCTGGGTCTCGCGGTACGACTTCACCTCGGCCGGCGTCTCGGCGGACTGGCTCAGCTGCTCGGCCTCGGAGGCCAGCAGCTCCCCGGCCCCGAGGGCGGCGGGCGCGTTGTGCGCGTAGCCCTGCGGAGGCAGTTCGCTCGGGTGCAGCGGCAAATACAGGGTGAAGGTCGAGCCGCGTCCGGGCTCGCTCTGGGCATGGATCTCGCCGCCCAACAGCCGGGCGATCTCCCGCGAGATGGACAGCCCCAGACCCGTACCGCCGTACTTGCGGCTCGTGGTGCCGTCCGCCTGCTTGAACGCCTCGAAGATCACCCGCATCTTGCTGGCCGCGATGCCGATGCCGGTGTCCGTCACCGAGAACGCGATCATGTCGGCGTCCGGGTCGCTCAGCGAGCCCGCCTCCAGCAACTGCTCCCTGATGGCCACCGGCACATCCGCCCCGGCCGGCCTGATGACCAGCTCCACGGCACCCGAATCGGTGAACTTCACCGCGTTGGACAGCAGGTTGCGCAGCACCTGCAGCAGGCGCTGCTCGTCGGTGTGCAGAGTGGCGGGCAGCTCCGGCGAGACGCGTACCGAGAAGTCGAGGCCCTTTTCCGCGGTCAGCGGCCGGAAGGTGGCCTCCACATAGTCGACGAGCTGAACGAGCGCGATCCGGGTCGGCGAGACGTCCATCTTGCCCGCCTCGACCTTCGACAGGTCCAGGATGTCGTTGATCAGCTGCAGCAGGTCGGAGCCCGCCCCGTGGATCGTCTCGGCGAACTCGACCTGCTTGGGCGTCAGGTTCGACTCGGCGTTGTCGGCGAGCAGCTTGGCGAGGATCAGCAGCGAGTTGAGCGGGGTGCGCAGCTCGTGCGACATGTTCGCGAGGAACTCGCTCTTGTAACGCATGGAGACGGCGAGTTGCTCGGCGCGCTCCTCCAGGACCTGCCGCGCCTCCTCGATCTCGGTGTTCTTGACCTCGATGTCGCGGTTCTGCCGGGCCAGCAGCTCGGCCTTCTCCTCCAGTTCGGCGTTGGACGCCTGGAGGGCCTTCTGCCGGTTCTCCAACTCGTCCGACCGCTCCCGCAGTTGCTCGGTCAGCTCCTGCGACTGCTTCAGCAGCACCTCGGTCTTGGTGTTGACGGAGATGGTGTTGACGCTCGTCGCGATCATCTCGGCGATCTGGTTCAGGAAGTCCTTCTGGATCTGCGTGAAGGAGTTGAACGACGCCAGCTCGATGACACCGAGGACCTTCCCCTCGAAGAGCACGGGAAGCACGATGACCTGCGCCGGAGGCGCCTCACCGAGCCCGGAGGAGATCTTCAGATACCCGCTCGGCGCGTTCTCCACCAGGATCGTGCGCTTCTCCTTGGCAGCCGTCCCGACCAGCGCCTCCCCCGGACGGAACGACGTCGGCATGGAGCCCATGGAGTAGCCGTACGAGCCGAGCATGCGCAGCTCGTAGTGATCCTCGCTGTTCGGGGCCAGGTCCTGGCCGTCGACCAGCGGCATCGCCAGGAAGAACGCGCCGTGCTGGGCGGAGACCACCGGGGTCAGCTCGCTCATGATCAGCGAGGCCACGTCGTCGAGGTCCCGGCGGCCCTGCATCAGGGCGGAGATACGGGCGAGGTTGCCCTTGAGCCAGTCCTGCTCCTGGTTGGCGATCGTGGTGTCACGCAGGTTGGCGATCATCTTGTTGATGTAGTCCTGCAACTCCTTGATCTCGCCGGACGCGTCGACGTCGATCTTGAGGTTCAGGTCGCCCCGGGTCACCGCGGTGGCCACGCGTGCGATGGCACGCACCTGCCGGGTCAGGTTCCCGGCCATCTCGTTCACCGACTCCGTGAGGTCCCGCCAGGTGCCGTCGACGTCGCGCACGCGCGCGAGGCCGCCCAACTGGCCCTCGGTACCCACCTCGCGGGCCACCCGGGTGACCTCCTCGGCGAACGAGGACAGCTGGTCGACCATCGTGTTGATGGTGGTCTTCAGCTCCAGGATCTCGCCGCGCGCGTCGATGTCGATCTTCTTGGTCAGGTCACCCTTGGCGATGGCGGTGGTGACCATCGCGATGTTGCGGACCTGCCCGGTGAGGTTGGACGCCATCGAGTTCACGGACTCGGTGAGGTCCTTCCACGTGCCGGCCACACCCGGTACGTGCGCCTGACCGCCGAGGATGCCGTCCGTGCCCACCTCGCGGGCCACCTTGGTGACCTGGTCGGCGAACGAACTGAGCGTCTTCACCATGCTGTTGAAGGTGTCGGCGAGCTGCGCGACCTCGCCGCGCGCCTCGATCGTCACCGTACGGGTGAGGTCGCCGTTGGCCACGGCTGCGGCGACCTGGGAGATGTTCCGCACCTGCATGGTCAGGTTGTTGGCCATCAGGTTCACATTGCCGCTGAGGTCCTTCCAGATGCCGGTGACGCCCGGTACGTGCGCCTGGCCGCCGAGGATGCCCTCGGTGCCCACCTCACGGGCCACCCGGGTCACCTGCTCGGCGAAGGACGACAGCTGGTCGACCATCGTGTTGACGGTGGTGACGAGTTCGAGGATCTCGCCCTTCGCGTCGACGGTGATCTTCTTCGACAGATCGCCCTTGGCGACGGCGGTCGTGACCTCGGCGATCTGACGCACCTGGATGGTCAGGTTGTTCGCCATGAAGTTCACGGACTGGGTGAGGTCCTTCCAGGTGCCTGCCACCCCTGGTACGTGCGCCTGGCCGCCGAGTTGGCCCTCCGTGCCCACCTCACGGGCCACGCGGGTGACCTCCTCCGCGAACGACGACAGCTGGTCCACCATCGTGTTCAGCGTGTTCTTGAGCTCCAGGATCTCGCCGCGCGCGTCCACGGTGATCTTCTGGGACAGGTCACCGCGGGCCACGGCCGTGGCGACCTGGGCGATGTTCCGCACCTGGTCGGTCAGGTTGCCCGCCATGCTGTTCACGGACTCGGTGAGGTCGCGCCACACACCGGCGACCCCGGGCACCTGCGCCTGACCGCCGAGCCGCCCCTCGGTACCCACCTCGCGGGCCACCCGGGTCACCTGGTCCGCGAACGACGACAGCTGGTCGACCATCGTGTTGATGGTGTTCTTCAGCTCCAGGATCTCGCCGCGCGCGTCGACGTCGATCTTCTGGGAGAGGTCACCGCGGGCCACGGCCGTCGTCACCTGGGCGATGTTCCGCACCTGGGTGGTGAGATTGCCGGCCATCGAGTTGACGGAGTCGGTGAGTTCCTTCCAGGTGCCGGACACACCGTCCACACGGGCCTGACCGCCGAGGCGGCCCTCCGTACCCACGTCCCGGGCCATCCGCGTCACCTGGTCGGCGAACGACGACAGCTGGTCCACCATCGTGTTCACGGTGTTCTTCAGTTCGAGCATCTCGCCCGCGACATCCACGGTGACCTTCTGCGAGAGGTCGCCGTTGGCCACGGCGGTCGTGACCGCCGCGATGTTCCTCACCTGTCCGGTGAGATTCCGGAACGCCGTGTTGACGGAGTCCGTCAGGTCCTTCCACGTCCCGGCCGCGCCCGGCACCTGCGCCTGGCCGCCGAGCCGCCCCTCGGCACCGACCTCGTTGGCCACGCGCGTGACCTCGGCACCGAACGCGGAGAGCTGGTCGACCATCCCGTTGACGGTGTTCTTCAGCTCCAGCATCTCGCCGGCCACGTCCACGGTGACCTTCTGGGAGAGGTCACCGTCGGCCACGGCGGTCGTCACCGCCGCGATGTCCCGGACCTGAGTGGTGAGGTTCCTGAAGACCGTGTTCACCGAATCGGTGAGGTCCTTCCACGTCCCGGCCGCGCCCGGCACCTGCGCCTGGCCGCCGAGCCGCCCCTCGCCACCGACCTCGTTGGCCACCCGCGTGACCTCGTCGGCGAAGATCCGCAGCGTCTCGGTCATCTGGTTGATCGTCTCGGCGAGCTTGGCCACCTCGCCACGCGCCGGAACGGTCACCTTCTGCGACAGATCGCCGTTGGCGACCGCGGTGGTGACCTGGGCGATCCCTCGCACCTGCGCGGTGAGATTGCCGGCCATGGTGTTCACCGAATCGGTGAGTTCCTTCCACACACCGGCCACACCCGGCACCTCGGCCTGACCGCCGAGCTGCCCATCGGTGCCCACCTCACGGGCGACTCGGGTCACCTCGGAGGAGAACGCGGAGAGCTGGTCGACCATCGTGTTGACGGTCACCTTCAGTTCGAGCATCTCGCCGGCCACGTCGACCGTGACCTTCCGCGACAGATCGCCCTTGGCGACCGCGGTCGTCACCAGCGCGATGTCCCTCACCTGTGCGGTGAGCCGATACGCCATCGTGTTGACGGACTCGGTCAGGTCCTTCCACGACCCGGACATCCCGCGCACCCGCGCCTGCCCGCCCAGCTTGCCCTCGGTGCCGACATCGCTGGCCAGCCGCATGACCTCGTCGGTGAACGTCGACAGTTGATCGACGAGGTTGTTGACCGTCCGCGCGACCTTCAGGAACTCCCCGCGCAACGGATGGCCACTGCCGTCACCGGCCGGCGTCCGCAGCTCCATACGCGGCGACAGATCACCCTCCGCGACCGCCGACAGCACCCGGCTGACCTCGGAGACGGGGCGTACCAGGTCGTCGACCAGCGCGTTCGAGGCGTCGATCGCGGCGGCCCAGGACCCCTCACTCGCGCCCGTCTCCAGCCGCTCGGTGAGCTTGCCCTCACGCCCCACCATGCGCCGCACCCGCGACAACTCGCCGGTCAGATGCAGGTTCCGGTCCGCGACCTCGTTGTAGACGGCGGCGATCTCGGCCATGACGCCGTCGCCCGAAACGGTCAGCCGCTTGCGGAAGTTGCCGTCCCGCATGGCCTCCAGCGCCGTCAACAGCCGGTTCAGGGCAGCCGTGTCCACGGTGGTGGTCCCATTGCGCGATTTGCGAGGTTTGCGCTGGTCGCCCAGGGATTGTCCGCCTTTCGCGCGCGCCTTGTTGCCCCGCGCCGCTACGCCAGACTCCACTGTGTCCCTCCCGCAAGGGTCGACCGTTCCTGCTCGACGTACTTCGCCGTACTCGTACGTGTCGCACTGCTCGCACGACAACGCACCACTTGTCCCGCTGGCACCACTCGCACTGCTCGTACCACGCGTACGGGTTCGTACGCGGATACTTCTGCTCGGCAGACCGGCTGCCACTCCCCGGGCACACTGGGAAGGTACTCGGCCTGCCCAGACCTTCTCCTGGAAGCCTGCCCAGTGTTTCACCATGGTTGAACCAGGCCATAACAGTTCGGCAGCTTCGTACACGGTCCGCACACCTCCGGGCGGAAACACAGACGACCGGCATCCGCATGGACGGCGAAGGTAAGTAACCTTGCATGCGGCTGTCCAGCCATGCCGGTCCCGTCCGGCCTGGGCGGTGGCGCACGAGCACGAGCGGGCAGGCATCGGAGGGGCGGCCGCACCATGACCACCGGACTGCATCCTGGGGAAGCCCCCCAGGACCCCAGGCCGACGGATAACAAGCCTCTGCCACGGCAGGAGGTCGGCCGCGGGTCCCCGCACGTCGAGAACCGGACAAGGAGTTCTGTGATCACCGCGCGCGCGGCCGCCAGCTTCGAAGCCGTCTCACGATCCGTCGCGACCGCCCGCTCGTTCGTCCGCGACACCCTCCAGGGCTGGGGATTCGCCGACATCGTCGACGACGCCGTGGTGCTCACCAGCGAACTGGTCACCAACGCGGTCATCCACGCGGGCACCTCCGCCGACGTCCTCTGTCTGCGCAGCGACGACGGCGTCCGCATCGAGGTCGCCGACCGCTATCCCGAACGCGAGATCCCCCTCCAGACCACGCCCGTCAACATGGGCAGCCCCGACCGCGAGGGCGGACGCGGCCTCCAGCTGTGCGCGGCCATGGCCGGCCGCTGGGGCGTCGAGTACACGCCCACGCACAAGCAGGTCTGGTTCCAACTCGACCTCCCCGACCGCCCGGTGGGCACCCGCACGGCCGGCCCGTCCCTCCCCGCCGACCTCCTCCCACTCGCCGACGGCCGGGTCCGCGTCGCCGTCGTACAGATCGATCGCGTCGGCGCGATCGGCTCCTGGAACGAGGACGCCGAGGAACTCTTCGGATACGCCCCCGACCAGGTCATCGGCAAGCCCCTCACCGACCTCGCCGCCTGGCCGCACACCCCCGGCACCAGCACCGGCGTCGCCGAGGCCCTCCAACTCTCCCGCTGGGAGGGCAGCTACGGCATCCGCGACGCGGCCGGCCGTGTGATCCCGGTCTACGCCTCCCACCTCCGGGTACGCGACACAGCGGGCGAGCCCTCCACGGTCTGCCTGCTCGTACGGGACCACGAGCGCGCCGTCCTCCAGACCCCGCTCCGCGTCCCGTCCGGCGACTCGACCGGCTCCGGCGAGGGCCAGGCCACGGACCCCTTCGAGGTCTTCATCGGCTCCCCGGCCCCGGACGACCTCGACGGCCTGCTCCAGCGCACGGTCGAACGCGCACGCGACATGCTCGACGGCGACTCCGCCTTCCTGCTCCTCGCCACCGACGACGAGACCGAACTGGAGGTACGGGCCTCCACCGGCCTCCCCTCGGCCCGTCAGCGCTTCGCCCGCGTCCCGGTCGAGGCCGGCCCCGGTCGCTACGGCTCGGCCCGTATGCCCGCCGTCCACGACGACCTCGCGGCCGTCCCCGGCGCCGTACCGCTGCTGAGCGGCACCGGCATGCGCTCGGTCGTCACGGTCCCCCTCAAGGTCGAGGGCCGCCTCACCGGCTCCCTCGGCGTCGCCGCCGAGGCACCGGGCCGCTACTCCAACGAGGAGGCCCTGCGCCTCCAGTTCGCCGCCGACCGCATCGCACTAGCGGTCGAGTCGGCCCGCCTCGGCGAACTCGAACGCCTGCGCCGAGGCTCCCTGTCCTTCCTCGTCGAGGCCTCCGACCTCCTCGCAGGCACCCTGGACCGCGACCAGACCCTGGCCCTGATGGCCCAGATGACGATCCCGACCCTCGCCACCTGGTGCGCGGTCTACACGATCGCCGACCAGGCCTCGGACCCGTACCTGTCGTACGTCCTCCACGAGGACGAGGACCTCATCGACGGTCTCAAGGCCCTCCTCGCCAAGATCCCGCCGCCGGAGCCGATCCCCACCCCGGGCGCCCGTGTCTGGACGGCCCCCGCCGAGGCGGCCCACCACGCGGCCCTGCGCACCTCGATGCGCAGCCTGGGCCTCGGCGAGCCCGCCACGGTCAGCTCCGGCATCGGTACGACGCTGGCCACGGCCTCTGCGGTGGGCGGCGAGACGGTCGTCCTGCCCCTCGTGGCCCGCAACCGCGTCATCGGCATGCTGACCCTCGGCAAACCGACGGACGAGCACTTCCGCCAGGAGATCCTGGAGCTGGCCGAGGACCTCTCCCGCCGGGCCGCCCTCGCCCTGGACAACGCCCGCCTGTACTCGGAGCGCGTGGCCATCAGCCAGTCCCTCCAGCGCAGCCTCCTGCCGCCTGAGCTCCCAGAGATCGACGGCGTCGAGGTCGAGGTCATCTACCGCGCGGCCGGCGAGGGCAACGAGGTCGGCGGCGACTTCTACGACATCTTCCCGATCCGCGACGGCGCGTACGGCTTCGCCATCGGCGACGTCTGCGGCACGGGCCCGGAGGCCGCCGCGGTCACCGGCCTGGCCCGCCACGCCCTGCGCCTGCTCGCCCGAGAGGGCTACGGCGGCCCCGCGGTCCTGGAGCGCCTCAACTCCGCCATCATCGACGAGGGCGCCCGCAGCCGCTTCCTGACGCTCCTCTACGGCGAGTTGTGGCCCCAGGAGGACGGCAGCGCCGTACTGAAGGTCGTCTGCGCCGGCCACCCGCTGCCCCTGCGCCTCCGCCAGGACGGCACGGTCGAACCCGCCGCCGAACCCCAGGCCCTCCTCGGTGTCATGGAGGACCTGGAGCTGTACGAGCAGACGGTCACCCTCGATCCCGGCGACGTGCTCCTGTGCGTCACGGACGGCGTCACCGAACGCCGCGAGGGCACACGCATGTTGGGCGACGACGGCCTCACCGAGGTCCTCACGACCTGCACGGGACTCACCGCCGGCGCGGTCGCGGCCCGCGTCATGCGCGCCGTCGAACGCTTCGCCTCCGACGCCCCGTCCGACGACATGGCGATCCTCGCGATGCGCGTACCGGGCCTTCCGCAGGACTGAGTGGGCATGAGAAAGGCCCCGCCCGATCGGGCGGGGCCTTTTGGCTGAGCCCCCAAACGGAATCGAACCGTTGACCTTCTCCTTACCATGGAGACGCTCTGCCGACTGAGCTATAGGGGCCTGTTGCCTTTTTGAGGCTTCCCTCGCGGCAACGGAATAGATCATACCCCGAACAGACCTGTGCTCCCAAACCAAGCTCGGGCTTTCGGCGGGGCGTCTCAGAACGCCGGTTGCAGCAGTCCACCGAGCGCGTTGCAGGCGGACACCAGCCGATTGAGTTCCCGCCGCGACATCCTGCCGCCGATGGGCAGCGCCAGCGTCTCGTCGGCGGCCCGCTCGGTCTCCGGCAGACACACGTCCCGCCGGAACCCGGGCATCCGGTGCACGGGGGTCTTCACCGGCACGCTGCACTCAATTCCCTTGGCGCGAATGGCCCGTGCGAAGGCGTCCCGGTCCGGCCGCCCATTGCCCGGCACCCGCACGACGTACTGCTGGAACGTATGCCCGTCACCCCCGTCGGGAGTCCATACGCCCTTCAGCTTCGAACTGAGATACGTGGCCCGCTGCCGACGCTCCCCGACCTCGCTGTACGGCGTCTCCGACTCCCCCTGCTCCAGCACCAACAGCCCGTGCCGCTGGCCCACATCGCGCAGTCGCGCGATGTCAGCCGACCGACCGAAGCGGTGTACGACGACGATCGCCACCGTCCGCGAAGTCACCACGGCCTCGACAGCCGAGGCATCCAGGCAGTACGTCACCGGGTCTATGTCGGCGAAGACCGGTACTGCCCCCGCCAGGCTCACCGCCTCGGCTACCTCCGGATTCCCGAACGCCGGCACGATCACCTCGTCACCGGCGCCGATCCCTGCGGCCCTGAGCATTCCAACGGTACCCATAGCGCGGATCTTTGACGCGGAACGTGAACACCAAGTGACGCACAACAAAAAAGAGCTGGTCCCCGAACCGAAGTTCAGAGACCAGCTCTTTCAATATTTGTTCGGCGGTGTCCTACTCTCCCACAGGGTCCCCCCTGCAGTACCATCGGCGCTGTAAGGCTTAGCTTCCGGGTTCGGAATGTAACCGGGCGTTTCCCTCACGCTATAACCACCGAAACACTATGAAACTGTCAACACCCGCACCGCCACCACACGGGCAACGGGGTCGTTCGTGGTTTCAGAACCAACACAGTGGACGCGAGCAACTGAGGACAAGCCCTCGGCCTATTAGTACCGGTCACCTCCACACGTTACCGTGCTTCCAGATCCGGCCTATCAACCCAGTCGTCTACTGGGAGCCTTACCCCATCAAGTGGGTGGGAGTCCTCATCTCGAAGCAGGCTTCCCGCTTAGATGCTTTCAGCGGTTATCCCTCCCGAACGTAGCCAACCAGCCATGCCCTTGGCAGAACAACTGGCACACCAGAGGTTCGTCCGTCCCGGTCCTCTCGTACTAGGGACAGCCCTTCTCAAGACTCCTACGCGCACAGCGGATAGGGACCGAACTGTCTCACGACGTTCTAAACCCAGCTCGCGTACCGCTTTAATGGGCGAACAGCCCAACCCTTGGGACCGACTCCAGCCCCAGGATGCGACGAGCCGACATCGAGGTGCCAAACCATCCCGTCGATATGGACTCTTGGGGAAGATCAGCCTGTTATCCCCGGGGTACCTTTTATCCGTTGAGCGACGGCGCTTCCACAAGCCACCGCCGGATCACTAGTCCCGACTTTCGTCCCTGCTCGACCCGTCGGTCTCACAGTCAAGCTCCCTTGTGCACTTACACTCACCACCTGATTGCCAACCAGGCTGAGGGAACCTTTGGGCGCCTCCGTTACCCTTTGGGAGGCAACCGCCCCAGTTAAACTACCCATCAGACACTGTCCCCGATCCGGATCACGGACCCGGGTTAGACATCCAGCACGACCAGACTGGTATTTCAACGACGACTCCCACCGAACTGGCGTCCGATGCTCACAGTCTCCCAGCTATCCTACACAAGCCGAACCGAACACCAATATCAAACTGTAGTAAAGGTCCCGGGGTCTTTCCGTCCTGCTGCGCGAAACGAGCATCTTTACTCGTAGTGCAATTTCACCGGGCCTATGGTTGAGACAGTCGAGAAGTCGTTACGCCATTCGTGCAGGTCGGAACTTACCCGACAAGGAATTTCGCTACCTTAGGATGGTTATAGTTACCACCGCCGTTTACTGGCGCTTAAGTTCTCAGCTTCGCCACCCCGAAGAATGACTAACCGGTCCCCTTAACGTTCCAGCACCGGGCAGGCGTCAGTCCGTATACATCGCCTTACGGCTTCGCACGGACCTGTGTTTTTAGTAAACAGTCGCTTCTCGCTGGTCTCTGCGGCCACCCCCAGCTCAGGATGTAAAACCCATCACCGGGTGTGGCCCCCCTTCTCCCGAAGTTACGGGGGCATTTTGCCGAGTTCCTTAACCATAGTTCACCCGAACGCCTCGGTATTCTCTACCAGACCACCTGAGTCGGTTTAGGGTACGGGCCGCCATGAAACTCGCTAGAGGCTTTTCTCGACAGCATAGGATCATCCACTTCACCACAATCGGCTCGGCATCAGGTCTCAGCCACACGCACGACGGATTTACCTATCGCACGGCCTACACCCTTACCCCGGGACAACCACCGCCCGGGATGGACTACCTTCCTGCGTCACCCCATCACTCACCTACTAACCGCTTGGACCGGCGGCTCCACCACTCCCCTCAACTCCGAAGAGATCAGGGCGGCTTCACGGCCTTAGCATCACGATGCTCGATGTTTGACGCTTCACAGCGGGTACCGGAATATCAACCGGTTATCCATCGACTACGCCTGTCGGCCTCGCCTTAGGTCCCGACTTACCCTGGGCAGATCAGCTTGACCCAGGAACCCTTGGTCAATCGGCGCAAACGTTTCTCACGTTTGTATCGCTACTCATGCCTGCATTCTCACTCGTCAACCGTCCACAACTACCTTCCGGTGCTGCTTCACCCGGCAGACGACGCTCCCCTACCCATCCCAGCAGGCGTTGGCCCTCACACTGGAATGACACGACTTCGGCGGTACGCTTGAGCCCCGCTACATTGTCGGCGCGGAATCACTAGACCAGTGAGCTATTACGCACTCTTTCAAGGGTGGCTGCTTCTAAGCCAACCTCCTGGTTGTCTCTGCGACTCCACATCCTTTCCCACTTAGCGTACGCTTAGGGGCCTTAGTCGATGCTCTGGGCTGTTTCCCTCTCGACCATGGAGCTTATCCCCCACAGTCTCACTGCCGCGCTCTCACTTACCGGCATTCGGAGTTTGGCTAAGGTCAGTAACCCGGTAGGGCCCATCGCCTATCCAGTGCTCTACCTCCGGCAAGAAACACACGACGCTGCACCTAAATGCATTTCGGGGAGAACCAGCTATCACGGAGTTTGATTGGCCTTTCACCCCTAACCACAGGTCATCCCCCAGGTTTTCAACCCTGGTGGGTTCGGTCCTCCACGAAGTCTTACCTCCGCTTCAACCTGCCCATGGCTAGATCACTCCGCTTCGGGTCTTGAGCGCGCTACTACACCGCCCTGTTCGGACTCGCTTTCGCTACGGCTACCCCACCCGGGTTAACCTCGCAACACACCGCAAACTCGCAGGCTCATTCTTCAAAAGGCACGCAGTCACGAGATGAAAGCAAGCTTCCATCCGACGCTCCCACGGCTTGTAGGCACACGGTTTCAGGTACTATTTCACTCCCCTCCCGGGGTACTTTTCACCATTCCCTCACGGTACTATCCGCTATCGGTCACCAGGGAATATTTAGGCTTAGCGGGTGGTCCCGCCAGATTCACACGGGATTTCTCGGGCCCCGTGCTACTTGGGTGTCTCTCCAACGAGCCGTACAGATTTCAGCTACGGGGGTCTTACCCTCTACGCCGGACCTTTCGCATGTCCTTCGCCTATCCATACGGTTTCTGACTCGTCCCACGGCCGGCAGACCGTGAAAAAGAGATCCCACAACCCCCACGACGCAACCCCTGCCGGGTCTCACACGCCATAGGTTTGGCCTCATCCAGTTTCGCTCGCCACTACTCCCGGAATCACGGTTGTTTTCTCTTCCTGCGGGTACTGAGATGTTTCACTTCCCCGCGTTCCCTCCACTTGCCCTATGTGTTCAGGCAAGGGTGACAGCCCATGACGACTGCCGGGTTTCCCCATTCGGACACCCCCGGATCAAAGCCTGGTTGACGACTCCCCGGGGCCTATCGCGGCCTCCCACGTCCTTCATCGGTTCCTGGTGCCAAGGCATCCACCGTGCGCCCTTAAAAACTTGGCCACAGATGCTCGCGTCCACTGTGCAGTTCTCAAACAACGACCAACCACCCGTCACACACCACATCACGCGGTGCTGCACCGGGGCCGGCATCGTGAAGGGCGAGCAACGCTCGCACCCTCAGACACCCAACAGCGTGCCCGGCACGGTCAGCCGACCAGATCAGCGTTCCACGCCCCCAGCAGGGGCAGTACTAGCGCCTGGTCCGTCCCGACCGTGCCGAATAATCAACGTTCCACCCATGAGCTGACCACCGCCAGACATTCGCTGGCGTAGTGGCTCTGGCTGCCTCGCGGCAGCTAGATGCTCCTTAGAAAGGAGGTGATCCAGCCGCACCTTCCGGTACGGCTACCTTGTTACGACTTCGTCCCAATCGCCAGTCCCACCTTCGACAGCTCCCTCCCGCAAGGGGTTGGGCCACCGGCTTCGGGTGTTACCGACTTTCGTGACGTGACGGGCGGTGTGTACAAGGCCCGGGAACGTATTCACCGCAGCACTGCTGATCTGCGATTACTAGCAACTCCGACTTCATGGGGTCGAGTTGCAGACCCCAATCCGAACTGAGACAGGCTTTTTGAGATTCGCTCCGCCTCACGGCTTCGCAGCTCATTGTACCTGCCATTGTAGCACGTGTGCAGCCCAAGACATAAGGGGCATGATGACTTGACGTCGTCCCCACCTTCCTCCGAGTTGACCCCGGCAGTCTCCTGTGAGTCCCCACCACCCCGAAGGGCGTGCTGGCAACACAGAACAAGGGTTGCGCTCGTTGCGGGACTTAACCCAACATCTCACGACACGAGCTGACGACAGCCAT
The DNA here is from genome assembly GCF_000317595.1 of Streptomyces ipomoeae 91-03. Taxonomy (GTDB): domain Bacteria; phylum Actinomycetota; class Actinomycetes; order Streptomycetales; family Streptomycetaceae; genus Streptomyces; species Streptomyces ipomoeae. The sequence continues at coordinate 1,475 of NZ_AEJC01000534.1, read as the reverse complement.
GCACCACCTGTACACCGACCACAAGGGGGACCCTGTCTCCAGGGTTTTCCGGCGTATGTCAAGCCTTGGTAAGGTTCTTCGCGTTGCGTCGAATTAAGCCACATGCTCCGCTGCTTGTGCGGGCCCCCGTCAATTCCTTTGAGTTTTAGCCTTGCGGCCGTACTCCCCAGGCGGGGAACTTAATGCGTTAGCTGCGGCACCGACGACGTGGAATGTCGCCAACACCTAGTTCCCACCGTTTACGGCGTGGACTACCAGGGTATCTAATCCTGTTCGCTCCCCACGCTTTCGCTCCTCAGCGTCAGTAATGGCCCAGAGATCCGCCTTCGCCACCGGTGTTCCTCCTGATATCTGCGCATTTCACCGCTACACCAGGAATTCCGATCTCCCCTACCACACTCCAGTCTGCCCGTATCGAATGCAGACCCGGGGTTAAGCCCCGGGCTTTCACATCCGACGCGACAGACCGCCTACGAGCTCTTTACGCCCAATAATTCCGGACAACGCTCGCGCCCTACGTATTACCGCGGCTGCTGGCACGTAGTTAGCCGGCGCTTCTTCTGCAGGTACCGTCACTTGCGCTTCTTCCCTGCTGAAAGAGGTTTACAACCCGAAGGCCGTCATCCCTCACGCGGCGTCGCTGCATCAGGCTTGCGCCCATTGTGCAATATTCCCCACTGCTGCCTCCCGTAGGAGTCTGGGCCGTGTCTCAGTCCCAGTGTGGCCGGTCGCCCTCTCAGGCCGGCTACCCGTCGTCGCCTTGGTGAGCCGTTACCTCACCAACAAGCTGATAGGCCGCGGGCTCATCCTTCACCGCCGGAGCTTTCCACGCACATCGGATGCCCGAGCGCGTCGTATCCGGTATTAGACCCCGTTTCCAGGGCTTGTCCCAGAGTGAAGGGCAGATTGCCCACGTGTTACTCACCCGTTCGCCACTAATCCCCACCGAAGCGGTTCATCGTTCGACTTGCATGTGTTAAGCACGCCGCCAGCGTTCGTCCTGAGCCAGGATCAAACTCTCCGTGAATGTGTACCGGTAATCCGGTGCGCACACACGAGAGCGGAACCACCGGAGGAATGATCCGATGGTTCACAGCGTCCTCGCTGTGTTTGTTTCAAAGGAACCTCGACCACCGGAAATGTTTCCGGCAGACGGGGTATCAACATATCTGGCGTTGATTTTTGGCACGCTGTTGAGTTCTCAAGGAACGGACGCTTCCTTCGTACTCACCCGAGCCGTTTCTCTCGAGCTTTCCTCCGGGCGCTTCCCTTCGGTCTTGCGTTTCCGACTCTACCAGATCTTTTTCCGATCCGATTTCCTCGGTGCTTTCCAGGTTTCCGCTTCCGCGTTTCCCTTTCCGGCGGCTCCGACTTTATCAGAAGTTCTGAGTCGGAATTTCCGCCCGGCTTGGGTGGCTCCTGGCGCACAGTTGCGTCGGGTTCCCCCTGGGCGGAGCCGTAAACGTACTGGAGCG